>DWZJ01000075.1 GCA_019118245.1 Candidatus Oscillibacter excrementigallinarum
GGTCCGGATCTCCTTTGCGATGCGGCCCTGCCGCCCGATGACCCCGTAGGTCAGCACCACCAGCAGCACAGCCACCAGTCCCTTGGGCACATGGACTACCCGGGAGAGGAAGCGGATGGGACGCCGCAGCACATAGGCAATCACAAACGCCAGCACAAAGGGCATCAGCAGCGGCAGCGCGTACTTCAGCGCCAGATAGCCCAGCGCCAGCACCAGTGCCAGATAGGTGACGTCGACAATGAACTTTTTCTTCTTTTCCGTGGACAACAGAGCCTCCAATCCCGCGGAACGCCCGCGGCGCATCGGTCAGGTTGGACGGGGGATGGCCCGCGGCCGGAGAGACGTGCCAACCGGCTGCGGGAAAGACAGAGAAGGAGGGGACCAGCAGGCGCCCCTCCTTCCAGGTCCGGGCATAACCGCCGGACGATCAGTTCAATCTACAATATCTACGGAAACCTTCTGGCCGGTGCGCTGGGCGTAGGCACGGATGACGGTCCGGATCTCCTTTGCGATGCGGCCCTGCCGCCCGATGACCTTTCCCATGTCATCGGGAGCGACGCGCAGCTCCAGCGTCAGCTCCTGGGCCCCCTGCACCTCGGTGACAGAGACGGCGTCAGGATCATCCACAAGGTTTCTGGCGATGTAGAGCAGCAACTCTTTCATGCCCGATCCTCCGGATCAGAGGACTTCTACTTTTTTCAGCAGAGCTCTGACGGTGTCGGTGGGCTGGGCGCCGGACTTGATCCAGGCCTGGGCACGCTCCGTGTCGATCTTGATCTCAGCGGGGGAGACGCAGGGGTTGTAAGTGCCAATCTCCTCGATGAAGCGGCCGTCCCGGGGGAAGCGCGAGTCCGCCACCACAACGCGATAGAAAGGAGCCTTCTTGGCGCCGAGCCGGCGCAGTCTGATTTTCACCATGATTTGTTACCTCCAAAAGTAAAGTAAAAATTGTATCTATAAATGCGTAGCACTTATATCCGTTTTATTTCAGCCGCTTCTTCCGGCCGAAGCCGTACATCCGGCCGCCCATGCCGCCGCCTCCCATTCTGGGAAGCCGGCCGCGGGTCATCTGCTTGGTGATCTGCTGCATCATCTCGAACTGCTTCAGCAGCCGGTTCACATCCACCACCTGTAATCCACAGCCGGCGGCGATACGCTTCTTCCGGCTGGCGTTCAGGATCTGGGGATTCTCCCGCTCCTGGGGCGTCATGGAGAGGATGATGGCCTCCGTATGGGCCAGGGCCTTGTCGTCGATGGTGGCACCGGCCATCTGCTTGCCCAGTGCGCCGGGCATCATGCCGGCCAGCTGGCTCAGATCGCCCATGTTCCGCAGCTGCTGCAGCTGCTCGTAATAGTCCTGGAGCGTCAGACGGTTCTTGCGGAGCTTTTCCTCCAGCTTGGCCGCCTGCTTTTCGTCATAGGCGGCCTCCGCCTTTTCGATAAAGGACAGCATATCGCCCATGCCCAGGATGCGGGATGCCATCCGGTCCGGATGGAAGGGCTCGATCATGTCCAGCTTTTCGCCGGTGCCCACGAATTTGATGGGCTTGCCGGTGGAGGCCCGGATGGAGAGGGCAGCGCCGCCCCGGGCGTCGCCGTCCAGCTTGGTCAGCACCACGCCGTCGATGCCCAGCGCCTCGTCAAAGGCGGTGGCGGCATTGACGGCGTCCTGACCGGTCATGGCGTCCACCACCAGCAGGATCTCATTGGGGCGGACAGCGGCCTTCATCCGCTTCAGCTCGTCCATCAGCGCCTCGTCCACATGGAGGCGGCCGGCGGTGTCCAGAAACACCATGTCGTTGCCGTGGTCCCGGGCATGGCGGATGGCGTTCTCCGCGATCTGTACCGGGTCGCCCTGGCCCTGCTCGAACACCGGCAGGTCCAGCTGGCCGCCCACCACCTTCAGCTGTTCGATGGCGGCGGGGCGGTACACGTCGCAGGCCGCCAGCAGCGGCCGCTTGCCCAGCTGCCGGCGCATCAGGCCCGCCAGCTTGGCGGTGGTGGTGGTCTTGCCGGCGCCCTGGAGGCCCACCATCATCACGACGGTGGGGCCGCTGTTGGCCATGGACAGCCGGGCTGTGCCGCCGCCCATGAGCTTGGTCAGCTCCTCGTTGACGATCTTGATGACCTGCTGGGCAGGGGTCAGGCTGTCCAGCACGTCGGAGCCCACGGCCCGCTCGGTGACGGAGGCCACGAACTCCTTGACCACCTTGTAGCTGACGTCGGCCTCCAGCAGAGCCAGGCGGACCTCCCGCATGGCCTCCCGGACGTCGTTTTCCGTCAGGCGGCCCTTGCCCCGCAGCTTCTTGAATGTTGCGTTCAGTTTTTCGGTGAGCCCTTCAAATGCCATGCGATCATTCCTTCAATGCGGAGGCCTCCGCGTGGATCAGATCCGCCAGCTCGGTCAGCCGGGGGTCCTCATACTGACGGTAGTTGATGGTCTTCAGCTCGGCGGCGGCGTCCTCGATGGCCTGCAAATGGCCCCGCATCTGCTCGAACCGCCGGATCAGGCCGGTCTTGTCCTCCACCTCCTGCATGATGCCCTCCGCCCGGACGATCACGTCCCGGACGCCCTGGCGGGAGATGCCGGCGTTTTCCGCGATCTCGGCCAGGGACAGGTCCTCATTGTAATAGAGGTCGAAGAATTCCTTCTGCCGTTCGGTGAGGAGTTCGCCGTAAAAATCGAAGAGCATGGTCATGCGGTAAGTCTGATTTTTCATGAACTCCCCCATTTCTGTAAAGTTGTATCCCTTTACAACGAGAAATAGTTTACAGGATTTTGACAGAAAAGTCAAGGGGAAAAACGAAAGAAATCCGGAAAAAATTGCCCGTCCTCATCAGAAATGGCTTGCGGATCTCAAAAAGAGCGCATATGCTGGAGAGGACCAAACAGAACGGAGGGAACGTATGGTATTCGACGCGCATTCCGACCTGCTGTACGACGTGACCCGGCGGCGGCTGCTGGGGGAGCATCAGGTGCTGGAGCACCATCACCTGGACCGGCTGCGGCGGGGCGGTGTGGAGGGGCTGGTGCTGGCCGTCTGGGCCAGTGGTCCTCGGGAGACCTTCTGGAAGGACACCGCCTGGCGTGACCCGGAGGCCTATCTGGGCCGCACCCATCAGATGTTCGCCTGCGCCCGGGCAGAGCTGCGGGAGTGCGGCCGGATCCGCCCGGTCCGCACGGTGGCCGAGGCGGAGGCGGCCCGGTCTGCGGGACAGCTCTACGCCTTTCTGGCAGTGGAGGGCATGGCGGCCGTCGGGGCGGACCACCGGGGCGTGGACTGGTACTACGGCCAGGGCGTCCGGCTGGGGATGCTCACCTGGAACGAGACCAACGCCCTGGCCGCAGGCGCCGGGGGCGATCCCCGGGCGGGACTGACAGAGGCGGGCCGCCGGGCCGTCCGCCGGATGGGGGAGCTGGGGATGGTGGTGGACGTGTCCCACCTGAATGATGGCGGCTTCTGGGACGTGATGGACCTGGCCGCCGGGCCGGTGATCGCCTCCCACTCCAACTGCCGCGCCCTGTGCGAGGTGCCCCGGAATCTGACGGACGACCAGCTGCGCCGCATCCGGGACACCGGCGGCGTGGTGGGGCTCAACGCCTTCCACGGCTTCGTCCACACGGAGCCCCGGCAGCAGACCGCCAGGACCTTGGCCCTTCACGCGGCCCATATGGCGGAGGTCATGGGGGTGGAGCGCGTGGGCTGCGGCTTTGACTTCTGCGAGTTCATGGGCCCCGGCAACGAGGGGGCGGAGGGGCTGGAGAGCGCCGCCCACATCCAAAACCTCTTCTACTGGCTGGAACAGCTGGGGATGAGCCGCCAGGAGCGGGAAGGGATCGCCCGGGGCAATTTCCTGCGGGTGCTGCGGCAGGTCCTGGACGGGGACGGAAATTCATAAAATAGAATTTGAATTATATGCCAGGATATACTATAATACCTCTTGTATTGCATCCGAGAAAGGAATGCCTGTCATTCCGCAAAGGAGTTGAGATTTTGGAAAGAACCAGAATGCAACTGGCCAACGGGGTGTACCTCACCTATCTGCAGGCCAGAAAATTCAAGACCAGCCTGCTCTCGGCCCAGTTCGTCACCCCCCTGCGGCAGGAGACGGCCGCCGCCTATGCGCTGCTGCCGGCCATCCTGCGCCGTGGCACGGTGCGGTATCCCGACCTGGGGGCATTGTCCGCCCGGCTGGACCAGCTGTACGGCGCCTCCGTGGACTACACGGTCCGCAAGCAGGGGGAGAACCAGTGCGTGGGCTTCGTGGCCAGCTTCATCGACGACAGCTACATCCCCGGCGGGGAGCAGCTGCTGGAGCCGGTGGCGGAGCTGCTGGGGGAGCTGCTGTGCGACCCGGTGACCGAGCGGGGCCGCTTTGTGGCCGCCTATTTTGAGGGCGAAAAGACCAACCTGATCGACGCCATCCGCAGCCAGGTGAACGATAAGCGGGAGTATGCCTACGCCCGTCTGCTGCGGGAGATGTGCGACGGCGAGCCCTACGGCATCAGCCGCCTGGGGGACGAGGCCAGCGCGGAGAAGCTGCAGATGCCCAAGCTCCACGCCCTGTACGGCGAGCTGCTTTCCACCGCCCGGCTGGAGCTGTTCTACTGCGGCAGCGCCCCCCTGGAGCGGGTGCGGCAGGCTCTGGCCGCCGCCTTTGCCACCCTGCCCCGGGACGGCATCCGGGACATCGCCCCTTCCACGCCCCACCCGGCCCGGAACCAGGTGAAGCGGGTGGAGGAGGCCATGGACGTGACCCAGGGCAAACTGGGCATGGGCTTCGCCTGCGGCAGCGACGACTACGCCGCCACCCTGATGGGCAACACGCTGTTCGGCGGCAGCAGCAACTCCAAGCTGTTCTTGAACGTGCGGGAGAAGCTGTCCCTTTGCTACTACGCCTCCTCCGCCTACCACCGGCAGAAGCGGCTCATCACCGTCTCCTCCGGCATCGAGTTCCAGAACTACCAGAAGGCCTATGATGAGATCATGGCCCAGCTGGCCGCCGTGCAGGAGGGCCGCCTGGAGGACTGGGAGCTGGAGGGCGCCCGCAGCACCCTGCTGAACGCCTACGCCTCCATGGGAGACTCCCAGGGCAAGCTGGAGAACTTCTATCTGGGCCAGGCGGCCACCGGACAGGAGGACACGCCGGAGCTGCTGGCGGAGCAGGTGCGGCACGTGACGGCGGAGCGGATCTTCGACGCCATGCAGATCGTCTCCCTGGACACGGTGTACTTCCTGAAGGGAAAGGAGGCTGCGGAATGAAGCAGACGTTTTACGAGCGGATCGGCGAGTCCGTCTACCGGGAGGTATTGCCCAACGGCCTGCAGATCTGCGTGGTCCCCAAGCCGGAGCACGCCAAGAAGTACGCCTTCTTCGCCACCCGGTACGGCGGGATGGACACCCGCTTCTGCCTGGACGGCAAGTGGCTGGACACCCCGGCGGGCATCGCCCACTACCTGGAGCACAAGATGTTCGACACCAAGGAGGGCAACGCCCTCCAGGAGCTGGCGAAAAACGGCGCGGAGCCCAACGCCTTCACCTCCAACGCCATGACCGGATACTACTTCGACTCCACGGCACATTTTGAGGAGAACCTGGAGATCCTGCTCTCCTTCGTCTCCATCCCCTATTTCACCGAGGAGAGCGTGGCCAAGGAGCAGGGCATCATCGGCCAGGAGATCCGCATGATCGAGGACAACCCGGACTGGCAGCTCTATACCCGGATGATGCAGGCCCTGTATCAGAAGAGCACCGCCCGGACCTCTATCGCCGGCACGGTGGAGAGCATCTCCCATATCACGGCGGAGACGCTGTACGACTGCCACAAGGCCTTCTACACTCCCTCCAACATGATCCTGACGGTGGTGGGCAACGTGGACCCGGTCCATGTGGTGGACCTGGCCCGGCGCATCCTGCCCCGGGAGGGCGGCCCGGTGATCCCCCGGGATTACGGCCAGGAGCCCGCCCAGGTGGCGGAGAAGGAGACCCGCCTGGCCATGGAGGTCTCCGCGCCCCAGTTCCTGACGGCCTACAAGTGCGCCCCCGCAGCGGATGGGGAGGACTATCTCCGCACGGCCGTCATCGGGGACATGGCCTGCGACCTTCTGCTGGGGGATTCCAGCCCCCTGTACCAGCGGCTCTATGAGGAGGGCCTCATCAACACCAGCTTCGGCGGCGCCTTTGAGATGATGCCGGGGGTGGCGTACCTCTATGCCGGCGGCGACAGCCGGGATGCCCGCCGGGCCGCGGCGGAGATCCAGAGGGAGGCGGAGCGCCTGGCAGCGGAGGGCATCGATGAGGACTACTACCAGCGGGTGCGCCGGGCGTCCTTCGGCTCCAATCTCCGGGGGCTGAACTCCTTTGAGAACATCGCCGTCACCCTGACGGAGGGGTACTTCCACGGCTACGACCCCTTCCGGTTCCCCCAGGTGTTCGATTCCATCACGAAAGAGGATGTGACCGCCTTCCTGCGGGACAACCTGACAGCGGACCGGGCGGTCCTCAGCGAGATCGTGCCCACGGAGAACTGACTCCGACACATACAGAGAAAGAGGGGGAACCCTATTTGAGAGCATTACAGGATATGCCCATCAGCTTTCCCGGCCTGTTTGGAGACTGGGAGTTCAATCCGGACCCCATTGCCATCCACATCGGCCATGGGATCTACTGGTACGGCATCATTTTGGCCATCGGCCTGCTGGCGGGCCTGCTGCTGTGCACCAAGCAGGCCAAGCGGTACGGCCTGACGGAGGACAACGTGCTGGATATGGTGCTGTGGGCAGTGCCCAGCTGCATCATCGGCGCCCGGCTCTACTACGTGATCTTCTATCTGGACCTCTACCGCAACGCCGACGGCAGCCTGAACTGGGGCGAGATGGTGGCGGTCTGGGACGGCGGCCTGGCCATCTACGGCGCAGTGATCGCCGGGGTGATCGTGGCCTTCTGCTATACCCGGCACAAGAGGATCAAGCTGGGGGCCATGACGGATCTGGCGGCGATGGGCTTGCTGCTGGGTCAGTGCATCGGCCGCTGGGCCAACTTCATCAACCGGGAGGCCTTCGGGGCCGAGACCACACTGCCCTGGCGGATGCGCCTGTGGACCAGCGCCACGGAGTATATCGAGGTCCATCCCACCTTTTTCTATGAGAGCCTGTGGAATCTGATCGGCCTGCTGCTGATCCTGTTCGTGGTGTCCAAGGCCCGCCGGTTCGACGGGGAGAACACCTGGTTCTACTTCCTGTGGTACGGCCTGGGCCGCTTCTGGATCGAGGGCCTGCGGACCGACAGCCTGTACCTCTTTGACTGGACCTTCCTGGGCCAGCCTATCCGGGTATCCCAGGCCCTGAGCCTGGTGCTGGCGGCGGTAGCTGCGGTGATGCTGTTCTACAACATCAGGATCAAACAGCACACACCGGAGGAGCTGTGGGCCAACCAGGTGGCCTTGGCCAGGCAGGCGGAGGCAGAAGAGGCTGGGACCCTGGACTCCCGGCCGGAGGAGCCGGCAGAGGAGCCTCCCTCCTCTGCGGAGACGGAAAACGGCGCGGAGCCGGGGGGCCCGGCGCCCGCCCAGCCGGAGGAAGCTCAGAACACTGAACCGGAAAAGGAGGACACCGATGGCGGTACGCATTGACGGCAAGGCCCTGGCGGCCAAGGTCAAGGCTCAGGTGGCGGAGGCGGCGAAGCCTCTGCGCCGGCAGCCGGGGCTGGCGGTGATCCTGGTGGGGAACGATCCCGCCTCCCGGGTCTATGTGAATGGGAAGGAGCGGGACTGCGCCGAGTGCGGATTCCGGAGCTTTGAGCACGCCCTGCCGGAGGAGACGACCCAAGCGGAGCTGCTGGCCCTGATCGGGCAGCTGAATCGTGACCCGGACGTGGACGGCATCTTGTGCCAGCTGCCATTGCCCGCCCATCTGAATGAGGAGGCGGTGCTGAACGCCATCGCGCCGGACAAGGACGTGGATTGTTTCCACCCCTATAACGTGGGCCGTCTGACGGCGGGGGACCCGGTGTTTCTGCCCTGCACACCCGCCGGTGTCATGGAGATGCTGGGGGAATATGGCATCTCCCCTGCCGGAAAGCGGTGCGTGGTGCTGGGCCGCAGCAACATCGTGGGCAAGCCCATGGCCACGCTGCTGCTCCAGCAGGACGGCACAGTGACCATCTGCCACTCCAAGACGCCGGACCTGGCGGACATCACCCGGGAGGCGGACATCCTGGTGTCTGCTGTGGGCCGGGTGGGCCTCATCACCGCCGACATGGTGAAAGAGGGGGCCGTGGTCATCGACGTGGCCATGAACCGCAACGCGGAGGGCAAGCTCTGCGGCGACGTGGACTACGCCGCGGTGGAGCCCAAGGCTGCCTACATCACCCCGGTGCCCGGCGGCGTGGGCCCCATGACCCGGGCCATGCTGATGCGGAACATCCTCACCGCCGCCCAGCACCACCAGGCGGAGAACTGAGTACAAAACCAAGAGAGCGCCGCGGCTGGAAGCCGCGGCGCTCTCTGCATTTGAGGGATGGACTGCTACCGTTCTTCTCGGAAGTACGCCAGACCCAGGCTGGCGGGGGGCTGATTCTCCTTCTTGTTCCGCAGGGAGACGAAGATCAGCACCGCGATGGTCACCAGGTACGGCAGCATATTGAAGAGGTAGGTGTCCCGCCGGCCCAGGCCGGGGATGATGAGGTACACCCAGAACAGCAGGCCGAAGAGATAGGAGCCCCAGATGGCGTTGACGCTCCGCCAGGTGGCGAAGATGACCAGCGCCACGGCCAGCCAGCCCAGGGACTCGATGGTGCCGTCGTTGGCCCAGGTGCCCTTGATGTAATCCATGGTGTAGTACAGGCCGCCCAGGCCGGAGATGCCGGCGCCCACGCAGGTGGCCAGATACTTGTTCCGGGCGACGTTGATGCCCGCCGCGTCCGCCGTGGCGGGATTCTCGCCCACGGCCCGGAGGTTCAGGCCCATCCGGGTCCGGTTGAGGAACAGCTGGAGCACCACGGCCAGCACGATGGCCAGGTACACCATGAAGCCGTAGTTCAGCAGCAGCCGGCCCACCAGGCCGAAGTCCGTGACGGAGTGGATGGAGGCCCGGTACACCGCGCTGGTGGTGGCCACGGAGATCTGGCCCACGCCGCCGGCCATGGAGTTCAGGGTGCCGCCGAAGAAGTTGGCCACACCGCCGCCGAAGATGGTCAGGGTCAGGCCGGTGACGTTCTGGTTGGCCCGGAGGGTGATGGTGAGGAAGCTGTACAGCAGGCCGCCCAGGGCGGAGGCCGCGAAGGCCGCCAGGAAGGAGATCACCAGGCACACGAGACCGGAGGGAGCGGGATTGTTGAACTCATAGAAGAAGGAGGCCGCCAGGCCCGCGATGCCGCCCAGGTACATGATGCCGGGGACGCCCAGGTTCAGGTTGCCGGACTTCTCCGTCAGGATCTCACCGATGGCGCCGAACATGATCACGGTGCCGAACTGAACGGCGGATTGGATCAACTGCACGATTTGGTCGACTGTCATTTCTTGCCGCCCTCCTTTCCGCCCCGCAGGATGACGCGGTAGTTGATGAAGAATTCGCTGCCCAGGATGAAGAACAGGATGATGCCTGTGATGATGTTGGAGGCATAGTCGTTCAGGTTGTAGAGGGATGCGATCCGGATAGCGCCCTGCTGCAGGAACACCAGCAGGAAGGAAATCAGGATCATCACGAAGGTGTTGAACTGGGCCAGCCAGGCCACGATGATGGCGGTGAAGCCGCGGCCGCCGGCGGTGGAGGTGGAGATGGTGTGGCTGGCGCCCGCCACGGCGATGAAGCCCGCCAGGCCGCAGATGGCGCCGGAGATGGCCATGGTGCGGATGGTGACCTTCTTCACGTTGATGCCCGCGTACCGGGCGGTGTTCTCGCTGTCGCCCACCACGGAGATCTCATATCCCTGCTTGGAGTATCGCAAGTACAGGAACATCCCCACGGTCAGCAGCATCACCAGCAGCACGTTCAGACCGTACTCCTGGCCGAAGATGGCGGGGAACCAGCCGTCCCGGGTCTGCTGGTTGATGACGCCCACGGTGTTGGAGCCCACGGGGTTCTCCCACAGGGCCACGAAGTAGCTGGTCAGCTGGATGGCCACATAGTTCATCATCAGGGTGAACAACGTCTCGTTGGTATTCCAAAAGGCCTTGAAGGTGGCGGGCACCATGCCCCACGCCGCACCGGCCAGCAGGCTGACCACCGCCATGATCACCAGCAGGGCCGGCGTGGGGATGTCGCCGCCGAAGGCCCGCATGAATCCGGCGGTGACGATGCCGCCGATGAGGATCTGCCCCTCCGCGCCGATGTTCCAGAAGCGCATCTTGAAGGCGGGGGCCAGGCCCACGCCGATGCACAGCAGCATCATGGCCTCCCGGATGGTGACCCAGCTGCGGCGGGGCGTTCCGAAGGCACCGTCAAAGATGCCCTGGTAGACCGCGATGGGGTTCAGCTTGGTGACGGCGAAGATGAAGACGCCGCTCACCACCAGGGACAGCAGCACCGCAATGATGCGGATGGCCCAGGCCTTGGGGCGGGGGATGGCGTCCCGTTTGGCGATCCGAAGCAGAGGCTCCTTGGACTTCACTTGCGTCATGCCTCCTTCGCCTCCTTTACAAAGCGGGTCATCAGCAGGCCCACTTCCTCTTTCGTGGTGGTCCGACCATCCACGATGCCGCTGACCTGGCCGCCGCAGAGCACCAGGATCCGGTCGCACAGCTCCAGCAGCACGTCCAGGTCCTCGCCCACGTAGATGACCGCCACGCCCTTCTGCTTCTGCTCCGTCAGCAGATTGTAAATGGTATAGGAGGTGTTGATGTCCAGGCCCCGCACCGCGTAGGCGGTCATCAGCACCGAGGGGTTCTGGGAGATCTCACGGCCCACCAGCACCTTCTGCACATTGCCGCCGGAGAGCCGGCGGACCGGGGTGTTGATGCTGGGAGTCAGCACGTCCAGCTCCTGCTTCACCTTTTCCGCCAGCTGGCGGGGAGGCTTGCGGTCCAGCAGAGGACCCCGGCCGGAGCGGTACGTCTTGAGCATCATGTTGTCCGCCATGCCCATGGAGCCCACCAGGCCCATGCCCAGCCGGTCCTCCGGCACGAAGGCCATGGACACGCCGATGTCGTGGATCTGGCGGGGATTCTTGCCCAACAGCTCCTCGCCGCCCCGGTCCACCGGCACGTGCTGCCCGGCGATGGGCTCGTGAGGAGAGGGGGGATGGTAGATGACATGGGACCTGGGCTGGGCGGCCCGGAGGCCGGCGATGGCCTCCAGCAGCTCCTTCTGGCCGCTGCCGGAGATGCCCGCGATGCCCAGGATCTCTCCGCCGTAGGCGTCGAAGGAGACATGGTCCAGCGCCTGGATGCCGTCTGGCGTCAGGACGGTCAGGTCCTTCACCTCCAGCCGCAGGTTGCGGTCCTCCACCAGGGGGCGGTCGATGTTCAGCGTCACCGCGTGGCCCACCATCATGTCCGTCAGCTTCTGGGGCGAGGTGTCACAGGTGGCCACGTCGCCGATGTATTTGCCCTTTCGCAGCACCGCCACCCGGTCGGACACGTCCATGACCTCGTGGAGCTTGTGGGTGATGATGACCAGGGCCTTGCCGTC
>DWZJ01000076.1 GCA_019118245.1 Candidatus Oscillibacter excrementigallinarum
GTCCTCCGCCGCCGCGGGGTCCCCCAGCACCCGGGCCGCCACGGCGTACAGCTTCTTCTCGTAGGCCCCGTGGAGCTTCAGGAACCGTTCCCGGTCCTCCTCCGTCTCCAGCATGGCCAGCAGTGTTGCAAGCAAGGTACTCGCCTCCCATCTCTCGCGGGGACATGGCCCCCCTATCCGGTAAACGTCCCGGAAATGCAAAGCATCCCACCGGGGGCGAAAAAACTTCGTCCCCGGTGGGATATGGGTTTACACCATCTTCTCCGGCCGCACGGTCTCGTCGAACTCCGGCCCCGTCAGATACCCCAGGGCCAGCACCGCCTCTTTCAGGGTGGTGCCGTCGTGCAGGGCCTTTTTGGCGCAGGCCGCCGCCGCTTCGTAGCCGATCTTCGGCGTCAGGCAGGTGACCAGCATCAACGAGTTGTTGAGATTGTCCGCCATCTTCTCCACATTGGGGGTGATTCCCTCCACGCAGTGGACCCGGAAGGAGTCGCACACGTCTGCCAGCAGCCGGGCGGACAGCAGGAAGTTGTAGGCGCTCACCGGCAGGAACACATTCAGCTGGAAGTTCCCCTGGCTGGCGGCAAAGCCGATGGCCGCGTCGTTCCCCATCACCTGGACCGCCGCCATGGTGACGGCCTCGCACTGGGTTGGGTTCACCTTGCCGGGCATGATGGAGCTGCCGGGCTCGTTCTCCGGGATGTGGAGCTCCCCCATGCCGCACCGGGGGCCGCTGGCCTCCCAGCGGATGTCGTTGGCGATCTTCATGAGGTTGGCCGCCAGGGCCTTCAGGGCCCCGTGGGCAAACACCAGGGCGTCCTTGCTGGTCAAGGCGTGGAACTTGTTGGCATCCGGCGTGAAGTCCGCCCCGGTCGTCTCCCGCAGCCGCCGGCACACCATCTCATCGTACCCCTTGGGGGCGTTGAGGCCGGTGCCCACGGCGGTGCCGCCGATGGCCAGCTTCTGCAATTCCGGCAAAGCCGCCCGCAGCATCCGGCAGGGGGCCTCCACCAGCTCCCGCCAGCCGGAGACCTCCTGGGCGAATTTCAGCGGCGTGGCGTCCTGGAGGTGGGTCCGGCCGATGCGGATCAGGTCGGGATACCCCTCCTCCAGCTTCCGGAAGGCCGCCGCCAGCCGCTCCGCCGCCGGCAGCACCTGCTCCGTGACGCTGAGGGCCGCCGCGATGTGGAGGGCGGAGGGGAAGGTGTCGTTGCTGGACTGGGAGGCGTTCACGTGGTCGTTGGGGTGGAGCTGGACGCCCCGGTCCCCCGCCAGGTGGGCGATGACCTCGTTGACGTTCATGTTGGTCTGGGTGCCGCTGCCGGTCTGCCACACCACCAGGGGGAACTCGTCATCCCACTTCCCCGCCCGGATCTCCCGGCACACGGCGGCAATGGCCCCGGCCTGTTCCGCCGTCAGCTTGCCGGCCTCCTGATTGGCCAAGGCGCAGGCTTCCTTCAAATAAGCAAAGGCGGTGATGATCTCCCTGGGCTGGCGCTGGCCGCCGATCTTGAAGTTCTCCAGGCTCCGCTGGGTCTGGGCGCCCCAGTGGTGGTCCGCCGGGACGGCGATCTGCCCCATCGTGTCGTGTTCCATGCGGGTATTCATAGTCAAATTCCCCCTGATCGAAAAATAGTTGCCTCCATTATACCGGGAAACGGCGGCGGGGACAAGCCCCATCGGCCGGGGGCCGGGTCTGAGACCCAGCCCCCGGCCTGCATGCCGTTCCTTTTGCGCCGCTGTGCGGCGCAAAAGCCCTCGCTCCGCTCGCCGCGCGGCCAAGCGCGGGGCATTCGATCCCATGCGAGGCGGGCTCCGCCCCCTCGCACTCCCCCGGGGGACACGCGGCCCTGCGGCTTCCAAAAACGGCGGCGGGGACAAGCCCCGCCGCCGTCGGCTGCTGATACATTTTTCAAACGGGGAGACGCGCTTTCCCCAGGGCTCAGTCCGCCAGGTACAGGTCCAGGGCCCGCAGCAGGGCGGACTGGGAGACGTAGGTGGTGCCGCCCTCCTTCAGGCAGGTGCCGGGGATCTCCGAGGTGCTGCCGTCGCTGTTGATGACGGAGATGGCGCCGCCGGGCACGGCGGTCATCAGCGTCTCGCTGGTCACGCCCTCGGGCTTCACCATCTCATCGCCGTAGGAGACCACGGCGCCCAGCTGGGCGTCCCAGTGGACCTTCATGCCCAGGGCCTCCGCCACCGCCCGGACCGGCAGCAGGGTGTCGCCGTCGTCGGTGGTCTTGGCCTGCCGGGCCACCCCGGAGCCGTTGACAGACACATCGCCGTCCTCCGTCACGCTGACGTAGCCCCGGTATTCATAAGGGAACACCAAGACCTTTTCCGGCTCTCCCTTGGAATCGGACCACACCAGAATGCGGGTGCCGGGGATCAGGTCCTCCAGCCGGACGATGTTCTTCGTCAGGTAGGGCGTCAGGGTGGCCTCGTCGGTGATGGTCAGGGTGGTGCCGTCGGTGGTGGTGACCTCGGTCCAGGTCAGGGCCGGGATGGGATAGATGGCCGGCATGGCCTGGGGCGTCACGGAGACGATCTCATAAAACCGGGGCACGGCGTAGTCGGCGGGGATGTTGCCCAGGATCAGGATCGCCGTGGCGTGGGGCGGCAGGCTCATGGTCATGGCGGGCCCCACCCAGGCGTAGATGGTGTCGCCGTCCTTCAGGTCCTGGATGCCCATGGGCTCGCCGGTGACGGCGTCCAGGCAGATGATGGACTCGCCGTGGAGGATCACCGCGTTATAGGCGGCGCCCTCGCTGGAGTTCTCCACATACAGGCCGCCGTCGTCCAGCCAGGTCAGGGTGCCCCACACCTGGACAGGGCCGGGACGGGTGGCAGCCGCCTCATCATCGGAGGTCTCCGCCGCGGCGGCGGGGATCGCCAGCAGGGCGGCGCAGAGGATCAGGGACAGGCATTGCAGAATTCGCTTTTTCATAACTCGTTCATCCTTTCCAATGCTTCCGGGGAGCATCTTGCTCCGTTTGTCCATTCAGACGCAGGGCGGTGGGAAAAAGTTCCCGCCTTTGGCAGAAATTTTGAATTTTTTTGATGGGGGTGCGTCCCATTGGACGCAGAATGTCAGCCATGCTGATGGCTGGGCAGATGCGCCCCCCATTTTCTTTTTGAGACATCAAAAAGAAAATGCGCCGCGCCCGGTGGAAAAGAAAAAATGTTCGGCGCAAACTTGCACGAACGTGCAAGTTTGCTTAAATACGAGGGTCGGCGTGAGATGGTGCCTGCGGGTTCGCGATGGCTCCCCGACGGGCGCGGCGTAGTGCGGTGCGGACTTGATGGTTGATTCCCGCGGCGCGGGTGCGTCTTGGGTCGGGGTGCAAAACCGCATTTGATCTGCTTCTCTTTCCGCGCGTTCCGCTTCGCTACGCGCTACCCAGGGCACTCGTAGGGGCGGATGCCCTCATCCGCCCGTTTTCCCGCGCTGGCCGGACTGAATATCTGTCGGGTCATGGACTGGAAAACGCATGGGGAATGGTTTCCTCCTCTTCCGCGCCCAGCAGGTCCAATGCACCCAATTCCAGGCCCATTTGCAGGCCCAGGAAAAACTGATACTCTCCGGCGTATTCCGCCAGGGCACAGCAGGCGTCCGACAGGTCCCCCACCTCCTGCAAAAGCGCCCGGTCCCCGGCACACCGCCGCCGGACCCGGCCGTACGCCGCTTCCTCCCGTGCCGCCAGATCCCGCCAAACCGGGTCCCGCCGCGCGGCCCTCTTGCGGAGATGCAGTAATATATCCGCCAGCATCGTCTTGGTGTGATTCATATGTAGTCACCTCCCAAGTGCTATTATACACTATTATGCACTATTTGCAACCACTTGTTTTTACATACACTATATGGTTATTATGTGTTGTAAGGTGGTGCATATGAAATGGCAGAACCAATTTTAGTAAATCGGACAAGATTCACATCCTCTCTGAAAAATGAGTTGATGGACGACTTCAACAAGCTGGCCGCACAGACGCGGATCCCGAAATCCCGCCTCTTAGATGAGGCGGTAGAAGACCTCCTAAAAAAATACGAACACAAAGGCGGCTGAGCGAAGCTCAGCCGCCTTTGCCGTCCCCCGCCCGGGCAGCGCGCAGAAGGAGATCGGGCGGTTGATAACCGCCCCTACGGGCCTGCCAAGGGTCTTACCAGCGGGCCGATGAGGCGTCAGGCGCTTCCCCAACCGCCCAGGTAGCGCGTAGCGAAGCGGAACGCGCGGAAAGAGAAGCTGGTCAAATGCGTTCTTGCACCCCGACGACCTCTGCACCATCCGCCACGGGACGGCAGTCACAAAAACCGCAGAAGACCCAAGCGTGCCCGAAGGCCGGACCAAATCGGAGCAGGCACCGATACGCCGACCCCCGTACAGCAACTTTGCACCAAAGGTGCAAAGTTGCGACCAAGCGCCTTTTTCTCTTCCACCGGGCGCGGCGCATTCTCTTTTTGGGCAAGACCAAAAAGAGAATGGGGGGCGCATCCCCCGTGGAAACGGCCCCCTGGCGGGAGCCAGACCTCGTGACCCCGGCGGGGCAAACAAACAGGCCCCAGCCCCCTCTCCGGGGGCCAGGGCCCATGCAAGGACGGATTTACTTCTTCCCATGCAGCGCCTTCATGCGCTTCTCGTGATCCAGGATCGCCTTGCGCATCCGCAGGCTCTTGGGGGTGACCTCCAGCAGCTCGTCGTCCGCCAGGAACTCCAGGCACTGCTCCAGGCTCATCTGCTTGGGGGGTACCAGCCGCAGCGCCTCGTCGGAGCCGCTGGCCCGCATGTTGGTCAGCTGCTTCTTCTTGCAGACGTTGACGGTGATGTCCTCGCTCCGGGGGCTGACGCCGATGACCATGCCGGCATACACCGGCACGCCGGGCCCGATGAACAGCGTGCCCCGCTCCTGGGCGTTGTACAGGCCGTAGGTGACGGACTCGCCGGTGTCGAAAGAGATCATGGAGCCGGTGCCCCGGCGGGAGATGTCGCCCTTATAGGGGGCGTAGGAGTCGAACACACTGGCCATGATGCCCTCGCCCTTGGTGTCCGTCAAAAAGTCGCTGCGGTAGCCGAAGAGGCCCCGGGCGGGGATCAGGAACTCGATCTTCATCCGCTCGCCCACGGGGGTCATCTCCACCATGTCCGCCTTCCGGGCGCCCAGCTTCTCGATGACCGCGCCCACGCAGTCTCCGGGCACGTCCACCACCAGCCGCTCGATGGGCTCGCACTTGACGCCGTCGATCTCCTTGTACAGCACACGGGCGGGGGACACCTGGAACTCATAGCCCTCCCGGCGCATGGTCTCGATCAGGATGGACAGGCTCATCTCGCCCCGGCCCGCCACGTTGAAGGCGGTCTCCTTGTCGGTGTCAGAGACCTTCAGGGACACGTCCCGCAGCGTCTCCCGGTACAGCCGGTCCCGCAGCTGGCGGGAGGTGACAAACTTGCCCTCCTTGCCGGCAAAGGGAGAGTCGTTGACGGAGAAGGTCATCTCCATGGTGGGGGCGCTGATCTTCACGAAGGGCAGGGCCTCCACGCAGTCGGGGGCGCAGATGGTGTCGCCGATGGTGATGTCGGGGATGCCGCTCATGGCGATGATGTTGCCGGCGGTGGACTCCGTCACCGGCACCCGGTTCAGGCCCTCGAACTCGTAGATGGCGGTGGCTCTCGCCTTCCGCAGCACGGCCTCCGGGTCGTGGTAGTTGCACACGGCGATGTCCTGGTTCTGCTTCAGGGTGCCCCGCTCGATGCGGCCGATGGCGATCCGGCCCACGAAGTCGTTGTAGTCGATGGAGCTGACCAGCATCTGGAAGGGCTGGTCCACGTCCGCCTCGGGGGCGGGGATATACTCCAGGATGGTGTCAAACAGGGGCTTGAGATCGGTGCCCGGCACGTCGGGAGAGTAGGAGGCGGTGCCGTTCCGGCCGGAGCAGAACAGCATGGGGCTGTCCAGCTGCTCGGGGGTGGCGTCCAGGTCCATCAGCAGCTCCAGCACCTCGTCCACCACCTCGTGAATCCGCTGATCCGGCCGGTCGATCTTGTTGACCACCACGATGACCCGGTGGCCCAGCTCCAGGGCCTTGGAGAGGACGAAGCGGGTCTGGGGCATGGGGCCCTCGGCGGCGTCCACCAGCAAAATGACGCCGTTGACCATCTTCAGGATCCGCTCCACCTCGCCGCCGAAGTCGGCGTGGCCCGGGGTGTCCACGATGTTGATCTTGGTGTCCTTGTACCGGATGGCGGTGTTCTTGGCCAGGATGGTGATGCCCCGCTCCCGCTCCAGGTCGCCGGAGTCCATGACCCGGTCCACCACCTCCTGGTTCTCCCGGTAGACGCCGCCCTGCTTCAGCATCTCGTCCACCAGCGTGGTTTTGCCGTGGTCCACGTGGGCGATGATGGCGACGTTCCTCAAATGTTCGTTCTGCAAAAGAATGACCCCTTTCTGTTGGGTTGGATTCGAATCAAATTTACACACAATTTTGCATTATATGCTGTTCTTTCCAGATTTGCAAGCCGTTCCCCCGTACTTTTGCAAAAAAATCCGGGCAATTTTGCAATTTTCAGCAAAAAGCAGGGGCCCAAGCGGCGGCTGGCCTCTGTTTTCGGCAATTTTTCGGGGCGCTTCAAGAAGTAATACCTCTCCAAAAACTTCCCGCCGGAAGGCCGCCGGATTTGGCGGTTCTCACATTGACGGCGGAAGCGGGCGCTCCTTATAATAGAAGATGCTGCGGCGGAAGCGGCGCAAGCGCTGCACGTTCCCCCGCAAGTACCGCGGCCCGCTGGGGCCGCCAATGGAGGCAGTTTGCCATGTACCGCGTGAAAACATTCAACAAGATCTCTCCCGTCGGCCTGAACCATCTGAATCCGGAGCTGTACACCGTCTCCGACTCCGAGACGGAGGAGGACGCCATCCTGGTCCGCTCCGCCAAGCTCCTGGACTACGACTTCCCGAAAAACCTCCTGGCCATCGCCCGGGCCGGGGCCGGCGTCAACAACATCCCTCTGGACCGCTGCTCCGAGGCGGGCATCGTGGTGTTCAACACCCCCGGCGCCAACGCCAACGCCGTGAAGGAGCTGGTGCTGTGCGCCATGCTGATGGGCTCCCGGGACGTGGACGGCGGCATCCAGTGGGTGCGGCAGCAGGTGGCCGCCGGCGTGGATGTGACCACCGTGGTGGAGAAGGGCAAGGCCGCCTTCATCGGCCCGGAGCTGTATAAAAAGACCCTGGGCGTCATCGGCCTGGGGGCCATCGGGTCTCTGGTTGCCAACATCGCCCTGTCCCTGGGCATGGACGTGTACGGCTACGACCCCTTCCTGTCCGTGGACGCGGCGCTGCGGCTGGACCGCCACATCCATGTGGTGAAGGACATCAACGAGTTGTACAAGCGGGCGGACTATATCACCATCCACATCCACTACACCAAGGACACGGAGCACATGATCGACGCCAAGGCCATCGGCGCCATGAAGCGGGGCGTCCGGTTCATCAACCTGGCCCGGGGGGAGATCGTGGACGACGACGCCATGCTGGCGGCCCTGGACACCGGCTGGGTGGCGGCCTATATCACCGACTTCCCCAACAACCGCCTGGTGGGGGCGCCCCACGTCATCGCCATGCCCCATCTGGGGGCCTCCACGCCGGAGAGCGAACAGAACTGCGCCGTCATGGCGGTGGACGAGCTGCGGGACTACCTGGAGAACGGCAACATCCGCAACAGCGTGAACCTGCCCGCCGTCAGCCAGGAGCGCAGCGGCGTGTGCCGGCTGTGCATCATCCACAAGAACGTGCCCGCCATGCTGGCCAGCATCACCACCCTGCTGTCCCGGGACGGCATCAATGTGGAGAACCTGAGCAACAAGTCCCGGGGGGACTACGCCTATACCATCGTGGACCTGAGCGCCCCGGCGGATCAGGCCGTGGTGGACGAGGTGGAGCATCTGGACAACGTGATCCGGGTGCGGGTCATCCAGTGAGCTTTCAAGGGCTGCCGCTTTGCGGCAGCCCTTGCCCATTGACAGGGAGCGGGAAAACGGGTACAATATTTTTTGCTGATCTCATATCCGCCCCCGTAGCTCAGTCGTATAGAGCGACCGCCTCCTAAGTAGGGAATAGAGTGCCCCATTCTGGGGATACAAGCGTACCGTTTCGAGTTCGAGTCCAGTCCGTCAATTCCATATGCCCGCGTAGCTCAGTTGGATAGAGCGACTGCCTCCTAAGCAGTAGGCCAGAGGTTCAAGTCCTCCCGCGGGTGCCATTAGCAGCACAAAATCTTCGGTTTTCCGGAGATTTTGTGCTTTTTCTATAACTTTTTAAGTCTCACAAGAAAACGCCGTATTCCTCGTTAGAATGGTGGGCGCTCAATTATATATTTCTTGCTAATCATTATTACACCCAGACTCACTTTGAACTACATACCCTTTTCCG
>DWZJ01000077.1 GCA_019118245.1 Candidatus Oscillibacter excrementigallinarum
GTGACGGTGACGGCGGTCTTGCCCCGGCTGCGGCCCAGGTTGGCCCAGGCCATGGACAGCAGGGACACGCCTTTGCGGCCCTTCTTCTGCTTGCGTTTGATGGTGCCGCCCTCGGTGTACCGCACCGCCTCGATGGGGGAGACTCTGGCGGCCACCCGGCCGGGCTTCCGGCAGGAGAGGAGCACCGTCACCAGGGAGAACAGCGCTGCCCCCAGGAAGATCACCGGGCTCACGGAGGTCATGGGCACGATCCCCTCCAGCTGGGACACGATGGCCGGCGTGATCTGGCCGCCGATGAACCAGCCCGCAATCAGCCCCAGGGGGATGCCCGCCAGGGACAGCGTCAGCGCCTGCTGGCGGATGATCCAGCCCAGCTGCCGGGGGGTGGTGCCGATGGTCTTGAGCAGGCCGTAGAACCGGATGTCGCCCATGACGGAGATCTGGAACACGTTGTAGATGATGAGATACCCGGTGAAGATGATGAGCAGCAGCATGGCGGCGATGGCAATGACCACGATGGGGTCCAGGTTGTCGCTGAGCTGGGCGCCGGTATAGCCCCAGTTGACGCCGGTGTCGATGTAGTCATCCCCGGCGGTCTCGCTCTGGTAGCCGTGGTCGGCCAGGATCTGGTTCAGGTCCTGCTCGATGTGCCGGGAGCCGCTCTTGAGCATCACGTCCAGGTTCCAGGTGCCGATCATGCCGTTGCTGCCGGGCGGGGTCACCCCCACCTCGTCCAGGACGGCGTCCACCCGGCTCTCCGGGATGAGGACGTGGCTGGCCACGATGGCCTCGTCCCGCTCCCACCAGCCGCAGAGGGTGAAGGTCTGGGTGGTGGTGCGGCCGTCCACGTCGAAGGTGAGGGTGAATTCCGCGCCGATCTCCGGCTGGATGCCCAGCAGGGCCAGCACCGCCGTGTCGGTGGCGGCCTCATCGGTGCCCTCTTCCGGCAGGCGGCCCTCCACCGGGTCGCAGAAGGCCCAGTGGGCGTAATTGGCGTCGGCGTAGCTCACCTCCACATGGGACTTGTTGAAGGGCACCTCTGTGGGCATCCCCAGGAAGCGCCGCAGGCCCCACTGGGCGATGCGGGGGTCGTCCCGCAGTTCTTCAAACTGCTCCTCCGTCAGATACTTGAACCCGCCGTGGGAGAATCCCCCCACCTGGCGGAAGTTGGACTGCTGGAACCCGTCGTTGATGGACATGGCGATGGTGAAGAGGGACGTGAACAGTACCGTGGTCAGGGCGATGGCCAGCACGGCGATGAGGTTGCGGGTCCGGGCCGCCCGCATGGCCCGCCAGCCCAGGCGGCGGATGGTCTTGCCGTTGGATACCTTCATCATGGCCCTCACCCCCGCACCACGATCCGGCCGTCCTCGATGCGGATGATCCGGTCCGCCATCTGGGCCAGCTCCTCGTTGTGGGTGATCATGACGATGGTCTGGCTGAACTTCTGGGCGGTGACTTTCAGCAGGCCCATCACGTCCAGGCTGGTGGCGGAGTCCAGGTTGCCGGTGGGCTCGTCCGCCAGGATGATGGCGGGCTTGGCCGCCAATGCCCGGGCGATGGCCACCCGCTGCTGCTGGCCGCCGGAGAGGTTGTTGGGCAGGTTCTGGAGCTTGTTCCCCAGGCCCAGGGTCTCGATGATCTGGTCCACGTAGCCCCTGTCCGGGGCCTTGCCGTCCAGCTGGATGGGCAGGACGATGTTCTCATACACGTTCAGCACCGGCACCAGGTTGTAGTTCTGGAACACGAAGCCGATCTTCCGCCGCCGGAAGATGGACAGTTCCTCGTCGCGCATGGCGGAGAGCTCCCTGCCGTCCACGGTGACGGTGCCGCTGGTGGGCCGGTCCAGGCCCCCCAGCATATGGAGCAGGGTGGACTTGCCGGAGCCGGAGGTGCCCACCACCGCCACGAACTCGCCCTTCTCCACTGTGAGATCCACCCCGTCCAGGGCCCGGACCTCCGTGTCGCCGGAGCCGTAGACCTTCCGCAGATCCTTCGTTTCCAAGATCGTCATACATGATTCCTCCCAGGAAAAAGTCTGTATTGCCTTTCGACAATACAGACGGTAGCAAAGAAATCTTTCCACATTCTTTCTAAAATCTAACAGGTTTGAAAGAATTCGGAGTTAGGAATGAGGAATTAGGAATTGTGGAGCCGCCGAAGGCGGCGATTTCAATTTGTCCGGCGCCGCCGGACACCAAAATTCCTAACTCCTAATTCCTAATTCCTCATTGCGCTTCACTCTGCTCTGGGCAGGAACAGGGAGAAGGTGCTCCCCTCCCCGGGGCGGCTGGTGACCTTCAGATATCCCCCCTGGCCGGCGGCGATCTGCCGTGCCAGGTACAGGCCGATGCCCACGCCCTCCTCCTGGCTGACGGAGGGGGCGCGGTAGAACCGCTGGAAGATCCTGGCCTGCTCCGCCTCCGGGATGCCGGGGCCGGTGTCCGTCACGTCGATGCGGCAGAACAGCTCGTAGCCCACGGCCCGGAGGGTGACGCTGCCGCCGGCTGGGGTATACTTCACGGCGTTGTCCACCAGATTATAGAGGGCCTCCGTGGTCCATTTGGGGTCGAACCGGGCGGTCAGGTCCGCGGGCTCCACCGTGAGGGCGATGCCCCTGGCCTCCGCCCTGGGGGCGGCCTGGGCGGCCGCGGCCTCCAGCAGCTGCTGGATGGGATGGCTTTTGGGCGCCATGGCCAGGACGCCGGTCTCCAGGCGGGAGGTTTTCACCAGGGCGTCGATGAGGAACCGAAGCTTCTCCGCCTGCTGTTCCAGGGCGGAGACGTAGGCCCGGCTCTCCGGCGGCAGATCCTGCTCTCCCAGCAGCTGGGCGTACAGCAGGAGGTTGGCGATGGGCGTTTTCGTCTGGTGGGAGATGTCCCCGATCAGAGTCTTGATCTTGTCCTTCTCCTCCTGAAGGTTCCGGGCGGACACGGCGCTGGAGGAGAGGTAATGGGCCATCCGGGTCTCCAGGGCGGAGAGGCGGCTCTCGTCATAGAGGGACTCCTGAAAGTCGCCCCGGACGGCGTCGTCCAGCATCCGGTCCAGGGTGTCCAGCATCCGGCGGGAGCGGAGATGGGCCCAGAGGGCGACACCAACCGTCGCCAGCAGGGCCAGGACCGCCAGAGCCAGCAAAATGGATCCCGTGGTCATGTCAGTTCACCGCCCATGTGTAGCCCAGGCCGTACACGGTCTTGATGTACTGCGGTTTGGAGGGGGTCTCCTCCAGCTTGTCCCGCAGCCGCTTCACCGTGACGGAGAGGGCGTTCTCGTCCACGTACGCCGCGCCGTCGGTCCAGATCCGGTCTACCAGCTGGGCCCGGGTGAGGGTCCGGCCCCGGTTCTCCACCAGCAGCCGCAGCAGCTTCTGCTCGGTCTTGCTCAGCTCCACCGGCTGCCCGTCCCGCTGGAATTCCATCCGGCCGAAGTCGAAGGAGAAGCGGTCAATCTCCACCCGCTCCGCCGGGGCGGGCGTCCCCCGGCGGAGCTGGGCGTGGACCCGGGCCCGCAGCACCGCCAGGGAGAAGGGCTTGGTGATGTAGTCGTCCGCCCCCAGCTCCAGCCCCGCCACGATGTCCGTCTCCAGGTCGTTGGCGGTCAGCAGGATCACCGGGACGGCGTGCTCCCGCCGGAGGGCGCGGAGAAAGTCCAGCCCGTTCCCGTCTGGCAGGTTGATGTCCAGGATCAGCAGGTCAAAGGGCTGCCGGGCCGCCAGCGCCCCGGCCTCCGCCAGGGTGTGGCACAGCTGGAGCCGGAGCTCCGGGGCCTGGAGGGCCAGGCGGATGCCCTCGCCCAGGGCGCGGTCGTCCTCCACGATCAGCAAATCTTTCATAAGGGCCTCCTTGGGTGTCAGCTGGGCACAGTATACCACGGGCGGGGACGTCCGTCCAGAGCGGGACAAAAACACGCACGGCGGTCAAGCCGCCGTGCGTGAGGCGCGGAATCAAGCCTTACAGGGTCAGGGAGGGGGCGGTGTAGGTCCGGGCTGCCAGCTCCTGGTCCAGCATATAGAGGCCCTTGGGGTCGGAGCCGAAGAGCTCCATCTTCTTGATGAGGTCGGCGGCGTTGGTCTCCTCCTCGCCCTGCTCCTTCACGAACCAGTCCAGGAACTGCATGGTGCGGAAGTCCCGGGCCTCATAGGCGGCCTCGTAGAGGGCGTGGATCAGGGAGGTGACATACTGCTCGTGGGCCAGACCGGCCTGCAGGGGGTCCATGTTGGTCTTGAGCGCTGCCTCCGGCTTGGCGATGGCCTCCAGCACCACGGGCACATCGTTGTTCTGGAGATACTGGAGCATCAGCATGGCGTGGTCCCGCTCCTCCTGGGCCTGGACCTTGTACCAGTTGGCAAAGCCGGAGAGGCCCTGCTCCACATAGTAGTTGGAGAAGCACAGGTACAGGTAGGCGGAGTAAAACTCTTTATTCACCTGGTCGTTCAGAAGCTGAGATACCGTTTCCGTCAGCATGGCAATGACTTCCTTTCTGTCAAATGGGGATCATGTTTGGCCTGCCTAACCATTATAGCACACACGGGGGGAAATGCAATGCTGAGCCGGCAAAAAGCGGTGGACGGGGATCGCGAGGTGTGCTACAATATGCGTGCCGCCGGACATCGGCGGAAAAACCTTGATGATTTCTGAACGGTTTTTTCACCATTTTGATAGACCCGGTGCAGGGCCTATGCTATAATGGGGCGTGCCGCTGGAGAGGCGGCGATCATCATGTAGAGAGGGATCCTTGTGTTCTTTCGAAAAAAACAACAGCTGACACCGGCGCGGATCATTCTGATCGGCTTTGCGCTGCTGATACTGACAGGGGCTGTGCTGCTGACCATGCCCATCGCCACCAGGGATGGACAGGGGGCGCCCTTTCTCGACGCGCTGTTCACCGCTACCTCCGCCACCTGTGTGACAGGTCTTGTGGTGCAGGACACGTCTATGTACTGGACGGTTTTCGGCCAGGCGGTGATCATTCTGCTGATCCAAATCGGCGGCATGGGCGTGGTGACCGCGGCGGTGACCCTCTCCATGCTGGCCGGCCGCAGGATCGGCCTGAAGGAGCGCTGGGTCATGCAGGAGTCCATCTCCGCGCCCCAGATGGGCGGCATCGTCCGGCGGACCCGGTTCATCCTGGCGGCCACCTTCCTGATGGAGGGCATCGGCGCGCTGCTGCTGGCCGTCCGGTTTGTCCCGGAGATGGGCGCGCGGGGGATCTGGTATGGAATCTTCCACTCCATCTCCTCCTTCTGCAACGCGGGGTTCGACCTGATGGGCATGGAGGCCGGAACGCCGTTTGTCTCCCTGACGGGGTACGCCGGGGACCCGCTGGTGACGCTGACCGTGGCCGGCCTGATTGCCCTGGGCGGCATCGGCTTTATCACCTGGGGGGACGTGCGGACCCACAAGTGGCATCTGCGGTCCTACTGTCTGCAGACCAAGCTGGTGCTGACGGTGACGGCGCTGCTGATCCTGCTGCCCACGCTGTTTTTCCTGTTCTATGAGTTCAGGCTGCCCCAGTGGCAGTCCCTGACGCCGGGGGAGAAGGTCCTGGGGGCGCTTTTCCAGTCGGTGACGCCCAGAACGGCGGGCTACAACACCGTGGACCTTACGCTGCTGAGCGAGCCCTCCCAGCTGATTATCACCATGCTGATGCTGATCGGCGCCTCCCCCGGGTCCACCGCGGGCGGCTTCAAGGTCACGACGCTGGCGGTGTTCTTCCTAGCGGCCAAGGCGGTGTTTCGCAGGAAGGAGAGCCTGCAGAGCTTCGGACGCCGGCTGCCCATGGAGACCCTTCGCAGCGCCGCGGCCATCTTCCTGATGTATCTGGTGCTGTTCTTCCTGGGCGGCATCGCCATCTGCTGCATGGAGGGCGTGACCCTGGGGGCGGCGCTGTTTGAGACGGCGTCCGCCATCGGCACGGTGGGCCTGACGCTGGGAATCACCCCGGATCTGGGGGCCGCGTCCCAGCTGATCCTGATTTTCCTGATGTACTTCGGCCGCGTGGGCGGCCTGACCCTGATTTACGCCGTCCTGCCGGACAGCGGCGCGGTGCCGTCGCAGCTGCCCCAGGAGCGGATCTCGGTGGGCTGAGAGCCGCCGGATAAGGAAAGGAGCGCGTATTATGAAATCCATTCTGCTGATCGGTCTGGGCCGCTTCGGGCGGCATATGGCCGCAAAGCTCCGGGAGCTGCACCACGAGGTGCTGGCGGTGGACAAGGACGAGGAGCGGGTCAACGATGCGCTGGACATTGTGACCCACGCCCAGATCGGAGACAGCACCAACGAGGCGTTTATCGCCTCTCTGGGGGTGCGGAACTTCGACATGTGCGTGGTGGCCATCGGGGACGACTTTCAAAGCTCCCTGGAGACCACGGCGCTGCTGAAGGATATGGGAGCGCCCTACGTGCTCGCCCGCGCCGCCAGGGATGTGCACGCCAAGTTCCTGCTGCGCAACGGGGCGGACGACGTGGTGTATCCCGAGCGGGAGACCGCCAGCTGGGCCGCGGTGCGGTACAGCTCCGACCATGTCTTTGACTACATCCGGCTGACGGACGACCACTCCATCTATGAGACGGCGGTGCCACACTCCTGGGTGGGCAAGACCATCGGCCAGCTGGGTGTGCGCCAGCGGCACAACATCAATATTCTGGCGGTCAAGCAGGGAGAGGAGCTGATCCCGATTCCGGGCGGCGACTACAGCTTCCGGGAGAATGAGACCATTTTGGTGCTGGGTGCCAACCGGGACGTGCAGAAGTTCCTGCACCTGTGAGGCGGGAACGGCGCAACTGAAGGAATCAAACAGGCAGGATGCCGCAGAGGGCATCCTGCCTGTTGCCGTTTAAGACTCGCTGGCCCCGGTGTGGAGCTGGCGGAGCCGCTGCTCCGCGGAGACCATTTTCTGCTCGTATCCGTCGATTTTTGAGTTGAGCAGGTCCAGGGAGGCCTGCATCTCCGCCATCCGGGAGAGCAGCTGGTCCCGCTGCTCCACCAGGATGGCCTTCCGGTCGGCCATGGTGGAGTCCCCCTGCCGGAACAGCTTCACATATTCGATCAGCGCCTCGATCTGGACGCCGGCGGCCCGCATACACTTCATCAGCTCGATCCAGCCGCAGGACTCCTCCCCGTAGTCCCGGACGCCGCCCTTGGTGCGGGGGACGGGAGGAATCAGGCCGATCCGCTCGTAATAGCGCAGGGTGTCGGCGGACAGGCCATACTTTTTGCTGACTTCCGCAATGGTCAATCCGGCACCTCCTCAGTTTTCAGCGGCCCTGGCGGCCTCGTTGACGCACCGCAGGGCGTTGAGACTGCGGGGATAGCCGATGTAGGGCAGGCACTGGGAGATGACCTGGATGAGGAACGCCTTGTCGTTGCCGATCTTCATGTTGCCGGCGGCGTGGGAGGTGAGCTGGGGCTCACAGCCGCCCTGGGCCGCCAGGAAGCAGAAGGTGATCATCTCCCGCTGCCTGTAGTCCAGGCCCTTACGGGTGTAGTAGTCGCCGAAGCAGTTGTCCGCCAGCCAGCGGTTGATGTGGCGGCTCTCCTCCGGGCCGCTGTCCTGGAAGCCCCGCATCCCCTCACCGAAAATGTCCACCTGGGCCTGGTTGCCGGCGGCGAGCCGGGTCTCCGCCGTGGTGGTGGCGCCGGCGGGCAGGAGCAGGGAGACGCCCTGCTCCCGCAGGACCTGGTTCGTCACGTCGAAGAAGGGCCGCACCCGGCCCATGCCCAGATAGGCCACGGCCTGGTACAGGATCTCCTTGGCCTGGACGGGGGTGACGCCGGCCCGCAGGGCGGCCGGGAGCTGGACGCGGAACTCCTCCGCCCCCTGGCAGCCCAGCAGGGTGGCCAGGATGGCCATCATCCGGGTCGGCTCGTCCAGGTCTCCCTGCCGGACCACCTCATCCAGGACAAAGCTGGTGAACAGCTCCATAAATTCCGGGTCCGTCTCCCAGAGGGAAGAGGGCGCGCCGGGGAACAGACGGGCCAGGGTCTCCCGGGCGTGTGCAGATAATGCCATGCAGAATGCCTCCTTTGCGCCTGCGGGACGCAGATGTTTATCAAGGAGAATTTAACACTTGGAGCGCACTCTAAGTCAAGCATTTTTTTCGATCAGCCGAAGGGGACGGACTCCCGGATATGGTAAAGGCCGGGGATGAGCTGCCAGAGCTGGGAGAAGGGCCGCATCAGGTTCCAGATCCCGGCGCCCTGGAATCCGTATTCGGCGATCAGGGACAGGCGGGCGGAGAGGCTGCGGGCATCCTCGAACCACACCTCGTGGACGGTGCCGCCGGCGTCGGTGTAGTGGAAGAAGGGGGCCTGGGCCGTCTCATCATACTGGATGGCCACGTCGTGTTCGATGGCCAGCTCGATGGCCCGCTGGTTGGAGATGGAGGGGGCCCGGGTCACGCCCTGGACGAAGGGCAGGGGCCAGTCGTAGCCGTAGTTGGAGAGGCCCAGGAGGATCTTGGACGGGGGGAACTCCGTGACGGCATAGTCCAGCACCGCCCGGACATTGGGGAGCGGCGACACCGCCATGGGCGGCCCGGCGGTGTAGCCCCACTCATAGGTCATCAGCAGCACGCCGTCCACGGCGGCCCCCACGGAGGCATAGTCGTGGCCCTCGTACAGCAGTCCTCTCTGCTGGGCGGAGGTCTTGGGAGCCAGGGCGGCCCAGAGGAAAAAGCCCTGGGGATTCAAAAGCCGCCGCAGACGGCTGAGGAAGGCGGCGTAGGCGGCGGCCAGCTGGCCGGGCAGGAACTCGAAATCCACGTCCAGACCCGCGTAGCCCCGGCGGCGCAGCGTCTGCTGCACCTGGCTCACCAGCCGGTCCTGGACGGCGGCGTCCGTCAGCACCAGGGCGGCCCGCTGGGTGTCGAACTGGTCCAGCTCCGTCAGGGTGGACAGGTGCATCACCGGGAGCGCGCCCCGCTGCCGGGCGGCGGCGAGGAGCTCATCATCCTCCAGCTGGAGCAGGTCGCCGTCCGCGGTGATCCCGTAGGTGAAGGGCGCCAGACAGGTGAGGCAGGGGAGCTCCGCCGCCAGCAGGGCTGGGTCGATGTACGGATAGGCGTAGCCGTTGAAGACGGCGTCGCCCAGGGGCTCGTCGAAATAGGAGATCACCAGGGTCTGCCCCGGCTGCAGCGCGGTCCCGCCGCCCAGAGACCAGTTGTTCTGCCAGAGGCGCCGGATGGTGGTGCCGTGGTCCTCCGCGATGGAGGACAGGGTCTCTCCGCTCCGAACGGCGTGGACCTGCCGGGGGAACCGGACCACCAGGGTCTGTCCCACGGCCAGGGCGCCGCTGGGAGGCACCGCGTTGTCCGCCGCCAGGCGGGCGGGGTCGATGCCGTAGGACCCCGCGATGGAGCCGACGGTCTCGCCGGCCTGGACCACATGGATGGTCATATTGGACATCACCTCGCTGGGAGACTATGCGAACGGGGTCAGGGATATGCGCGGAACGCGGCCGGAGGGCCGGGGAGACCGCACTGCAGCTGTCCATCCGTGGCAAGCCGGACAGATTTGTGGATCTGGCAGGGCATCTGGGCACATCGCCGAAATTCAATTTACAGATTTGTGTACTTTTTTTGGAGTATCCTGGGGGACAATTCCCTGGGAACAGTTGACAGCGGACACTTTAACCGCTAAAATAATGTTAAAGCTTGTGCGTTTTTTAACGAAGAACGGCCGACTGTGACGTCCAACAAGCGTGTGCCATCCACCGGAGGGAGGAATCACACCACTTGCTGTGACGTCTGTTTTTGTATACAGGATCAAGAGGGGGCGAAGGAATGTTCCTGCTGTTTTTCCTGCTGTGGCTGCTGCTGTCCGGCGGGGTGAGCGTACATACGTGCCTGTGGGGCGCGGCGGTCTCGGCGCTGATGACCTGGTTCTGCCGCCGGGTGCTGGGCTATGAGTGGCATATCCTTCTGGGCAGCCCCGGAAGGCTCTGGGCCATGGTGCGGTACTTTGCCCACCTGCTGCTGGAGATGCTGAAGGCCGGACTGGTGGTGATGCGGCTGATCTACGTCCGCCCCAGGGACATCCAGCCCAAGCTGGTGTGGTTCCGGACGCCCCTGCGGACGGACCGGCACAAAGCGCTGCTGTCCGACTCCATCACCCTCACCGCCGGGACCATCACGGTGCGGGCGGAGGGCGGGAGGATGCTGGTGCACGCCCTGGACGCGCCGCTGGCGGAGGGGATCGAGAACAGCTCCTTCCAGCAGCGGCTGGAGAGGATGGAGGCATCGCAATGGAGCAAGTGAAGTCCTGGGTCCTGAGCGCCGGGGCCGTGGTGCTGGCGCTGCTGATCCTGGCCACGCTGGTGCGGGCCGTGCTGGGCCCCCGGTTCACGGACCGGATCGTGGCGGTGAATGTCATCAGCACCCTGGTGATCGCGGAGCTGATGCTGCTGTCCGTCTGGCTGCGGGAGGATTTCCTGGTGGACATCGCCCTGGTGTTTGCCCTGCTGAGCTTTCTGGCAGTGGTGGTGGCCTCCAGGCTGGTGATCATCCGGCAGAGGAAGCGGCGGGAGGACCAGAGAAAGAAGGGGAGGGAAAACGGCCATGATACATGATCTGGCGACAGCGGCCGGGCTGGCCTTTTTCCTGTTCGGGCTGTTCGTGTTTTTTTCCGCCGTGCTGGGGCTGTTCCGGTTCGACTATGTGCTCAACCGGATGCACGCCGCGGCGGTGGGAGATTCCCTGGGCATCTTCTGCGTGCTGATCGGGCTGATGCTGCTGCACGGCTGGTCCCTGTCCGCGGCGAAGACGCTGCTGGTGTTCGTGTTTTTGTGGCTGACCAGCCCCGTGGCCAGCCATCTGATCGCCGAGATGGAGGTAGCCACCGTCCCGGACGTGGAAAAGGAATGTGAGGTGGAGGAGAGATGATCGTTCTGGAGTATATCCTGCTGGTGGGGGTGATCGTGTGCGCCATCGCGGCGCCGCTGTGCAAGCGGCTGCTGGCGTCAGTGATTGTGTATATGGCCATGTCGCTGATGATGGCGGTGCTGTGGAGCCTGCTGCAGAGCCCGGACCTGGCCATCACGGAGGCGGCGGTGGGCGCCGGCGTCACCAGCATCCTCTTCTTCCTGACCCTGAAAAAGATCCATGCGCTGAAAGGGACACACGATGAGTAAGCAGTCTGAAAAGCATGACCGCCTGCGGCGGCTGGTCTCCTGGGTGGATGGGGATCGGGAGCCCAAGGACCAGACCCTGTTCGTCATGGAGCAGCGGCCCCACCGGGACCTCCGCCCCTCGGAGGAGGAGTTTGAACGGCGGGAAAAAGACCGGCTGCGGAAGTTTTTCAACTGGTATCCCATTGCCGCGGCGGTGATCTGTGTGGCATTGGGCGTGATCCTGCTGGCCACGGTGATGAATATGCCCGGCTTCGGACAGGAGGACAATCCCATCAACAACGAGGTGTCCGAGCGGTATCTGGAGCAGGGCGCGGAGGAGACCGGGTCCGAAAACGTGGTGACGGCCATGATCATCGGCTACCGGGGCTTCGACACCCTGGGGGAGAGCTGCGTGCTGTTCCTGGCAGTGGCGGCGGTGATGATCCTGCTGCTGCGGGACCCCAGGAACACCAGCGAGCACGAGGTCAGGCAGCTGGAGCGGGAGGAGGCCTCCGCCCAGGAGCACGCTGACCTGATCCTCAAGCAGGTGGCCTGGGTGCTGATCCCCTTCATCTTCCTGTTCGCCATCTACGTGCTGCTGAACGGGGAGACCTCCCCCGGCGGCGGCTTCTCCGGCGGGACCATTCTGGGGGCGGGGCTGATTTTGTTCTCCGCGTCCTTCGGGCCCCGGCACATGCAGGTGCTGATGAACCGGCGGCGGTACAGCGCGGTGCGGACCTTCGGCCTGCTGCTGTACGGTATCCTGTACGGCATTTACATCTTCATCGGCGCCAACGACCTGCCCAATTACCTGACGGGCATGATCCTGCTGATCGACCTGGCGGTGGGGCTGGTGGTGGCCTGCACCATGTACGGCTTTTACGCCCTGTTTTCCCGGGGCGAGATCTGAAAAAGGGGGTGGAGGGATGCTGGAGGACATCATACAAAACCGCTACGCGGTCACGGCGGTGATCCTGTTCGGCATTGGATTTACCAATCTGATGCTGCAACAGAATCTTCTGCGGAAGGTCATTGGATTCAACATCATGGACTCCGCCATCTTCCTGCTGCTGGCCTCTCTGGGCTACATCGACGGCGGCGTGGCGCCCATCGTGGGGGACCGGGGATTCGATCCCCTCTACATCAACCCGATCCCCAGCGGCCTGGTGCTCACCGGCATCGTGGTGTCGGTGTCCATTACGGCCTTCTCCCTGGCGCTGATCCAGCGGATCTACCGCCGCTACGGCACCATTGAGATGCGGGAGCTGCTGGAGCGGGCCAAGAAGGAGGATGACTGATGCGGCCGTTTGTGGAGAATTTCCCCTTCTTTTCCATCTTCCTGGCCATCCTGGCCGGGATCGTGACGGCCACCATCCGCAGCGGGCGGGCCGCCTACTGGCTCACCATCATTGTCTGCGGGGCCAGCGCGGTGCTGAACGCCTGTGTGCTGGAGTACACCTATCTGGGGGACCTGAGCTTTACTTACACCATGGGCCGCTTCCTGGCGCCCTACGGCAACGCCATCAACTGCGGGCCGCTGCAGGCGCTGCTGACCACGGCGTTTTCCCTGGTGATGGCGGCGTCCCTGGCAGGAGGGCGGCGGGACCTGTTCCAGGATGTCCTGCCGGAGAAGCAATGGCTCTATTTTGTGATGGTGGATATGCTGCAGGCGTCTCTGCTGGCGCTGACCTATACCAACGACGTGTTCACCGGCTATGTGTTCATTGAGATCAGCACCATCGCCGCCTGCGCCCTGGTGATGGCCAAGGACAACGGCCCCAACCTGATCGCCACCATCCGGTATCTGTTCATGAGTTTGGTGGGCTCCGGCCTGTTCCTCATCGGGCTGACGGTGCTGAACAGCATCACCGGCTATCTGCTGATGCCCTCCCTGGCGGAGGCGGTGGCGGAGCTGCGGCTCTCCGGGAGCTATCCCATCCCGCTGACGGTGGCGGTGGGCCTGATCGTGGCGGGCCTGGGCGTCAAGAGCGCCATGTTCCCCTTCCACCTGTGGCTGCCGGACGCCCACGGCGGCGCCACCTCGGCGTCCTCCGCCATCCTGTCCGGCCTGGTGCTGAAGGGCTACATCGTCCTGCTGCTGGTGATGATCCTGCGGGTGTTCTCCATGGAGCTGATGGTGGAGCTGGGCGTGGCGGATGTGATCCTGGCCTTCGGCCTGCTGGGGATGATCTTCGGCTCCCTGGCCGCCATGCGGGAGAACCACATCAAGCGGATGCTGGCCTACTCCTCCGTGGCCCAGGTGGGGTACATCTTCATGGGCGTGGGACTGGGGAGCATGGAGGGGCTGATCGCCTCCTTCTTCCACATCCTGGTCCACGCCTGCTGCAAGCCTCTGCTCTTCCTCTGCGCCGGCCGGCTCTCCGCCGTCAGCGGCCACCACAAGAGCCTGAAAAATCTGCGGGGCAGCGCCTTCCGGGACATTGGGGCCGGCCTGGGCTTCTCAGTGGGGGCCCTGTCCATGATCGGCATCCCGCTGTTCGGCGGCTTTGTCTCCAAGCTGTATTTTGCACAGGCGGCCGTCCCCTCCGGGATGACGGCCATGACCCTGCTGACCATCGCCC
>DWZJ01000078.1 GCA_019118245.1 Candidatus Oscillibacter excrementigallinarum
ATCTTCACCAAGGCCGCCGACGTGGGCGCCGATCTGGTGGGCAAGGTGGAGGCCGGCATCCCCGAGGACGACCCCCGTAACCCCGCCACCATCGCCGACAACGTGGGCGACAACGTGGGCGACGTGGCCGGTATGGGCGCGGACCTGTATGAGAGCTATGTGGGCTCCATTCTGGCCACCTTTGCCCTGGGCGCCGTGGGCGGCTACGGCTGGGGCGGCCTGCTGCTGCCGGTGGCCCTGGCCGTGTGCGGCATCATCTGCTCCATCATCGGCTCCTTCCTGGTGAAGACCCAGGAGAACGCCTCCCAGCAGTCCCTGCTGAAGAGCCTGCGGACCGGCACCTACACCGCCGCCGTCCTCTCCGCCATCCTGGCGGCGCCCCTGACCTATTTCATCCTGGATGGGCACATGGGCGTCTACGTGGCCATCCTCTGCGGCCTGATTGGCGGCTGCGCCATCGGCTACTTCACCGAGTACTACACCTCTGACACCTATAAGCCCACCCAGGAGCTGGCGGCAGCCTCTGAGACCGGCTCCGCCACCATCATCATCGGCGGCATCTCCCTGGGCCTGAAATCCACCCTGACCTCCATCCTGATCGTGGCGGCGGCGGTGCTGATCAGCTACTTTGCTTCCGGCGGCACCATGGAGATCGTGGACGCCTCCGGCGCCTTCACCATGGCCTTCAACCAGGGCCTGTACGGCATCGGCATTGCCGGCGTGGGCATGCTGTCCACCCTCGGCATCACCCTGGCCACCGACGCCTACGGCCCCGTGGCGGACAACGCCGGCGGCATCGCCGAGATGAGCGGCCTGCCGGAGGAGGTCCGGGAGCGCACCGACGCCCTGGACTCCCTGGGCAATACCACCGCCGCCACCGGCAAGGGCTTCGCCATCGGCTCTGCCTCCCTGACCGCCCTGGCCCTGCTGGTCAGCTACGTCAACATCGTCCAGGAGAACACCGCCGAGACCCTGAACTTCACCCTGACCAGCCCCACGGTGCTGGTGGGCATGTTCATCGGCGCCATGCTGACGTTCGTTTTCTCCGCTTTCACCATGAGCGCGGTGCAGAAGGCGGCCCAGTCCATCGTGGTGGAGGTCCGCCGCCAGTTCAAGGAGATCCCCGGCATCATGGAGTACAAGGCGGACCCGGACTACGCCTCCTGCGTGTCCCTGTGCACCAAGGGCGCCCTGCATGAGATGGTGGTGCCGGCCCTGCTGGCTATTATCGTTCCCCTGGCCACCGGCCTGGTGCTGGGCCCCACCGGCGTGGTGGGCCTGCTGGGCGGCGTGTCCGTCACCGGCTTTGCCATGGCCGTGTTCATGTCCAACGCCGGCGGTGCCTGGGACAACGCCAAGAAGTACATCGAGGGCGGCCACCACGGCGGCAAGGGCTCCGAGTGCCACAAGGCCGCCGTCGTGGGCGACACGGTGGGCGACCCCTTCAAGGACACCTCCGGCCCGTCCCTGAACATTCTGATCAAGCTGTGCTCCACCGTGTCCATCGTGTTTTCCGGCCTGATCCTGGCCTTCAACCTGATGAATTTCCTGTAAGAGAGCTCATCCCGGCGCCCTCCGCTGATGCGGAGGGCGCTTTTTCCCGCGAAAGCTGCCGGGAGACCGAAAAAGATGGCTTCGGCCATTGCGCGCCGCCGGAATTCCATATAATATAGAGAGGACGAGCCGCGAGGAAGGCGCCTTTGGGGCGCGACGCCCATCCAAGACAGGAGGAATCGATATGGAACAGGTGACGATCCGCCAGGAGTGGGAGAGCGACTATGCTCAGGTGGAACAGCTCATCCGCCAAGCATTCTACAACATCTACACGCCGGGGTGCACGGAGCATTATCTGGCCCACGTGATCCGGTCTCACCCGGACTTTCTGCCGGAGCTGGATCTGGTGCTGGAGCTGGACGGCCGGATCATCGGCAGCATCCTGTACACCAGGAGCACCCTGGTGGACGAGACGGGGGAGGAGAAGGACATCCTGACCTTTGGCCCGGTCTGCATCCGGCCGGACCACCAGCGCCGGGGCTTGGGGAAGCGGCTGATGGAGGACTCCTTCCAGCGGGCCGCCGCGCTGGGCTGGGAGGCCATCGTAATCGTCGGCGACCCCAACAACTATGTGGGCTGCGGCTTCCAGAGCTGCAAAAAGCATCGGGTCCATCTGGAGGACGGGACGTATCCCGCGGCCATGCTGGTAAAGGAGCTGAAGCTCGGCGCCCTGGCGGGAAAGAGCTGGACGTACCGCCAGAGTCCGGCCTACGACTTCGACGAGGCGGCGGCCCGGGAATTCGACGATGCCCTGCCGCCCATGGAGAAAAAGCGCCTGCCCTGCCAGGAGGCGTTTGAGATCCTCAGTCAGGCGGTCCTGCCGGAATGAGCTTTGCAGCACATTTTTCCCGGGAAATGGCCCCATTGCTTGACAGAGTAAACGATTACCGATATAATAGCACCGGAAATCCCTGGCGGGCCCTCCCTTGGGAGGCACGCGCCCGCATGAAGCTGTACGATTCTAAATAAAAGGAGAACGAGTTCTATGAAGCAGATCATTGAGATCGTCGACGTCCTGGGCCGGGAGATCCTGGACAGCCGGGGCAACCCCACCGTGGAAGTGGAGGTCTATCTGGACGACGGCACCATGGGCCGCGCCGCCGTGCCCTCCGGCGCCTCCACCGGCATCTATGAGGCCTGTGAGCTGCGGGACGGAGACAAGAGCCGCTACCTGGGCAAGGGTGTCACCAAGGCTGTGGAGAACGTGAACACCGAGATCGCCGAGTGCCTGATCGGCATGAACGTGCTGGATCAGACCGCCATCGACAAGGCGCTGATCGAGCTGGACGGCACCCCCAACAAGACCAAGCTGGGCGCCAACGCCATCCTGGGCGCCTCCCTGGCCTGCGCCAAGGCTGCCGCCGAGGCCCTGGGCACCTCCCTCTATAACTATATCGGCGGTGTCAACGCCAAGACCCTGCCCGTGCCCATGATGAACATCCTCAACGGCGGCGCCCACGCCACCAACAACGTGGAGATCCAGGAGTTCATGATCATGCCCGTGGGCGCCTGCTGCTTCCGCGAGGCCCTGCGCATGTGCGCCGAG
>DWZJ01000008.1 GCA_019118245.1 Candidatus Oscillibacter excrementigallinarum
TTATCTCGTCTAAAATATCATCCCACCCGGCCATATATGTCACTCCCACAATAATAACTGGCTTACTTCAAAAGTTGCATCCAATTGTACTTCATTCCAATGGATTTTCTTTGTGTCCACATTATAACCATAGGTTTCTTTTTCCGTCAAGGAAAAGTTACCGTTAGTTCCCATATATTACCCTTATTTTACCCTTTAACCTCAGATGTTCTATGGGACCAAGCGGGATTATTTGATGCAGAAAAGTTCCCGAACTTGCACTATTTGCGCAGAAAAGCACACATTATAATCTGGTGAAAAGGTCCATCAAAAGTTCGAGTCCAGTAGTCTCCACCATAAAAATGACCACACCTTTCGGTGTGGTTATTTTTATGGTATCCGTGGGAATTTGAAATGCTCGGGCGAAGCACCCGCAAGGGGTACGCCACATCCGTAAGGCGGCAAAGTCGCCGACGGCTGTGCAGTGAATTCCGCCTCCGCCAAGGTTTCGCCTGCGACGAAACGCTTGTACGGCGCAAACGCGCCGCCCCGCCGTGCGTGGCCCAATCTTATGTCCGCATCCTTTTCGTCAACACAAGGCAAAAAGGTTCCTGATCTCATTTGAGATCAGGAACCTTTTTTAGCTCTGTCGAACCGAAGCCGGGGCGCCGGCTGCCGCAACGGCAGCCGGCGCCCTGACGCTAGGAACGGGGCAAAGGTTGTTTTCCCTGGGCAGCTGAATCACTGCTTATCTTCGGCCTTCTCTCCGGCGGGAGGCTGAGGCAGCTCCACGCCGCGCATCTCCACCTCATAGTCGGAGCCGAAGGGGTTGGAGAACATGGCGGGCTCGGCGGCGGGGATGCCGGCCTTGACCTTCGCGTCGTAGTCCTTGCCCCAGTAGGCCCGCAGGTAGATCTCCCGGATCTCGGAGATCAGCGGGTAGACCGGGTTCGCGCCGGTGCACTCGTCGTTGAACGCATTCTCGCTCATCTCGTCCAGGCCGTCCATGAAGGCCTTCTCCTCGATGCCGTAGTCATGGATGCTGGCCGGGATGTCGATGGCCGCCTTCAGGTCCTCCGCGGCCTTGATGAAGTTGTCGAAGGTCTCCTGGTCGTTCTTGCCCTTCATGCCGCAGTACTCCGCGATCTCCACGTACCGCTCAAAGGCGTGGGGATACTGGTACTGGGAGAAGGTGCCCATCTTGGTGGGCGTCCGCTGGGCGTTGTATTTGCAGATTTCCGTGAACAGAAGCGCGTTGGCGGTGCCGTGGGGGATGTGGTGCCAGCCGCCCAGCTTGTGGGCCAGGGAGTGGTTCACGCCCAGGAAGGCGTTGGCGAAGGCGATACCGGCAAGGCAGGAGGCGTCCGCCATCTTGATCCGGGCCTCCGGGTCCTTGGCGCCGTTCTGATAGGCGCGGGGCAGGTACTTGAACACGCTCTTGATGGCCGTCAGGGCGAAGCCGTCCGTGTAGTCGCTGGCCATGATGGACACGTAGGCCTCCACCGCGTGGGTCAGCACGTCGTAGCCGGAGGCGCGGGTCACGCCCTTGGGCATGTTCATCATGTTGTCCGCGTCCACGATGGCCATGGTGGGCAGCAGCTCATAGTCCGCCAGGGGCCACTTGGCGCCGGTGTTGGCGTCGGAGATGATGGTGAACGGCGTCACCTCGGAGCCCGTGCCGGCGGTGGTGGGGATGCACACCAGCTTGGCCTTGATCCCCATCTTCGGGAACTCATAGACACGCTTCCGGATATCGATGAACACGGTGGCCAGGTCCAGGAAGTCCTCCTCCGGGTGCTCGTACATCAGCCACATGATCTTGGCCGTGTCGATGGCGGAGCCGCCGCCGATGGCGATGATCACGTCCGGCTGGAACTCGTGCATGGCCGGCAGGCCCTTCATGGCGTCCTGGATCTGGGGGTCCACCCGGATGTCGTAGAAGATGCTGGTGGCGATGCCCATCTCCGTCAACTGGTCGATCACCGGCTGGCACATGCCCATCTCGAAGAGGTTGGCGTCGGTAACGATGAACGCCTTCTTGCAGTGGTAGTAGTCCTTCAGCTCACGCAGGGCCACAGGGGTGCAGCCCTTCTTGAAGTACACCTTCTCCGGCAGTCTCAGCCACAGCATGTTCTCTCTCCTCTCCGCCACGGTCTTGATGTTCAGCAGCTGCTCGATGTTGGTCTGTCCGGCGAAGGAGCTGCCGCCCCAGGAACCGGGTCCCAGCGTCAGAGACGGAGCCGTGTCGAAATTGTAGAGGTCGCCGATGCCGCCGAAGGAGGTGGGCATATTGATGAGGATGCGGGCGGTCTGCATCCTGGCGCCGAAGGCGTCGATCTTCTCCCGCTCCGTGGGGTCCACATACAGCGCGCCGCTGTGGCCGGCGCCGCCCTCGCTCACCAGCTTGTAGCAGATGTCCAGCGCCTGCTGGAAGTCTTTGGCACGGAACATGCCCAGCACGGGGCACAGCTTCTCGTTGGCCCAGGGGTTGTCGTGGCTCAAGTCGTCCGTCTCGGCGATCAACACCTTGGTGTCCGCTGGCACGGTGATGCCCGCCATCTCCGCCAGCTTCACCGCCGGACGGCCCACAGCGGTGGGCTTCACGCCGTGGTTGGCGGGGTTGAAGAACACCTCGCCCACCTTCTTGGCCTCCTCCGGGCTCAGGAAGTAGCAGCGGCTGTTCTGGAACTCCTGCTTCACCTGGTCATAGATGCTGTCCAGCACCGTCACGTGCTGCTCCGCGGCGCAGATCATGCCGTTGTCAAAGGTCTTGGAGTGGATGGTGGACGCCACCGCGTTCTTGATGTCGCAGGTGTCGTCGAAGATCACGTTGCAGTTGCCGGGGCCCACGCCGATGGCCGGGGTGCCTGAGGAGTAGGCCGCCTTCACCATGCCGGAGCCGCCGGTGGCCAGGATCAGGTTGACCTCCTTCATCATCAGCTGTGTCATCTCAATGGAGCTCTCATCCATCCAGCAGATGATGTTCTCCGGCAGGCCAGCCTTCTCCGCCGCCTCCCGCATGATGCGGGCCGCCTCGATGGTGCAGCGCTTGGCGGTGGGGTGGGGAGAGATCAGGATGGCGTTGCGGGTCTTTAAGCAAATCAGGATCTTGAAAATGCAGGTGGAGGTGGGGTTCGTCGTCGGCGTCACGGCGCCCACGATGCCCACGGGTTCGGCAATCCGCTTGGTGCCGAAGGCCTTGTCCTCGGAGATCACGCCGCAGGTCTTTTTGTGGCGGAAGTAGTTATGGACATGCTCGGAGGCGTAGTTGTTCTTGATGACCTTGTCCTCCACCACGCCCATGCCCGTCTCCGCCTGGGCCATCTTGGCCAGCGGAATCCGGGCCTTGTCGGCGGCCATGGCCGCCTGCTTGCAGATTTCGTCCACCTGCTCCTGGGTAAAGGTAGCGAACACCGCCTGGGCCTTCCGCATTTCCGCCAGCTTGGCTTCCAGGCTCTCCACAGAGTCGATCTTGCTGAATTTCGCTGCCATAATTTACCTCCTCAAATTCATAAGCAAGTTTTTTCATGGTCTCCGATTTTGCAAAATCATGCTCTACCTTCATTATAATGCCGTCTGCGCGCTATGTCAATAAAAGTTAAAAAATAAACTAAATTATGTGAAAACAGCTATAAACGTCCATCTTTTATTTGTGAAAATCCGCAAATCGTTAATCTTTTGTCTCTCCGTTCACGGACCGTCCACCACGATATTTATCCAGGCCCTTCCGAATATTTAAAACCGGCATCCCGCCCCCCTTTTGGGGCCAGCATCATCCTGCTGTTTTTTCCGAGTTACAGAGGTCGTCCCCTTTTTGAATCTATGCGGGCGGGGCCCGCAAATAGAACGCACCGCAGGTACCTGAGTCGTGGCCGACAACGGCCTCGTTCCCGGTCGCACGACTGCGCCCAGACGCAGGGCTTCTCAGATAGCTAAGGCAGTCTGCCGCCGCTGCATCAAACGGCGGCAGACTGCTTATTTTTCATATCTCTACAGGCAACAGAGGCCGCTCAATCCACCACGCCGGCGGAGAGGCTGCTGGAGGAGGGCAGGAACAGCACGGGCTCCTTCTGCGCATACTCCTCGGGCCACACGCAGTACAGCTCGCCGTCAAAGTACTGGTTGATGAAGGCCTTGGCCTCGATGTTCTGCCCCACGTGGGAGTTGCCCAGCACGGGGTCCACAAAGGGCTCGTCAGGCGTGGAGAACTTGACGCCGGCGCCCATCAGGCTCTGGGAGGCGTCCAGGTCCAGGGACAGGATGGCATCCCGGCAGGAGGCGGCGGAGAAGGTGCCGCTCTGCTCGATGGCGAGGGGCGCCACCTGGGTGAAGAACAGATAGGCCTGGGCAAAGGCGCGCATCTCCACATGGTGGGCGGGCTTCACGCCGTACTTCTCGGTCCAGCGGGCCTCGAAGTCCTGGAACACCGTCTGCAGCTCCTCAGAGAAGCTGTCCAGCTTGGGGTTGCAGGGCACGGGGTCCACGGTCAGCAGGTAGTTCACCTGGTCGCCCACGGCGTCCACGAAGGCCTGCACGCTGTGGCCGCCGCTGTGGGTGATCAGGATGGGAACGGTGAAGCCCAGCTCGGCGGACTGCCGGATGAACAGGGACCCGTCGTTGACATAGCCGGTCAGCAGCAGCACGTCCGGCTGGGCGGCGATCAGCTTCATGATGACGCTGGACAGATCCAGGGTGCTGGAGGAGTAAGCCTCATAGACCACGATGTCCATGCCGGCCTCCTCGGCGGCGGCGTAGTTGCCCTCGCCCACGGCGGTGCCGTAGGAGCCGTCCTCATGGACGATGGCCACCTTCAGGTCCTGGATGTCCTTGCCCAGGACCTCCTGGACTTGATCGGCCTCGGAGACGATGTACTCCACGGAGGTTGCGCCCCACAGGGAGGACATGGACTCCGTCCGGAAGGTCCACTCATAGCCGTTCTGCAGCAGGGTGTCGGCGGCGCCGGACTGCTCCCACAGCAGCGTCTCATACCGCTCGCAGACCTCGCTGACGGCGGCGGCGATGCCGGAGGCATAGGAGCCAATGATGACGGGCACGCCCTTGGTGGTGATCAGCCGCTCCACCTCGGAGGAGCCGGTGGCGGCATCGCTCTGGGTGTCCACCGTTTCATAGGTGATGGGATACTGGCCGGCCACGCCGCCCTGCTCGTTGATCATTTCGATGCACATCTCGATGGCGTTGTACTCGGCGGTGCCCAGGGAGGCGTTGGCGCCGGTCAGGGGCTCCTCGATGCCCACGTAGACATTGACCTCGCCGCTCTCTCCACCGTCGCTGCCTCCGGACGCCTCCTCTCCCCCGCCGCACGCGGTGATGCTCACAGCGAGCGCCAAACACAGGAACAGGCAAATCAGCTTTTTCATACGTTTCATCTCTTGATGCTCCTTTTCATCGAATTTTGTATCTGCAGGACAGGGTCAGATGCCCAGATACACTTGCTTGATATAGTCGTTGCCCAGCATGGCCCGGCTGTCCTCCTCCAGAACGATCCGGCCGTCCTCCAGCAGGTAGCCCCGCTGGGAGATGCCCAGGGACTGCTCCACGAACTGTTCCACGAAAAAGACCGTGATGCCCTTCTCCCGCAGCTTCAGCAGGATGTCGAACACCTGCTCCACTACGATGGGAGCCAGGCCCAGGGAGGGCTCATCCAGCATCAGCAGCTTGGGCTTGCCCATGATGCCCCGGGCGATGGCGCACATCTGCTGCTCGCCGCCGGACAGGGTGCCGGCCAGCTGCTTGCGGCGCTCTGCCAGGCGGGGCATCAGCTGGAAGATCCAGTCCAGCGTGTCCGTGTCCGCCTTTCCCTTGCCGGCGGGGATGAACAGGTTCTCCTCCACGGTCATCTTGGGGAAGAGCTTTCTGCCCTCCGGGACCATGATGAGGCCGTGTTCCGGCCGCTTGTGGGGCTTGATGGCCAGCAGGTCCTCTCCGCAGAAGGTGATCTGGCCGGACTTCGGCTTCACCAGGCCGCAGATGGTGCGGAGCAGCGTGGTCTTGCCGGCGCCGTTGGGGCCCAGGAGCGTGACGATCTCCCCCTCCTCCACGCGGAGGTCCAGGTCCCAGATGACTTGGGTGTCGCCATAGGCGACATTCAGATGTTTCACTTCAAGCATGGCTGGCGCTCCTCCCTAAATACGCCTCAATCACCTGCGGATCGTTCATGACCTCCTGGGGAATGCCCTCCGCGATCTTGGTGCCGTGGTCCAGCACGATCACCCGGTCGCTGATGGTGTTGATGACCTTCATGACGTGCTCGACGACCACGATGGTCATCCGCTTCTTCAGGTCCATGATGAACGCCATCATCTCCTCCATCTCGTGGGGCTTCAGGCCGGTCATGACCTCATCCAGCATCAGGACCTCCGGCTCCGTGGCCAGGGCCTTGCCCAGCTCCAGGCGCTTGCGCTCCAGGGTGGTCAGGCGGCCGCCCATCTCATCGGCCTTTTTGTCCAGCTTCACCATTTTCAGGATGCCGTCCACCTTGGAACGGGCCTCCTCCACGGTGGCGGACTTGGACAGGCACCCCACCAAGATGTTGTCGAAGATGGTCAGGCCGGAAAAGGGCTTTGCCACCTGGAAGGTCCGGGTGATGCCCAGCTTGCAGATCTGATCCGGCATCAGGCCCACGATGCTCTTCCCCTTGTAGAGGATATCGCCCTCATCGATCCGATAGAAGTTGGTAATGAGATTGAACAGGGTGGATTTCCCGGCACCGTTGGGTCCGATGATGCTGAGGATCTCATTTTGATGGAGGTCGAACGAGACGCCGTTGGTGGCCTTCAGGCCGCCGAAGCTCTTGGAGATGTTCTGGACCTGTAAAATCGTCTCAGCCATTGCCTTCCCCCCTCGCTTCCTTGGCGGACCTTGCCGCCAGCTTGTGCTTCAGAACGCCGGGGATGCTGATGACGCCCTTCGGCATATAGATGATCATGACGATCAGCAGGATCCCGTAGACGAACAGATTCAGTCCGGAGAGCTTATCGCCCAGGTTGGTGCGCAGCAGCTCGGAGATCGGGATCACCAGGATGGCGCCGATGGTGGGGCCCAGGATGGTGCCGCTGCCGCCGATGATGGTGATCAGCGCCAGGTTCAGCGCCATGGTGGAGCCGCAGATGGTGGTGGGATCCACATAGCGGTAATACTGCACGTAGAAGGTCCCGCCCAGCGCCACCAGGAACGCGCTCAGCAGTGCCGCCTTGATGAGGTTTTTGTTGACGGAGATGCCCAGTGCCGCCGCCGCGTCGTCATCCTCCCGGATGGCCTCCAGGTAGTAGCGGGTCCGCTCCATCTTCCACAGCAGCAGGATGGCGGCCAGCCAGAAGATGAGGATGATGAGGAGATAGGGCTCCTTGTCGTCGAACTGGAACATCAGGAGATCGTCCTTCACATAGGGCAGGGACATGCCCAGGGAGCCGCCGGTCAGCTCCCGCATGCTGGTCAGCAGGTACCGGGTGATCTCCATGACCGCGATGCTGGCCAGGGTGAAATAGGGCCCCTTCAGGCCGAAGCGGAAGCAGGGGAAGGCGATCAGCAGCATCAGGGCCATGGCCAGCACGCCGCCCGCCAGCATCCCCAGCCAGGGGGTCAGGTCAAAGGAGCGGTAGAGGATCAGGGACGTGTAGGCCGCCACCGCGATGTAGGCGCTGTGCCCCAGGGACAGCCGGCCCGTATACCCGCACATCAGATTCCACGCCGTCGCCATATAGGCATAGAACATGGTCTGGATGATGATATGCTTGTTGTAAATGCCGATGGGCGCGACGCAGCAGACCAGAAGGATCACCGTCACCACGCCCAGGGCCAGGAACATCCTCCCATCCTGGGTCTTGGTGTTGATCAGCTTTTTCACATTCATGACGATCCTCCTCCCTTACACGCGGGCGCCCTTGCCCAGCAGGCCCTGGGGCCTGACGAACAGGACGATCAGGAATACCAGGAGAGAGAACACCTGCGCCAGCTCCGTGCTGGCAAAGACGCCTGCGGCGGTCTCCACGATGCCGATGATCAGGCCGCCCAGCAGGGCGCCGGTAAAGCTGCCCAGGCCGCCCAGGACCACCACCACAAAGGAAGAGGTGCTGAAGAATGCGCCGACGGTGGGATACGCGCTGAAAATGGGGAGGATGATGGCGCCCGCAACGCCCACCATGGCCACGCCCACGCAGAAGGTCAGGGCATAGATCCGGTCCACATTGATCCCCATCAGGACGGAGGCGTCACGGTCCTGGGAGACCGCCCGCACCTGCGCACCCAGGCGGGTGTGCATCAGAATGTAGTACAGCGCCACGGCCAGGACCAGGCAGATCAAAAAGGCCCAGGTGCGGTTGGCGCTCAGCATGATCCCGCCGAGGTTGAAGCTGGCGGCGCCGTTGTCCAGCTGGATCGCCCGGTAGTCGGCGGTAAAGAGCATCAGGACCAGGTTCTGTAAGACGAACTGCAGTCCGGAGGTGGCCAGAATGGTGTTGGTCTCCGTCTCCGCCTTGCCCAGAAGGGGCTTCACCACCAGGCGGAACACGATATAGCCGATCACCATGAACACGGGGAATATGATGATACTGGAGACGTATGGATTGACCGCCAGCCCCGTAAACAGGAAATATGCGGCATACATCCCCAGCATCAGGAAATCGCCATGTGCCATATTGACGACTTTTATGACGCCGAAGATCAGGTTCAGGCCGACGCTGATCAGCGCGTAGATCCCGCCGAGCAGGATCCCGCTGGCCAAGATTTGCAAAGCAATCATGTAATACGATCACCTCATTACGTTTTGAATTGGGGGCGAGCATAACCAATCCCCCTGTCCCGAGGCCGCGCCCTCTTTGCGGCGGTCCGCCCTCCCGGCCGCCAGGGTCCCTCTCCCCTCCTTTCCCCTTCCCTCGCCGTTCCCGGTGCCATCTCTCCTGAAGATTTTATGAGTTGCCGCCGTCTCTCATGCCTCCAGCCGCTTTTGCGGCCGGACCCGCTGTGAGACACGGGGCGCCGGCCGCCTGCCGGTCCACCCTGTCAGCCGGGAAGAAAACGCTTTTCTTTCCCCGGCCGGTGTGGTATGCTGAAGTCAGAACACCTGGGGCGGCGGGGCCATCTCCCCTCCCCCTGACGATCACATAGGAGGACGATCATATGAAACAGCACTATCAGGGGCTGGGCCACATCGCCGTCTACACGGCGGATATGGACGCCAGCATCGCTTTTTACGAGAAAATCGGCGGCAGCCTGCATCTCCGGGCCCCCGCCTGCCCGCCGGAGCAGCAGCGGGAGCTGGCTTTGGTGGCGTTCGGCGGCTTTCTGGTGGAACTGATCGCCGCCCCCGTGCCGGAGGGCGTGGGCCCCATGCCACACTTCGCCGTGTATGTGGACGACGTGGATCAGGCCGCGGCGGACCTTCGGGCCGCCGGGGTGGACACCTTCCAGACGCCGGAGAAGTGCGTCATGCCCAACACCTTCGGCGGGCTGGAGAACTGGTTCTTCACCGGCCCCTCCGGGGAGCAGATCGAACTTTTGAAGATGCTCTGAGCCCGCTTTTGACGCAAAAAGGGAGACCGTCCGATGGACGGTCTCCCTTTTTTGCTGTGCAGAGGCGGCAGATATGAAAAATCGGGCGTTCGCCTGTGTCCGCGGCGCACAGGGGCTCACGGCGTTTCGGTCCGCCCCGCCAGGGGCAGGCATACCACCAACTCGAACCGGCCCTCCCGGGCCCCGGCGTCCAGGGTGCCGCCGTAGCGCTCCGCGATCTCCCGCATCCCGGGGATGCCGAAGCCGTGGGCGGCCTTGTCCGCCTTGGTGGTGGCAAGATCCGGCTTCACCTCGCCGCCCAGGGTGTTCTCCACCCGCAGCATGAAGAGGCCCTTGTCCGCCTTGCAGCGGACAGTGATCCGCCGGTCCGCCCCGCCCCGGCTCCCCTCGATGGCGTTGTCCAGGGCGTTGCCCAGCAGGGCGCACAGGTCCACGTCCGCCACCGGCAGGTCCCGGGGCAGGGAGACGGCGAAGTCCGCCGCGGTCTCCTCCCGCTCCATGGCCTCCGCCTTGGCGGTGAGGACGGCGTTGGCCGCCTCGTTCTCGCAGAGGCGCCTGGTCCCCCGGAGGGCCGGGGAATTGGTCATCTGGTCCAGATAGCGGATGGCCCCCTGCTCATCCCCCTGTTCCAGAAGGCCCCGGACCGCCGTCAGGTGGTTCCGCAGGTCGTGGCGGAGGCGGCGCACCTGGGTCTCCTGCTGCCGGAGGCCCTGGTAGTAGACCTCCCGCAGGCCCGCCAGGCGGCCAGCCTGCTCCAGCCGCTCGTGGTCGGCCAGAGTCAGGATGGCCAGCAGCAGCACCAGGGAGGTCAGCAGCGCGAAGGGCAGCACCACCATGCCCTGGTTCATGGCCACGGCATAGACCTCGGCGGACTCGTACCGCCGGAAGGTCAGCAGCACCACGGCGATCAGGGCGCACAGGGGCATGGCCGCCAGGCCCAGCACCAGCTTCCACAGCCGCCGGGAGAGCGCCACCGTCTCCCGGGGCAGGCGGCGGCGCAGCAGCAGCCACAGCGGGCCGAACACCAGCGGGCGGGCCATGCGTACCAGCACATCATAGAGCGCATCCCGGTTGATCCGCTCCACATAGGTGTCCAGCAGGGCGCACACGGACATCTCCAGGCAGAAGAGGATCATGCACACCGCCAGCCGGCCTACACGGTCACCCCGGGTGGCCAGGAAGAACAGGGCAAAAAACACCGGCAGGGTATAGAGCAGGTTGGGGTCTCCGATCCAGATCACCATGCCGCTGGTGCCCGCTAGGGTCAAAAAGAGCAGAGCTTTCCAGAAGCGTCCTCTCCGAGGCCGGACAAAGGGCACGCAGAGCCTGTAAAGGAAAAAGCCGCTGGCCGCCACCGTCAGGAAATACCCGGCATAGAGCCAGATCCGCCAAAGCACGTCCCACATCCTCATCCCTCCAGCTCCGCCCGGGTCAGAGCCAGCAGGGCCGACTGCTGGCACGACCGGCTCACCGGCAGCCGCCGGCCGTCCCGCAGCACCACTTCGCCGCCCTCCATGCGGTCCACGGCTCCCGCCCGGACCAGATACCGCTGGTGGATGCGGACAAAGCCGTCCCCCACCTCCGCGGCCACCGCGTCCAGCTTGCCGTAGAAGGTGTACTCCCGCCCGGCGGTGACGCAGGTCACCTGCCGCCGGTCCGAGACGAAGTACAAAATGTTGGCGACGGGGATGCGGTAGCGGGTGTCCCCGCTGCGGCAGATGTAGGCCCGGTCCAGGTCCCGGTACAGGGCCGCCTGTGCCCGGTCCAGCACCTCCTCCAGCTGTTCGATCTTCGGGGGCTTCAAGAGATACCCCAGGGCGCCCACGGAGTACCCGTCGAACACGTGGTCGGCGTAGCCGGTGACGAACACCAGCTGGAGGCCGCCGTCCGCCGCCCGGAGCCGCCGGGCGGTCTCCATGCCGTCCAGCTCCCCCATCTCCATGTCCAGAAACACGATGTCCAACTCTCCGGCGTGGTGCTCCAGCCAGCGGAGCAGCCCCTCGCCGGAGGAGAACTCCCAGAACTGTCCCTGGACGCGCCGCTTCTCCAGGACCCGCTCCAGGGCGGAGCGGAGCACCAGACGGGCGTCGTACACATCATCACAGATGCCGATGCGCAGCATCTTCCTCACCTCAAATCAAACGGATCGCCCACACGGGGCAATCGCCCCAAAGGCACGTGCCCATTCTACCACAGGAGCTGCCGCCTGCCAAACCAAACTTGACGGCAAAACCGCCAAATTTGACATCCCGCCACGTCCCAGCGCAAAACTTGACATCCAGGCCGCCGCAGATGACGACCCCGTTTGCGGCGGTGCTTTTTTCGCGGTACGCTGGTGTCAACAAGGAGGGAAACACCATGACAAACACTTACGCCTCTGCCCGCTCCTGTGTGTGGAGCGTCCTCACCACCCCGGCGGCCATCCCCCAGACAGCGCCCCGGCTCAAGACCAATCTGGACACGGACCTCTTAAAACTCATCGCCATCACCGCCATGCTGATCGACCACATCGGCGGGGCCTTCTTCCCGGAGGTGGGTGTGTTCCGCTGGATCGGCCGGTTGGCCTTCCCCATTTTCTGCTACTGCCTGACAGTGGGCCTGCTGTACACCCACGACGTGCGGAAGTACCTGACCCGGCTGGGGATCTTCGCTCTCGTCAGCCAGCCGTTCTATATCCTGGCTTTCCATCCCATCAGCGAATTCTGGGCCAACCTCACCAACTGGAACATCTTCTTCACGCTGTTTTTGAGCCTCCTGGGCATGTACGGCCTCAAGGAGCGGAAGTGGTGGCTGTTCGCCCTGGCCCTCTTCGTCGTCAGCTGGTGGAACTTCGACTACTCCGGCACCGGCATCCAGCTGATGCTGATCTTCTACCTCTGCCGGAACCGTCCCGGCCTGGGCGCGGCGCTGTACATTCTCAGCTACCTGCCCGCCCTGTGGGGCGGCTGGGCGGAGGACCCCCTGTGCCTGACAATGGGCGGCCTCTGCATCGACTGGTCCTTCTTCGCCGTTTTTGCCGCGCCGTTGATCTTCTGCGCCACCCGGTCCCGCATCAGGGTCAACAAGTGGTTCTTCTACGCCTTCTATCCCGCCCACCTGGCGGTCATCGCCCTGGTGCAGAACATTCTGTGAGTCAGAAAGGAATCGTTGTTATGTTAACCGTTAAAAACCTGCACAAATCCTATCAGGTGGGCAAGACCACCTACGAGGTCCTGAAGGGCGTGTCCCTGACCGTGGAGAAGGGGGAGTTCGTGGCCGTCATGGGCCCCTCCGGCTCCGGCAAGACTACCCTCTTGAACTGCATCTCCTGCTACATCCCCATCGACAGCGGGGAGATCACTTTGGGAGACCGGCAGCTGGCCGACCTCAGCGAGGACGCCCTGGCCAAGGTCCGCAACCGGCAGCTGGGCTTCGTGTTCCAGGATTTCCTGCTGCTGGACGGCCTGACGGTCCGGGAGAACATCCTGCTGCCCGCCATCATCGGCGGCACCGTCACCAGCCAGACGGAGGCCCGGGCGGACCAGCTGTGCGACGTGTTCGGCATCACCGCCATCCGGGACAAGTACCCGGCGGAGATCTCCGGCGGCGAGAAGCAGCGGACTGCCGTGGCCCGGGCCCTCATCAACCGCCCCCTGCTGATTTTGGCAGACGAGCCCACCGGCAACCTGGACAGCAAGTCCAGCCGGGCGGTGATCCGGTCCTTCGAGCAGGCCAAGGAGTCCCTGGAGGCCACCATCTTCATGGTGACCCACGACTCCTTCGCCGCCTCCTTCTGTGACCGGGTGGTGATCCTCCGGGACGGAGTGGTGTGGCGGACCCTGGAAAAGGGCAGCACCGACCGCACCGCCTTCCAGGACCAGCTGCTGGACGCCATCCGGGACATGGGGAAGGAGTGAGACCATGCGCCACTTTTCCGACGCCTACGCGGCCCTGCGCCGCAAAAACAAGGGACAGTACGCCCTGCTGGCGGGGTGCAGCTTCTTCTCCGTGCTGCTGATCACCGCCTATGTCTGCATGATGCGCTCCTCCACCATCCTCTCCGTCCTGCCGGAGGGCGGCGACAGCCGCAAGCAGGTGATGATGGTGTTCGTCCTGGCAGTCATCGGCTGCGCCGTGTTCACCGCCTACGCCGCCGGGCTGTTTTTCCGGCAGAAGTCCCGGGAGACCGGCGTGTTCCTGGCCCTGGGGGCCACCCGCCGCCAGCTGCAAGCCGAGATGGGCAAGGAACTGGCGGTGATCTCCCTGGGCTCCTGTGCCGCCGGTGCCGTCCTGGGCGGCCCCCTGGCCTGGGTCGTGTGGCAGCTGTTCCGGCTGTTTTTGGTGGACTCCCAGGAGATGGCCCTGACCTTTGATCCCCAGTCCTACCTCCTGTCCCTGGCCTTCGCCGCCTATGTGGTGGTGATGCTGTTCTTCCTGGGCGGCCGGTCCATCCGCCGCACCAACATCATCGACATCGTCCAGGAGTCCCATAAGTCTGAGCCCATCCGGGAGGTGAAGCGGTGGTACGGCCCCGTGGGCATCGTCCTGGTGATTGTGGGCGCCCTGGCGGGGTATCTGATGCCGACCTTCTTCGTCACCGTGCTCCACTGGTGTCCCCCGGAGGGCCTGACCGCCGTGTTCTACCTGCCGGCGCTGATCGGCATGTACATGATCCTGCTCCACACAGTGGTGAACGGCTGGCGGAAGCGCCACAGGTACCGGGACATCATCGCCACGTCGATGATGAAATTCCAGGGGCGCCAGACCGTGCGGAACATGCTGGTGATGACGCTCCTGATCGCCGGCGCCTACTTCGCCAGCTTCTACGCCCCTATGCTGAACACCAGCTCCGCCTACAGCTTCTCCGCCCGGCCGGTGGACTTTGAGTACCACTGGCGAAACGATCAAAACTGGCCCCAGCGGGAGGAAGTGGAGTCCCTGGCGGCGGAGCACGATGTGGACATCACCTCCTGGACCCAGGCGGACGCCGCCATCCTGGCCGGGGACGGCTATGTGCAGGTGGAGCAGGACAACGGGGCTCTCGGCACCACCTACACCGATGAGTACCGGGAGATCGCCTCCGGCGATACCTTCTTCTCCGAGAGTGCCTGGAACGCCCTGACCGGCCAGAACATCGACCTGGCCCCCGGCACCTGCGCCAACGTGCTGGACGACGACGGCGGCAGCGACTACATCTCCGGCGGCGACGTGACTCTGGTCACCAACATGGTCACCGGCGCGCGCCTGTCCGTCACGCCGGCGGAGCCCCTGTGCTTCACCATGCTGCTGGGCAGCTATGTGCTGGACGACGGGGACTACGCCGCCATCACCGCCGGCCTCACCGACCTCTGGCAGGAGACCTGGGTCTTCTTCAACGTGGCGGACGTGGAGGCCAGCTACCCCTTCGCCGATGCCCTGTTCAACGAGATCGTGGACCGCTCCGGCCCGGAGATCGAGGTGTTCGACGCCTGGGACCCGGTGATCCGGGAGCAGGAGATCGCAGAGAAGGGCAGCTACGACTACGACAGTGAGGAATACCTGGCGGCCCACCAGCTCAGCGTCATCGACTATGACGACCGGGACTCCTCGGAGTTCCGCAACTACTGGCTCTACATGCCCCAGTTCCGGGTGCTGGATCAAAACGACTTCGTCACCACCATGGCGGTGTTCCTGGTGCTGTTCATCTTCATCGCCCTGATCTGCTTCGCGGCAGTGATCGTCATCGCCTTCACCCGATGCATGACCATCGCCCTCACCAACGCCCGGGTGTACGACGACCTGCGGCACCTGGGGGCGCCGGACCGCTATCTGTTCCGGTCCGTGAAGGGGCAGGTGTCCAAGGTGTTCCTGGTGCCCGCCATCGTGGGCACCGCGGTGATCGCCGCCTTCTACCTGATGATCATGTATTTCAACGACAACCGTTTCACTCCCGGCGAGTTCGCCGGCATGGCCGCCTGCGCCGCGGTGATCGCAGTGCTGTCGGCGGTGCTGTACGGCGTGTACCGCATCACCCGCCGCAGCGTCTGCCGCACGCTGGGGATCCGGCGGCGTTGACCGCATCGTCTCCCCGCCGGGGGCATCATGATTCTTCTATTTGCCGCGAGGGCCGTCCGCTTCTTCAGAAGCAGACGGCCCTCGCGATTTACGGCTCTTCCATTTTTTGCTTGTTTTCAGGCGTTTCTTCAAAAATCCATGTCAGGGGATGACCAACGGTCACAGGACCGCCCGGCACGCCGCCTCCAGGCCCCGGCTGTATTCCAGCGCCCGTCTGGCGCAGCGCACGCCGTCATCCAGCGCCAGGCACTCCATGGTCACCCAGCCGTCATATCCCATCTCCAGCAGCGCTTTTGTGCAGGAAAGAAAATCGATGTTTCCGCCGCCGGGATAAAAGCGGTTGCCATCCGAGTAATGGACATAGCGGATCAGGTCCTTGTTCTGCAGGATCGCCTCATACATATCTCCGTCGTGGATGCGCATATGGTGGGTGTCGATCATCAGCCAAAACCGGCTGGAGTCCACCTTCCGCACAAAGGCCGCGCCCTCGTCCAGACTGTTGATGTAATTGATGACGTAGAGATTGATGGGTTCAAACACCACGTCCACGCCCCGGCGCTCTGCCTCCGCCTGGACCTTCCGCACGTTTTCGATCAAACGCGCCTCCAGCTCGTCATAGCGGGAGAAGTCATCAATAACGCCCCGCATGGAGCCAAAGAGCACCATACCGCCCACCTCTGCCGCCAGATGCACGTGCTCGATCAGCCGGTCCACCGCTTTTCTCTGGATGCCGGGATCATCGGAGATCATGCTCAATCCATTCCCAAAATACTCCATGCCGGTGGTGATGGCGGGGATCTCCAAATGATACATCTTCATCAGTTCCAGAAGCGCTTTCACATCCCGGGTGGCCGGGTCCTTGATCTGCAGCTCCACGCCGTCATAGCCGCAGTCCGCCGCCTCCCGGAAGCACTCGTCGAAGCTGCCGTGGAGCATGATGGGCGTATTCACGCCCACGGGTTCATCTGTAATGCTGATGGCATATTTCAGCCGGTCCACTGCATGTCCTCCTCACTCTTGTCCCAAATAGCTCTTCTGGATCTCACCGTTGTTGCGCAGCTCCTCTGCGGAGCCCTCCAGCACGATGTTGCCGGTCTCCATGACATAGCCCCGGTGGGCGATCTGGAGGGCGGCGTTGGAGTTCTGTTCCACCAGCAGGATGGTCATGCCATCCTGGTTGATCTTCTGGATCGTCTGGAAGATATCGCTGATCACCCGCGGGGCCAGACCCAGCGAGGGCTCATCCATCATCAGCAGCTGCGGATGCTGCATCAGCGCCCGGCCCACGGCCAGCATCTGCTGCTCGCCGCCGGACAGCGTGCCCGCCAGCTGCTTTTCCCGCTCCTTCAGCCGGGGGAACAGGCTGTAGACGTATTCCAGATCCCGCTGGCTCTCCTTGGCGGCAGGCCGCAGGAACGCTCCCATCATCAGGTTTTCCGCCACACTCAGCTGCGCAAACACATGGCGCCCCTCCAGGCACTGGGCGATCCCCAGCTTGGAGATCTGATGGCTCTTCATCTTCTCGATGTTCTGCCCCATGAAGCGGATCTCACCGGAGCCGCCCTTGCCCAGCAGCCCGGAGATGGAGCGCAGGGTCGTGGTTTTTCCGGCGCCGTTGCCGCCGATGAGGGAGACGATCTCCCCCTTGTCCACGTGCAGGGAAATGCCCTTAATGGCGTGGATCTGTCCATAATAAAAGTGGTAGTCCACCAGTTCCAGCATTTTTTCAGGCATCGATTCCACCTCCCAGATAAGCCGCGATGACCTCGGGGTTATTCTGTATCGCCTCCGGTTCATCCAGGGCGATCATCTTGCCGAAGTTCAGCACTGCGATCCGGTCCGTGACCCGCATCACCAGCTTCATGTCGTGCTCCACCAGCAGGATGGTGATCCCCGTGTCCCGGATCTTCCGGATCATCTCCGTCAGTTCCACCTTTTCGGTGGAGTTCATACCGGCGGCCGGCTCGTCCAGCAGCAGAAGCTGCGGCTCGCTGGCCATCGCCCGGGCGATCTCCAGGCGCCTCTGCTCACCGTATGAGAGATTCTTGGCCAGCAGGTCCGCCTTTTGCTCCAGGCCCATGAACGTCAGCAGCTCCATGCACTTTTCATGGATGGCTGCCTCCTCTTTCTTCTGGGCGGGCGTGCGGAAGATCGCCGCCGCCAGGCCGCTCTTGGATTTGATATGGCGGCCGCTCTTGACATTCTCCAGCACCGTCAGGTTGCTGAACAGGTTGATGTTTTGATAGGTCCGGGCGATCCCCGCCTGGGCGATCTGATAGGGCTCCAGCTTTCCCAGCTCCCTGCCATTGAAGGTGATCGAGCCGGAGCTCAGCTTATGCACGCCGCTGACCAGATTGAACAGCGTCGTTTTTCCCGCGCCGTTAGGGCCGATGACGCCAAAGATCTGCCCCTTTTCCACCGTGAAGCTCACGTGGTCCACGGCCGTCAGTCCGCCGAAGCGGATGGTCGCCTCATGCAGCGTCAGCATGGTTTGCCCCCTTTCTCCGGTGCAGCAGCTCCCGGATGATGTCGATGATGCCGGAGATGCCCCGGGGCAGGAACAGCAGCACCACCAGGATGAAGGCGCCGTACACCAGCATCCGGTAACTGCCCAGCACCTGCAGGCTCTCGTTGAGGACAGAGATCACCGCCGCGCCGATCAGAGGCCCGGCGAAATTGCCCATCCCGCCGAAGAGCAGCATGGTCATGAACATGACCGACTGGGAGGTATTGAAGGTCTCCGGGCTGATGAAGCCCACGAAGTGCGCGTACATGGCACCGGCAAACCCCGTGAACACGGCGCTGATGGCAAAGGCCATCACCTTGTACTTCTGAACATTGATACCGATGCCGCCCGCCGCCACCGGATTCTCCCGGATCGCCAGGAACGCGCGCCCCACCCGGGAGTTCACGATCCGCTGCTTGATGACCAGGAACAGCGCCACCATCACGATCATGAAGATGAGGAACCGGAAGTTGTTGTCCAGCTCAAAGCCGAAGATGCTGATATTCGGGATCCGGCTGACGCCGGCCATGGCGTTGGTAAACTCCGCCCGGGACAGCACGATGTAGACCAGCTGGCCTACAGAAATGGTCAGCAGTGCCAGGAAGTGGTGGATCAGCTTGGAGGCCGGCAGCGCCACAACGATGCCCAGGATCAGGGAGACCACGCAGGCCGCCGGGATGGTCAGCCAGACAGAGAGCCCCAGCTTGGTGGTCAGCAGTGCCGTTGTGTAGGCCCCCGCGGCGTAGAACGCCGCGTGTCCCAGAGAGATCTGTCCGGAGTAGCCGAACAGGACATCCAGGCCGGACACGGAGATCATATACATACACACGAAGTTCAGCAGGGTCAGTATGTACTGCTGGTTCCGCAGGGCCATCAGCGCCGCGATCAGCAACACCAGGCAGACCACGGCCGTCAGGATTTTTTTCTTTTTGGTTTGCTGCATAGAAGTGCATCCTCCTCTTCTCAAACGTCGCCCCGCCGGATCAGTCAGAGTCATAGACCTTTGCCTTGAAGAGTCCTCTCGGCAGGAAGATCATGACGATGATCAGCAGGAAGAAGGAGACAAAGTCCTTGTAGGTCGTTGTGAGATAGCCCGCCACAAAGGTCTCGATGAATCCCAGCAGCAGCGAGCCCACGATGGCGCCGTACATATTGCCGTAGCCGCCGATGACCGCGCCGGCGAAGCCCTTGTTGCCGATGATGTCGCCCATGGTGGTGCTGACGCCGTAGACCGGCCCCATCAGCGCCCCGATGCCGCCGGCCAGCGCCGCGGCAATGGCCCAGGTGAGCCCTGTCGTCCTGCTGACGTTGATGCCCAGCGAGCTGGCGGCCAGGGGATCCATGGCGGCCGCCCGCATGGAGATGCCGAAGCGGGACTTGGTCATAAACAGGTGCAGCAGGATCATGGCCGCAAAGCCCACCACCATCACCAGAATGGACTCCGGCTGCACATGGGCGCCGAAGATCTCCACAGTGGTGGTAGAGAAGATGGACGGCATCTGCTGGGTCTGGCTGCCCCAGATCGCCTGGGCCAGATTGGGCAGGATAATGGAGACGCCGATGGTGGAGAGCACGATGTAAATGGATGTGGCGCCCTTGTTCAGCAGGACCCGGATCAGGAATTTCTCCAGAGCCAGCCCCAGGAGGAACATGATCACCACGGTCAGCAAAAATGCCACGACAAAGGGCATCCCCATATTCTTATAAAACTGCAGGCCCAGAAACGCCCCCAGCATCAGGAGTTGTCCCTGGGTGAAGGTCATCAGGCCGGACGCGGAATAGATCAGGCTGTAGCCCAGAGCCAGCATTCCATAGACGCTGCCGATCATCAGGGAGCCGATAATCAAGTTCACAATCATGTATCGTGAGTCCTCCTCTTTCCGTGATTGCGGAAAAGAGCACCCGCCGCGTACACGCTTCCCATACGGCGGCGGGCGCTCTCTGTTCACATCTTATTGATTGTTGAGATCTGCCAGGAATGTCTCAAAGGGCACGTTCTTGCCGTCCACGATGGCGTACAGGTTGCAGCCCTCCAGGCCGTCGCCGCTGCCGTCGGAGTAGTCGAACTTGCCGCCGATGCCGGTGTAGTCCACGTTCAGCAGGGCTTCCCGCAGGTCGGGTCCCTCCATGGACTCGGCCGTCTCAAAGACCTTTGCCAGCAGCATCATGGAGTCATAGCCGCGGTAGGCGGTATCGGAGACAGGCATCTCGCCGTACTCCTCCACGAACGCCTCCAGGAAGGCCTTCTCCTCCTCAGTGGCCGCATCCTCGATGGCATCAGGGATCACATAGCCGCAGGCAAACAGCACGCCGTTGGCGGCATCGCCGGCCACCTCCCGCACATCGGTGGCGGCAAAGGTCTCGGAGCCGTAGATGTAGCCGTCATAGCCCAGCTGCCGGAGCTGCTTGCACTCAATGCCGTAATCCTCCGTGGCGCCGTACAGCAGGATGCCGTCCAGGTCCGCGTTCAAGAGACGGGTGATCTGACCGGTGAAGTCGGTATCGCCGGCCATATAGTCGGTCTCCAGAACGATTTCAATATCCGTGTCCGCCAGCTGCTCCTTGACTTCTGCCCAGCCGGTGGTGGCATACTCTGTAGAGCTGACCATGGTCCCCAGGCGGGTAACGCCCATACTGGTCATCAGCTCCACGATGCCCGTGTTGAAGGAGGCGGCGTTCTGGGTGCCGCGGAAGACATACTCATAGCCCGCGTTGGTCCAGGTGGGACTGGTGCCGCAGCCGATCTCCAGAACCTGGGCCTCCTCCACGATATCCGCCGTGGCTAGGATGTTGGCGCTGCTCATGGAGCCGATGATGGCATCCACATTGTCAGTCTGGGTCAGGCGGGTGACCACCTTCACCGCGGTCTCAGCGTTGAATTGGTCGTCATAGGCAATGACTTCGATCTGCTTGCCATTGACGCCGCCGGCCTCATTCAGCTGCTTGACCGCCAGGTCCACGCCCATCTGCTCCTGGGTGCCCACCAGCGCGGAGGTGCCCGTCAGCGGGGTGTACAGACCCACCTTGATGACGTCACTTTCCTCGGTCGTGCTGCTGTCGCTGTCCGTGTCTGTGGCGCCGCTGTCGCCGGAAGAACCGCTGCATCCCACCAGGGAGAGTGCCAGTACCAGCGTCAGAAGCAGAGATAGCATTTTTTTCATATGAGGTCCTCCTTTTTCATCATCTTCTTTTCTTTCTATCGTTTCCGACAATATCATTTTATCAATGTCGCACAACCGCTTATACGTTCATCCTTCTCTTTTTCGTCATTTTTTTCGTTTTCTTCTTCACAATCTGCTGTTTGATTTTGTGAATTTTTTAGCTTTTTATGAAAATCGTAGCTTTTCGCGCCGGATTTTCTCTTTCTCTATTTACCGTAAAACGCTGCTTTTTTATAATAGACGTCAGAACCATTCTGTTTTGGAAGGAGAGCTGAAGATGGATGTGCGGAAAAAATTCCCAGTGATATTTCAATATGTACAGCGGTTTCCCTCCAGCCTGGTGGCGCAGCTGACCGTCATCATCATTCTCCTGATCTCCTTTCCCACGCTGGTCTTTACGCTCTTCACGCTGCAGCAGCAAAGTGCCATGACCAGGGAAGAGCTGGTCGACAGCAGCTTTGACTCCACGGTCCAGATCGCCAATCAGATCAATTCCGAGCTGAAAAGCTATGCCGCCATCTCCAACCTCTTCTATCTGGATGATTCGCTGAACGCCGCGCTTCTGGATTATCGGGACGGCCGGATCACCGCCGCTCAGGCCCGGCCTCTGATCTATGACATCTCGAACCGCTACAACGCCGGTATGTCCGGCCGCTCCTTCTCCGTGCTGGTAGTGGCTGAGGACGGCACCTCCTTCGGCAATGCGCTGTTCGGCTCCCAGAATTTTCACCTGGACCTTTCCCAGCGGGACTGGTACAGTATGCTGTTCTCCACGACCCAGACCCGCCAGCTGTGGGTAAAGGACTCCTATCTGGATTCGCTGTTCTCCGCCAACGGATATCCCAACATCTATCTGGTCCGCAAGCTCCATGACCGGCAGGACTGGTCCGATGCGGGAACCCTGATCCTTATGATCTCCGAGCTGGAGATCGAACGGATCTACAGCAGCTATGTCAGCGACCAGCAGAGCCTGTTTATTTTGGGACGGGATATGCAGACCGTCTCCAGCATCGACAATCTGCAGGTCCGCTCCTTCCCGGAGGATGTCCAGACCCAGCTGCTGTCCTACTCCGGGTCGTTCTCCCCGGCAGGGCTGGAGCAGGTGGGACTCATCACCTACTATACCATCGGCTCCCCCCAGTGGAAGCTGGTGTACTGCCATGACACCGCCAGCATTCTCCACCCCTTTGAAAGCAGCCATTTCCAATACCTGCTGCTGATGGCGGTGTGCCTGGTAGTCAGCGTGATCCTGACGACGCTGGTGGTCCGGCATTATATCTCTCCCATCAAAACGCTTCGGGAGCAGATGAATGAGGTCCAGAAGGGGAATCTGGACTCCCATCTGCCCATCACAGCCAACAATGAGATCGGCCAGCTGACTGCTCACTTTAATCTGATGCAGGACAGCATCAATCTTTTGATGCAGCGGCTGGTGGAGGAGAGCGAGGCCAAACGGAGCGCGGAGATCAAGGCCCTGCAGAGCCAGATCAACCCCCATTTTCTCTACAATACCCTGGCCTCCCTGCGCTTTATGATCTTCTCCGGAGACAAGGAACGGGCGGACAACATCGTGGTCTCCCTGATCCACCTGATGAAAAACGCCCTCTCCAACTCCCAGCGCTTCGTCACCATCGACATGGAGCTGCGGCTTCTGGACGACTACATCCGGATTCAGCAGTACACCTTTGCACACCCCTTTGCCGTGGAGATCGACGTGACGGCAGAGGTCCGCAGATGCTACACCATCAAGCTGCTCCTCCAGCCCATTGTAGAAAACGCGATTTTTCATGGACTAAAGCCCAAGGCCACAGACTGCCTGCTGCAGATCGTGGGCCGGTGCGGCGGGGACTGCGTGGACCTGTATATCCGCGACAACGGCGTTGGGTTTGACCCGGAGCAGACCGCGCCCAAAGCCTCTCCCATCTCCACCGGCATCGGGCTTTCCAATGTCAACGAACGCATCCATCTCCATTTCGGCAAACACTATGGTGCCCATATCATCAGTGCTCCGGGCGCCGGCACGGAGGTCCACATCCATCTCCCAAAATTGAAAGAGGAGGAAGATTGCAAGCCCTATGAAGATTCTGATCGTTGAGGACGACACCATGCTGCGGAACTGGCTGTCCATGCTGCTCTCCAGCCTCTCGGACTACCAGCTTCAGATCTATGAGGCCGGCGACGGTCTGGAGGCCCTGGAGGTATGCCAAACAACGCCTGTGGAACTGGTCATCACAGACATCAAGATGCCCCGGATGGACGGTCTGCAGCTGATCCAGAAGCTGAAGGAATCGGATCCGGAGATCCGGACCGCCGTGCTCAGCTCCTATGATGATTTCTCTTTTGTCAAGGTGGCCCTGCAGTATGGTGCGCTGGACTATATCCTAAAGGCGGAGATGACCGTCAAGGACCTGTCCCAGCTGCTGGACAAGGTGCAAAACGACTTTCAGGTGGAACACAGCCTGGCCAAGGGGATCTTTCCGGATTTCCGCACCATCTCCGGGGCGCAGAAGGCCGTTACGGATTTTCTGGCCGGGCAGCTCTCTCAGGATGCATTGCAGGAAAGGCTGGACCTTCCTGCCGACGCGCCGGCCACGGCGATCCTCTTTCTGCACCTGCAGGACAAATCCGACGGGGATGTCCCCATTTTTGAGGCCGCAGATATCTGCACAAAAACCCTTTTTTCCGAGAATCTGCATGGTATGGCCATCCCCTACCGGGCGGAGAACTGTCTGCTGCTCTACGGCTGCTCTGACTCTGTCACGGAGTTTCAGCAGATGGAGGCCGTCAAGCTCATCAGTCTTATTGAAAATAATTTTCAAAAGTATTTGGACCTTCCCATCCGATTTCACTTCTATCAGTTCTGCCGCCAGGAGGAGGACCTGCGGGGGCGTCTGGATGAGGTGGGAAAGGCCGGCTGCTGCTATCAATATTACGGGGCCAATGTGAAATGCGCGGATTCCATGCCCAGCTTCACCCTGTGGAAGATCAAGATCCAGCGTTCCTTGGAGACCAATCATCCCCAGGAGGCGGCCTCTCACCTGAAGAGCTTCCTCAGCGAGGCACACTGGCTCCACCTATCCCCGGACATCCTGCGGGCGCATCTGCTGGTCCTGATGAATCTGTTCACCACGTTTCACGGACAGATCCAGGGGCATGGGATCGGGAGCCAGGCGGAAAGCCTGCACCCCCTTCTGGTAGATGTCACCCATGCCGAGACCAGGGAGATCCTGGAGAGCAGCGTCAACACCTTTTTGAAGACGTTTTTGCTGACGCTGAACCAGAGGAAGCTGGATTTGTCCCCCGCTATCCGCAGCGCCCTGGCCTATGTGGATGAGCACTACGCTGAAAAAATCTCCCTGGACGGCGTGGTCGAGCATATTTTCATGAACCGCTCCTACTTCTGCCAGCTCTTCAAAAAGGAAGTGGGGCTGACCTTCGGCGACTATGTGGAGCATATCCGCATTGAAAATGCCAAGCGTCTGCTGGCCTCCACGGACCTCCCCATTCTGAATGTGGCGGAACAGACCGGGTTCAACAACCAGGCCTACTTTACCAAGGTCTTCAAAAAGGCCACCGACATCAGCCCGCTCCGCTACCGGAGGATCCACTTCCAAAAATCTGGCAAAAAAGAACCGTGAGAAGCATCTCACGGTTCTTTTTGCGTTTCGGTTTACAGATATTCGTTGGGTCTGTCCACCGGCCTCCGGGTCGGCAGCCGCCGCTTCCAGATAGAGGGGGCAAACAGCAGCAGCATGGGAAATACCTCCAAGCGACCCACCAGCATATCAAAAGACAGCAGCAGCTTGGACAGAGGAGAAAAGCTGGAGAAGTTTCCCATCGGGCCCACGATTTCCAATCCGGGGCCAACATTGTTGATGCAGGTGGCTACCGCAGTAAAGACGGTCACCAAATCCATCTGCTCCAGAGACACCAGCAGGCAGGACACCACAAAAATCGCCATATATACCGCGAAAAACAAGTGGACGCCCTGAATACTCCGCTCATTCAAAGGCTTTCCCTCAAAGCGGACCGCCGAAACGGCATTCGGATGAAGCATCCGCCGCATCTCGCTGACGGAAACCTTCTCCAAGATCACCACGCGGGCCACTTTGAGGCCACCGGCCGTGGAGCCAGCACAGCCGCCGATAAACATCAGGGCCACTAAAATCGCCTTGGAGAAAGTGGGCCAGGTATTAAAGTCCACCGTTGCATAGCCCGTAGTGGTCATGATGGAGGATACCTGGAAAAAGGCATGGCGGAGGCTCGTGCTCACAGAATCATATAAATGTACGATATCTAAGGTGATGGCCCCCACCGCCACAGCCACAATGATGACATAGGCCCACAATTCCTCGGACCGGAATACCTCTCGGAACTTCCGCACAAGCAGGAAGTAGTAAAGATTGAAGTTGACGCCGAAGAGCAGCATGAAGATTCCGATGACAATATCAAAATAGGGGTTATTATAGGCCCCCACGCTAAGATTCCGGCAGCTGAAACCGCCAGTACCCGCACTTCCAAAAGAATGGATACAGGAGTCGAACAGCGGCATCCCGCCCGCCACCAGCAGAAGGATCTCGATGATGGTCATCACCAGATAGATGCCGTAGAGGATCTTGGCAGTGTCGCTCATACGGCTCACCAGCTTACCCGGCGCGGGACCGGGCATCTCTGCCCGCAGCATATGCATCCCATGTCCATCTCCGCCCATAGGCAGGATCGCCATGACGAACACCAGCACGCCCATACCGCCGACCCAGTGTGTGAAGCTGCGCCAGAACAGGATGCCACGATGCAGAGACTCCACCTCTGTCAAGATCGTGGCTCCAGTGGTGGTAAAACCGGAGACCGTCTCAAAAATACAGTCCACGAATCTGGGGATGTCGCCGGAGATATAGAACGGCAGGCCGCCGAAAATGGACATGGCGATCCAAGCCAAGGCCACTACCGCCAGGCCGTCTCTGGCATACAGTGCCGTCTGACTGGGCTTCCGGAAACTCAGCAGACCTCCGCACAGCAGCAACAGCGCCATGGGAATCAGAAAGGGGATTGAAGATTCCCCATATCCCAGCCCCACCGCCATGGGCAGCAGCAGGAGAGCCGCCTCCACCAGCAGGATCCGGCCGATGGCAAAGCAAATCACTCGATAATTCACAGAACCTACCTGCCTTTTATGTATCCAGAATGTCTCGGAGATCCTCCAGTTGGGTATCCGTGGTCACCACGATCACATCGTCATGGAGATGCAGGACATCATTGCCGGAGGGGATGATGATCTGGCCGTTCTGCCGCACGATGCCCGCCAGCAAAAGGCCCCGCCGTAGCTTCAGATCCCGAAGGGGGACATTTACAAACGGGATATCAGCCGTAACATTGAACTCCAATGCCTCTACCTTCTCATCCACGATCCGGTGGAGCGTCTTTACTTTGGAGGCAGAGGCGTTCTTCATAGCCCGGATATACTGCAAAATCAGCTCTGTGGTCACTGCGGCTGTGGACACCACACTGTCGATCAGGCTCTCATCAGAGACCAGCTCCAGCAGAGACTTGCGGTTGATTTTGGCCACCACTTTACAGCAGTCTCCGGACTGCCGGGCGGCGCTGAGGGCCATCAAAATATTGGCCTCGTCCAGGCCGGTGATCGCCACAAAAGCATCCGTCTGCTCGATCCCCTCCTCGCTGAGGAGCTCGCTGTCCGTCCCGTCGCCGGCGATTACCAGTGCCCGGGGCAGCTTTTCGCTCATGGCCACGCACCGCTGCTCGTTCTGATCGATGATCTTCACGGACATTCCCATGTCCAGCAGCTCGGTTGCCAGATAATAGCACATCTTGCTGGCGCCTACGATCATGACAGAGGACGCCTTTGCCCGGAACACGCCCAGCTGGCGGAAAAACTTCTCCAGCTCCCGGGGCGCCGCGGTGAGGTAGATCTTGTCTCCCGCCCGCAGGGCAAAATCACCGGAGGGGATGATGGTCTCCCCCTGCCGAGCCACAGCGCAGATCAGGATCCGGACCTTGAAGCTCTGATACAGCTCCGACAGCCGGGTCCCATCCAAAGCAGTGTGCTCCGCCACGCGGTACTCCACCAGCTCCAGCCGTCCCTTTGAGAAGGATTCCAGCTTCATCGCTGTGGGGAAACGCAGTACGCGGGCGATCTCGTGGGCAGTCGCTTTTTCCGGGTTGACTGACATGGACAGTCCCAGTTCGCTGCGCATGAACCGCAGCTGCCTGCCGTATTCCGGGTTGCGGACCCGGGCGATGGTGTGCTGGACACCCAACTTTTTTGCCACCAGGCACGTCAGAATGTTGATCTCGTCGCTGGAGGTGGTGGCAATCAGAAGGTCTGCGTGCTCCACATCCGCCTCCTTCTGCACGTCATAGCTGGCGCCGTTGCCGCATACCCCCATGACATCGTAGACATTGATAATATTCTCCACCAGATGCGGATTCTCATCGATCACGGTAACTCTGTTCTCAACAGCCAGATAACGCGTCAAGGCAACGCCCACTTTCCCAGCGCCCACAATGACGATCCTCATACGGTTTTCCGTCCTTTCCTCCACAGGGGCCAGAGTCTAAAGCCCCAGTGTAATCCTCCCACATTATAGCGGATATACGGCCAAAAGCAATATATTTTTCGTGAAATCCACAAAAATGCCTCTGCCTTCTTTTCCGGTGCCTTCGGATGTGGTATGCTGTCCTATGCAAATCCATGAACATTCCCGTGGAAAAAGGAGAGGATCGACTTGCAATCTCTCGTGAAACTGCGCCTATACTGTTCCATCTGTGCCCGCAACGACTACTACATGGACCGGATCCGGGCAATTGCCGACCAGCTGGGTCTGGACTATACCCTGGAAAAGGTCACGGACGACCGTGAGCTCGAGCGCCTGGGCCTGACCGTGCCCTGTCTGTATGCCTACTGCCCCGGATGCCGCGTTTTGAATGAGCAGGTATTAAATGATGAACCGGAAGCCCGTTGTACGCCCGCTCTGGAGATCGGCGGAGAACTTCGATTCTGGGGAGTTCCCGCCAGTGATGACGCCCTGCGGGAGGCTCTCTCTTCCTTATTAAATGGGGATTGATCCTCCGCCGGCCACCGGCATCCAAAATTTTACTTGACAAATCGGAGCAAACCGCATAAAATCAACGTGAAATTCTTTTAGTTAAATTATTTTAATTAAAATAATTTCATCATTTTTCGACATAAGGAGTACCAATTATGGAATTCGAGCAAGTACGCGATATCATCGTGGAGACCCTGGGCTGCGACGCGGAGCAGGTCACCATGGAGGCCTCCCTGGCTGACGATCTGGGTGCTGACTCCCTGGCTTCCGTGGAGCTGGTGATGGCTCTGGAGGAGGCCACCGGCATCTCCATTGAGGATAGCGCCTTGGCCGAGATGAAGACCGTCGGCGACGTGATGAACTACCTGAACGCCCACAAGCAGTAATCCCTGCCCCGCCGGCGGGCTCACGCCCTCCGGCGGGTTCACTTTCCGCTGAGAAAGGAATGCGCTATGACCAACCAAGAGATCTTTGATTTAGTCGCCTGCTTTGACCGCAGCACCGCCCAGACGATGAAGCTGTCCACGCAGGAGTTTACCATAGAGCTGACCCGGGGCGGCGTGGCCGCTCCCCAGGCTGCGGCGCCTGCCGCCGCACCCGCCGCAGCTCCTGTTGCGCCCAGCGCGCCCGCGGCCGCCGGCCCCTCCATCGACGCACCGCTGGTGGGCACCTTCTACACCTCCCCCGCCCCCGACCAGGCGCCCTTCGTGCTGCCCGGCGACCGGGTGTCCAAGGGACAGACCGTCTGCCTGATCGAGGCCATGAAGATGATGAGCGAAGTCCCCGCCCCCTGCGACTGCGTCATTGAATCCGTGTGCAAAACCAACGGCGAGTTGGTGGCCTTCGGCGAGCCGCTGTTCCGTTATAAGCCATGCTGAAGCGGGTATTGATCGCCAACCGGGGAGAGATCGCCCTGCGGGTCCTGCGGGCCTGCCGGGAGCTGGGCATCGAGACGGTGGCTGTCTACTCCCAGGCGGACGCGGACGCGCTCCACGTCCAGCTGGCGGGCCAGGCGGTGTGCATCGGCCCCGCCAAGGCCGCGGACAGCTATCTCAACCAGAACGCCCTGCTGACGGTGGCCAAGGCCACCGGCTGCGACGGCGTCCACCCCGGCTATGGCTTTTTGTCTGAAAACGCCGACTTTGCCGACGCCTGTGCCGCCGCGGGGCTGACCTTCATCGGTCCCTCCGGCGACGCCATCCGCAAGGCCGGCTCCAAATCCGCCGCCCGGGACCTGATGCGGGCGGCCGGCGTGCCTGTGACCCCCGGCTCCGACGGTCCGGTCGCCTCTGTGGAAGAGGCCCTGGCCGCGGCGGAGTCCGTGGGCTATCCCGTGCTGCTGAAGGCATCCGCCGGCGGCGGCGGCCGTGGCATCCGCCGGTGTGACAAGCCGGAGGATCTCTCCGCCGCGTTCGCGGAGGCAAAAGCCGAGGCCCAGGCCTGCTTCGGCAATGACGAAATGTATCTGGAGAAGCTGGTGCTCCGGCCCCGGCACATCGAGTTCCAGGTGCTGGCGGACCGGTACGGCAACGTCATCCATCTGGGGGATCGGGACTGCTCGGTCCAGCGCCGGAACCAGAAGCTCATCGAGGAGGCCCCCGCCCGGTGCCTGACGCCGGAGCTGCGGGAGCGGATGGGCGAGGCTGCGGTGAAGGCCGCCCGTGCCGTGGGCTATGAGAACGCCGGCACGGTGGAATTCCTGCTGGACCCGGACCGGGAGCACTTCTACTTCATGGAGATGAACACCCGCATCCAGGTGGAGCACGGCGTCACCGAACTGGTCACCGGCGTGGACCTGGTGCGCCAGCAGCTGCGCATCGCCTCTGGCCTGGCCCTGCGGATCAAGCAGGAGGACGTGAAGCTCCAGGGCCACGCCATCGAGTGCCGCATCAACGCGGAGGATCCCACCCAGGGGTTCCGCCCCTGCCCGGGCCGTGTGGACTTCCTGCACTTTCCCGGCGGCCCCGGCGTACGGGTGGATTCCTGTCTGTACACCGGCTGTGAGCTCTCGCCCTACTACGACTCCATGGCGGCCAAGATCCTGGCCTATGCCCCCACCCGGATGGAGGCCATCCGGCGGATGCGGCGCTGCCTGGAGGAGTTTACCCTGGAGGGCTTCCCCACCAACGCGGAGCTCTCCTACCAGATTTTGTACCATCCGGAGTTCATCCTGGGGGAGTGCACCACCGCCTTCCTGGATGAACACCTGTCGGAGCTGCTGGAATTCAGCCGCAAGCTCAGTGAAAGCGGGGTGGATGCATGAGCGGCGTCAACGGAGTCTTTGCCAAGCGCCGGGCGCGCCTGCTGGCCATGAAGGCCATCCGGGACAACCACATCCCCGGCGACAAGTCCATCACCTGTCCCAAGTGCGGACAGGACAGCGACCGCAAGGCCGTGGCGCAGAACCTGTCGGTCTGCCCCAAGTGCGGCTACCACTTTCCCATCGGCGCCTACTACCGGCTCAGCACCATTCTGGACCCCGGCTCCTTCCGGGAGCTGTTTGAAAAGCTGCCTGCGGCGGACCCTCTCTCCTTCCCCGGCTACCGGGCCAAGGTGGAGGCCGCCCAGCGCAAAACGGGCCTGACGGAGGCCGTGGTCACCGCCACCGGCACCATCGGCGGCCGCAGGTGTGTGGTGGGCGTGCTGGACAGCCGCTTTTTCATGGGCTCCATGAGCGCCGCCGTGGGCGAAAAGATCACCCTGGCCATTGAATACGCCACGAAGAACCGCCTGCCCCTGATCCTGTTTTCCGCCAGCGGCGGTGCCCGGATGCAGGAGGGCATCCTCTCCCTGATGCAGATGGCCAAGACCAGCGCGGCGCTGGCCCGCTTTTCTGAAAAAGGCCTGCTGTACATCTCCGTCTTTACAGACCCCACCACCGGTGGGGTCACGGCCAGTTTTGCCTCTCTGGGGGACATCATCCTGGCGGAGCCCGGCGCCCTGATCGGCTTTGCCGGTCCCCGGGTCATCCAGCAGACCATCGGCCAGACGCTGCCGGAGGGCTTCCAGCGGACGGAGTTCCAGGTCGAACACGGCTTTGTGGACGCCGTGGTGCCCCGGCTGCAGATGCGGGACACCCTGTCCCAGCTGCTGCGGCTCCACGAGAAAGGGGGACGCACATGAGCGAACCGCTGACCGCCGCGGCGCGGGTGGCCATTGCCCGCCACCCCCAACGGCCCAATATCACCGACTATATCGAGGCGCTGTTCACCGACTTCTTTGAACAGAAGGGCGACCGCCTCTGCGGCGAGGACGCCGCGATCCTGGGCGGCGTGGCCCTGTACCACGGCCGTCCCGTCACCGTCATCGGCACCCGGAAGGGCAAGACGCTGGAGGAGAACCTCAAGTGCAACTTCGGGATGCCCAATCCGGAGGGATACCGCAAGGCCCTGCGGCTGATGCGCCAGGCGGAGAAGTTCCGCCGCCCCATCCTGACCTTTATCGACACCTCCGGCGCCTATCCCGGCCTGGAGGCGGAGGCCCGGGGCCAGGGCGAGGCCATCGCCCGGAACCTGATGGAGATGAGCCGCCTGACGGTGCCTGTCATCGCCCTCATCACCGGCGAGGGCAACAGCGGCGGCGCCCTGGCGCTGGGCGTTGCCAACCGGGTGCTGATGCTGGAGAACTCCGTATACGCCATCCTCTCTCCGGAGGGCTTCGCCTCCATTCTGTGGAAGGACTCCCAGCGGCACGAGGAGGCCTGCGAGCTGATGAAGCTGACAGCCCCGGACCTGCTGGAGCTGGGCGTCATCGACGACATCATCCCCGAGCCGGAGGGCGGCGCCCACCTGTCCCCCGCCGCCCATATGCGGCAGGTGGACCGGTATCTGAGCCGGCACCTGGCGGAGCTCTCCAAGGAGAGCAGCGCCGCCCTGGCCGCCGGCCGGTATCAAAAATTCAGGCGCATGGGCGCGGCACCCCAGAAGGAGGAAGCATGAGCGGAATCAAAATCAAAGGCACCGGGCGCTTTGCCCCTGCAAAGATCGTCACCAATGACGACCTGGCCAAAATCGTGGACACCAGCGATGAGTGGATCACCACCCGCACCGGTATCCAGACCCGCCACCACTGCACCACAGAGACCCACACGGACATGTGCGTGGGCGCCGCCCGGCAGGCGCTGGAAAATGCCGGCATCTCCCCGGAGGACATCGGCGCCTGTGTGGTGGCCACCTTCTCCTCCGACTACCTGTCCCCCTCCGCCGCCTGCATGGTCCAGCGGGGACTGGGACTGCCCCACGACGCGGTGTGCTTTGACCTGAACGCCGCCTGCAGCGGCTTCCTGTTCGCTCTCCACACCATGGAGTGTCTGCTGGCCCAGGCCCCCCGGAAGTACGGTCTGGTGCTGGGTGCCGAGATGCTCTCCCGGTTCATCAACTGGGAGGACCGGGGCACCTGCGTCCTCTTCGGCGACGGCGCCGGCGCTGTGGTGGTGGAGTGGAGTGAGGACTACCCCTCCATCCACGCTGTGCTGGGCTGCCACGGCGACCCGGACATGCTGGGCGTCACCGGTGCGGAAAAGCCGGAGCCGGCCCGCATCTTCATGCACGGCCAGCCCACCTTCAAGTTCGCCGTCAAGGCGGTGCCCTACTGCATCGACGAGGTGCTCAAGCGGGCGGACATGCAGATCGAAGACGTGGACTTCTTCGTCTTCCACCAGGCCAATGCCCGGATCATCGACCTGGCGGCCCGGAAATACCACATCCCGCCGGAGAAGTACTACAAGAACATCCAGAAATATGGCAACACCTCCGCCGCCAGCATCCCCCTGGTCATCAGTGAGCTCCACGACCTGGGGAAGGTCGGTCCCGGCTCCCGGGTCCTGGTGGTGGGCTTCGGCGGCGGCCTCACCTGGGGCGGCGCCCTGGTGGAATTTGCGTGAGAGAGGTAGCTACGATGAAAAAGCTCAATGAGATCCTGGGGACCAAATACCCCTTCATCCAGGGCGGCATGGCCAACATCGCCACCGGCGAGTTCGCCGCCGCCTGCTCCAACGCCGGCGCTCTGGGCATGATCGCTACCGGCGGCTGGGACGGCGACCGCCTCCGCAAGGAGATCCGCCGGGCCAAGGAGCTGACGGACAAGCCCTTCGGCGTCAACCTGATGCTGATGAGCCCCTATGCCGACGACATCGCCCAGGTCATCCTGGAGGAGGACGTGAAGGTGGTCACCACCGGCGCCGGCAACCCCGGCAAGTACATCCCCGCCTGGAAGGAGAAGGGCATCAAGGTCATCCCCGTGGTGGCCGCGGCCATCCTGGCAAAGCGTCTGGAGCGCTACGGCGTGGACGCCGTCATCGCCGAGGGCACGGAGTCCGGCGGCCATGTGGGCGAGATGACCACTATGGCCCTGGTGCCCCAGGTCATTGACGCGGTCAGCGTCCCTGTGGTGGCTGCCGGCGGCATCGCCGATGGCCGGCAGGCCGCGGCGGCCTTCGCCCTGGGCGCCTGCGGCATCCAGGTGGGCACCTGCCTGCTGGCAAGCGAAGAGTGCCCCATCCATGACAACTACAAGCAGGCCATCCTGAAGGCCAAGGACACCGACACGGTGGTCACCGGCCGGTCCATCGGCGGCCCGGTGCGGATCCTGAAGAACAAGATGTCCCGGGAGTACCTGGCCCTGGAGAAGCGGGGCGCCACTCTGGACGAGCTGGAGCACCTGACCCTGGGCGGCCTGCGCCGGGCCGTGCTGGAGGGCGATGTGGAGACCGGCAGCGTCATGAGCGGCCAGGTGGCCGGCATGCTCCACGAGATCCGGCCCGTGGCCGAGATCTTCCGGGAGCTGTATGAGAGCGGCGTCGCCCGGACGAAGGCCACCGCCGCAGAATGGAGCGACGCGGAATGAAGCTGGGCTTTTTGTACGCCGGCCAGGGCAGCCAGCACGCCGGCATGGGCGCCGACCTCTACGCGCAGTATCCCGCTTTCCGCGCTGTCATTGACAGCGCCGAGGTGGATTTCGACCTGAAGAAGGTCTCCTTTGAGGACCCGGACGGCATCATCAACCGGACCCGCTACACCCAGCCCTGCATGGTGGCCTTTGCCGCCGGCCTGACGGCGGTGCTGCGGGAGAAGGGCATCGCCCCCGCCGTGGCGGCGGGTCTGTCACTGGGAGAGTATTCCGCCCTCCACGCCGCCGGCGTGTTCGACGCCGCCACCGCCATCCGACTGGTGGCCTTCCGGGGCAAGGCCATGGAAGAGGCGGCCGCCGGGCGGGAGAGCGCCATGATGGCGGTCCTGAACCTGGACCGCGCCCCCCTGCAGGAATGCTGCGACGCGGCCTCTGACCTGGGGTGCGTGGTGATCGCCAACTACAACTGTCCCGGCCAGCTGGTGATCGGCGGCGAGAAGGCCGCCGTGGAGAAGGCCGCCGCGCTGGCCAAGGAAAAGGGCGCCCGCCGGTGTCTGCCGCTGAAGGTCAGCGGTCCCTTCCACACGCCCCTGATGGCCCCCGCAGGGGACGCCCTGCGGGAATACTTCCAGGGCGTGGAGTTTGCGGAGCCCCAGATCCCCGTGATCTTCAACTGCCTGGGAGATGTAAAGGACGATTCCGCTGCTATCCAGGACCTGCTGGTGAAGCAGGTGCAGAGCAGCGTGTTCATGGAGGATTCCATCCGGAAGATGGCGGACATGGGCGTGGACGCCATCGTGGAGATCGGTCCGGGCAAGGCCCTCAGCGGCTTTGTGAAAAAGACCGTCCCCGATATGCCGGTCTGCGCGGTGGAGACCGTGGCGGATGTGGAGGATCTGCCCCAGACCCTGGAACAACTGATAAAGGAGAAGGCATGATGGATTTTGCAGGAAAGACCGCTGTCGTCACCGGCGGCAGCCGCGGCATCGGCCGGGCCATCTGCGAGGAGCTGGCCCGGGACGGTGCCAATGTGGTGCTGTGCTACGCCGGGCGGGAAGAGGCCGCCCAGGAGACCGTGGCCGCCTGTGAGGCTTTGGGTGCCAAGGCCCTGGCCGTGCAGTGCAACGTAGCGGACGAGGCTCAGGTGAAGGCTCTGATGGACGCGGCTGTGAAGGAGTTCGGCCGCATCGACATCCTGGTGAACAACGCCGGTGTCACCCGGGACGGCCTGGTGATGATGATGAAGGAAGCCGACTTCGACACGGTGATCGACACCAACCTGAAGGGCACGTTTTTGTGCATGAAGGCCGTGTCCCGCATCATGATGAAGCAGCGGTACGGCCGGATCGTGAACCTCTCCAGCGTGGTGGGGCTCCGGGGCAACGCCGGGCAGGTGAACTACGCCGCCAGCAAGGCCGGCGTGGTGGGCATGACCAAGTCCCTGGCCAAGGAGCTGGCCTCCCGGGGCGTGACGGTCAACGCCGTGGCCCCCGGCTTCATCGAGACGGATATGACCGCCGCCATGCC
>DWZJ01000079.1 GCA_019118245.1 Candidatus Oscillibacter excrementigallinarum
CCCGCCGCCTTCTGGTGCAGGAAATGCAAAAAATTACTCGTTGACTATACAGAACTCCCGCCTGTAGAAGAATAAAGAATAGGGAAAAAACGCATAAATTTCAGCGTTTTCGTCTCACATAAGATTGAAAGTACGCAAATACTCAGGAGTATAAAAACTATCCAGCAAGAACGATAACAATCAGTGGAACACAGGATCGCATACAAAGCACAGCTCCCTTTGCCAAAGCGATAGAGGGAGCCGTGTTTTTGCATATATTCACCAAAGGTTTTCAATTTTGCTTGAAATCACTACCTTCCTTGAAAAGGGAGAAAAAAGCCGTTGACTTGCACGTTTTGGAAGCATATGCTATACTTGTCTCTGTATCGGACCGGATGGGAGCTTCTGGAAACGCGCCCGCCGGAAAATGACCACAGGAGAGGAGGGACCGCCCATGGAGCACATCACCAGCCGGACCAATCCGCTGTGCACCCACCTCCGGAAGCTGGCGGCCTCCGCTTCTTATCGCCGCAGCTGCGGGGAGTTCCTCTGCGACAGCCCCAAGCTGCTGGGGGAGGCTCTGCTCTGGGGGGCGGACCTCCGCACCGTGGTGTGCACGGACCCGTCCGCCCTGCCGGCGCTGCCGGAGGCGGTGCGCCGCGTCCAGGTGCCGCCGGACCTGATGAAGTCCATCTCCCCGGCCCAGACGCCCCAGGGCGTCCTCTCCGTCTGCGGCCTGCCGGACCGGCCCCTTCCTGAGACGCTGGAGGGACGCCGGTACGCGGTGCTGGACGGGGTCCAGGACCCGGGGAACGTGGGGACCATCCTGCGGACGGCGGACGCCTTCCGCGCCGACGGGCTGTTTCTGGTAAACGCCTGCGCGGACCTGTACAACCCCAAGACCGTCCGGGCCTCCATGGGGGCGGTGTTCCGCTGCCCGGTGTGGGCCTGTACGCTGCCTGAACTGCGGGCCCTGCTGACGAAGAGCGGCCTGCCCCTGTACGGTGCCGCCCTCCGGGCGGACACGGTGGATGCGCGGCAGGCGGATCTTGCCCGCTGCGCCGTGGCCATCGGCAGCGAGGGCAAGGGCCTTTCGGCGGAGACGCTGGCGGCCTGTGACCTGACGGTGAAGATCCCCATGAGCGACCACTGTGAGTCCCTGAACGCCGCCGCGGCGGCGGCTGTGCTGCTGTGGGAGGCGGCGAGAGACGACTGAGGAGGGATGCCCATGTCCGCGCTGAAATACTGGCTGTGGCTGACGGAACTGCCGGGGCTGAAGAACCAGACCCGGCTGGCGCTGCTGCGCCACTTTCCCACGCCGGCGGACGTGTACTACGCCGACCCGGAGGAGGTGCTGCTGACTGAGGGCATCACCCGGGAGCAGGCGAAGCTGCTGGAGGACAAGGACTGCTCCGGCGCGGACCGGATCCTGGCGGACTGCCAGCGGCTGGACCTGGACATCCTCACCATCCAGGACGCGGGGTATCCCAACCGGCTGCGGAACATCTACGACCCGCCCTGTCTGCTGTACGTCCGGGGCCGCCTGCCGGCCTTTGACGACGAGGCGTCCATCGCCGTGGTGGGCACCCGGGACTGCACGCCCTACGGCATCTCCTCCGCGGAGAAGCTGGGCTACGGCCTGGCTGCCGGCGGGGCCGTGGTGGTCAGCGGCCTGGCCCGGGGCGTGGACTCCGCGGCCCTGCGGGGCGCCCTCCGGGCAGGCGGCACCGTGACGGCGGTGCTGGGCAACGGCCTGGATGTGATCTATCCCCCGGAAAACCAATATCTATATGAGGACGTGGCGGCCGCCGGCGCGCTGGTCAGCGAGTACCCGCCGGGCACTTCGCCGGAGGCGAAGCACTTCCCGGTGCGCAACCGCATCATGTCCGGCCTGTGCGTGGCCACCCTGGTGGTGGAGGCCCCGGCCCGCAGCGGCGCCCTCATCACGGCGGGCACCGCCCTGGAGCAGGGGCGGGACGTGTTCGCCGTCCCCGGTCCCATCGACGCGCCCACCAGCGTGGGTTGCAACCGCCTGATCCGGGACGGCGCTGGGCTGGTGACTGACGCCTGGGACATCCTGGGGGAATACGAGCCCCGGTTCCCGGACAAGCTGCGCCGGGAGGGGGCCAGAGAGACGCCCGCCGTGCTGGGCTATCAGGCCCGGCAGAAGACGGAGCCCAAGCCCGTGCCCCCGTCGGTGAGCCTCTCCCACAACGACTACAGTCTGACCGACGACCAGATCCGCCTGCTGCGGGCCCTGACGGAGGAGCCCATGCTGGTGGACGACCTGATCGAATTGACGGATATTCCCACCCGGCGAGTGCTGTCTGCCCTGACGGTGCTGGAGATCGAGCATCTGGTGACCCAGCACAGCGGCAAGCGGTACGCCCGCGCGGTGAATTTGACGGAATAAACACGCGCCCGATCCCGGGCGCCTGGAGGTAACTATGGCAAAACACAGCCTGGTCATCGTGGAGTCCCCCGCGAAGGCCAAAACCATCGGAAAATACCTGGGCAAGGACTTTACCGTCAAGGCCTGCATGGGCCACCTGCGGGACCTGCCCAAGAGCACCCTGGGCGTGGACCTGGAGCACGACTTCGAGCCGGTCTACAAGCCCATCAAGGGGAAAGAGGACATCATCAGCGACCTGAAAAAGTCCGCCAAGAGCGCGGACATGGTGTACCTCGCCACCGACCCGGACCGGGAGGGAGAGGCCATCTCCTGGCATTTGAAACAGCTGCTGGACCTGCCGGATGAGAAGACCCGGCGGGTCACCTTCAACGAGATCACCAAGAAGGTGGTCCAGGAGAGCATCCAGGAGCCCCGGGACATCGACCAGAAGCTGGTGGACGCCCAGCAGGCCCGCCGCATCCTGGACCGGATCGTGGGCTATGAGCTGAGTCCCCTGCTGTGGAAGAAGATCCGCCGGGGCCTGTCCGCCGGGCGGGTCCAGTCCGTGGCCACCCGCATGGTGGACGACCGGGACCGGGAGATCGAGGAGTTCAAGCCCGAGGAGTACTGGACCCTGGACGCCAATCTGTTCGGCGACGACGCGAAAAAGCTCCCCTTCGCCGCCCGCTACCACGGGAAGGACGGCAGGAAGGCGGAGCTCAAGTCGGCGGAGGACGTGGACGCCGTGGTCCGGGAGACGGAGCAGGCCCCCTTCACCGTCAAGACCGTGAAGCGCACGGATAAGCAGCGCAGCCCCTCCCCGCCCTTCACCACCTCCACCATGCAGCAGGAGGCGTCCCGCAAGCTGTCCATGACGCCCCGGCGGACCATGGCCATCGCCCAGCAGCTGTACGAGGGCGTGGACATCGAGGGCGAGGGCACCGTGGGCCTCATCACCTATATGCGTACCGACTCCCTGCGGATCAGTGAGGAGGCCCTGGCGTCCGCCAAGACCTTCATCACCGGCCGCTACGGCGAAACCTACGCCCAGACCCACCGGTACAAGGCCAAGGCGGGCGCCCAGGACGCTCACGAGGCCATCCGCCCCAGCAACGTCAACTGGACGCCGGAGCAGCTGAAAAAGGACCTGACCGGCGAGCAGTACCGCCTGTACCGCCTGGTGTGGAGCCGGTTCGTGGCCAGCCAGATGGCCAACGCCGTGTACGACAGCGTGGCCGTGGAGATTGAGGCGGCGGGCCACAGCTTCCGGGCCAGCTCCTCCAGCCTGAAATTCTCCGGCTACACCGCCGTGTACGAGGAGGGCAAGGACGAGGAGAAAGAGGAGAAGGAATCCCCCCTGCCCGCCCTGCGGGAGGGAGAGCCCCTGACCCTGCAGAGCTTCGACCGGGAGCAGCACTTCACCCAGCCCCCGGCCCACTACACCGACGCCACGCTGATCCGGGCCATGGAGGAACAGGGCATCGGCCGCCCCTCCACCTATGCGCCCACCGTGTCCACCATCCTGGACCGGGAGTATGTGGTGAAGGAGGGCAAGTACCTCCATATCACCAACCTGGGCCGGGTGGTCACCGCCCTGATGAAGGAGCGGTTCTCCGACATCGCGGACCTGAAATTCACCGCCAACATGGAACAGCGGCTGGACTCCGTGGAGGAGGGGACCACCTACTGGAAGGACGTCCTGCGGGAGTTCTACGGGGACTTTGAGCAGGACATGGAGAACGCCGAGAAGGCCCTGGACGGCACCCGCATCAAGGTGCCCGACGAGGTCAGCGAGGAGATCTGCCCGGAGTGCGGGCGGAACCTGGTGGTGAAGTCCGGCCGGTTCGGCCGCTTCCTGGCCTGCCCGGGATATCCGGAGTGCACCTTCACCATGCCCCTGGTGGTGGAGATGCCGGGCCGCTGCCCCAAGTGCGGCGGCCGGCTGATGAAGCGCACCGGCAACAGCAAAAAGACCGGCAAGCAGTACACCTACTACTGCTGTGAGCATATGAACAGCAAGGACGAGGCCGCCAAGTGCGACTTCATGACCTGGGACGTGCCGGTGAAGGACGACTGCCCGGTCTGCGGCCACACCATGTTCAAGAAGGCGGGCCGGGGCTTCAAGAAGCCCTTCTGCATCAACCCGGAGTGCTCCAACTTCCTGCCGGAGGAGAAGCGGGGCTATCCCCGGAAGAAGGCCGCGGACGGCGCCGAGGGCGCAGAGCCTGCCGCTGCGGCGGAGGAGACAGCGGAGAAGAAGCCCGCCAAGCGGACAGCTGCGGCCAAGAAGGCGGATACCGCCAAGACCGCCGCGAAAAAGAGCGCCGCCAAGAAACCGGCAGCCTCCAAGACCGCGGCGAAGAAGCCTGCGGCCAAGAAGGAGAC
>DWZJ01000080.1 GCA_019118245.1 Candidatus Oscillibacter excrementigallinarum
CCTCCGGGGCGCCTGGGCGGGCAGGCAGCGGACGCGGTGGTTCGCGGTGCCGGCGGTGCTCCTCACGTCGGCGCTCTACATGGCGGCGGAGACCATCGGCGGCCCCTTTTACCCGTTCCATCTGATCTTCCACGCTGCCTACGCACTGCAGCTGGCCTCCCTGCCGGCGCTCATCCTGTACTATGTGGGATTCCGCCGCGGCGGCGGCCAGCGGTTCCTGCGGGGCATCGCACAGCGGCTGTGGGACCTTATGCCCGGCCACGGCGCCACCTTCCGGGTCATAGGCGGCCTGACCTGCGGCCTGGTGGGGCTGGGCGTGCTCGTCTCCCTCTCCGGCGGCACGCTGCTCCAGGACCTGGTCAGCATCGCGGTCATCCTGCTGTTTGGCATTTTCGCTTTTTACACCGCACGGGTTGGAGAGGAATGACCGCCCCTGCGGGACTGAAAATTTTTTTGAAAACCATAAAACCGGCGGCCGGCTTTCCGGCACTGAATGACAGAGACCTAAAAAACGCGCCGCCGGGCTCCGGCCCACAGACGGCGAACAAGAGAAAGGAAGATCTTTATGACAAGAGAGCAGATGATGGCGTACAGAAAGCAGATTGTGGATCACCTGGAGCAGTGCAAGGAGCTGGTCAAGCCCCGGGAGCGCTTCTTCAAGAAGTACCATTCCCGGCTCTTCTGGTCCCTGCAGCGGGACTTAAACCTGCGGGTGCGGGCGGAGAACGGCCTGGTGGTGGGAATTCTGCTCTGGATGCTGGCCCTCATGGTCCTGTATTTCGTGCGGGGGCAGATGCGGATGACGGCCAGCGAAATATTCCTCTTCTTCGTTGCGGTGTTCATCGGGGAGATCATCATGGTGGTGGGGCCCACCATCGCGGGGGTCCAGGTGGCAGCCATGGAGGCCCAGGACGCGAGAAACGGCTGGAGCCTGGAGATCGCGGACCAGCTGCCCGGCGTCCACAAGATGTGCTACACGGAGAAAGGGCTCAACAAGCTGATCTCCTACATCAAGAGCGGAAGGGCCAATTCCCTGGAGGATGCCTCCCAGCTGTATGTGGACGGCGTCCTCCGGAAGTACAACTGGCTGCTGCGGGGGCTGGACGGGCTGCGCAATTCTTGAATAACCGACCGGAACCGTGAAATGGGCTGCGGAAATCAGGGGCCGTCTCTTTTAGGAGGCGGCCTTTTCACCAGGCAGCGTGAGCAGATCGGATATTTGGAAAGAGCATGAGAAAGGCGGATGGAAGATGGAACAGGAAAAACTGCTGGAACTGATCCGGCGGAGCCGGGAGCGGGATCTGGACGCCCAGGAGGACCTGATGCGTGCGGCCCAGAATCGGGTGTATTACCACTGCAAGAAAATGCTGAAGCATGAGGAGACTGCCTGGGACGCCTCTCAGGATGTGCTGCTCGCCATGATCACAAGCCTGGACCAGCTGCAGGAGCCAGCGGCCTTCTGGGGGTGGGTGGACGGCATCACGGCCGACCGCTGCAAGCATCTGCTGAGCACATCCCACAAGGAGCGACAGCTCCCGGAGGACGAGGAGGGAAGCGCCTTACTGGAGAGCGTGGAGGACCTGGAGGAGACGCTGGCGCCGGACAAGGGCCTGGACAACGAGGAGACCCGCCGGATGATCCTGGGGCTGGTGGACGACCTGCCGCCGGAGCAGCGGATGACCGTGCTGTTTTACTACTACGACGAGATGACCGTCAAACAGATCGCGGAGACCATGGACACCAGCGAGGACACGGTGAAGAGCCGGCTGAACGACGCGCGAAGGTCCATCGAAGAGAGCATCGCCGGCGCGGGCGAGATTTTAGAGGAGACGACTGAACCGTCCGATCCCTTTTTGGACCGCCTTCCTCACTGAGGAACCGCTTTCGACCGCAGTCCGCTGAGAGATCCGACGAAAAAGATCTCATAAGATTCCCCCAAACATAAAACCGATCTCCTCCTTTCCGGCACTATACCATGTAGCCGCTGAAAGGAGGAGCGCGCAATGAGATATATCACCTTTTTTCAATTTCTCCGCCGATGTTTCCAGCTGGACGCAGAGACACATACGGCACCGCAGAGAATCTTGAAAAACATAGGAGGGATGCTGCTTGAAGATAGAGCAGGAAAGGCTGCTGGAATTGATCCGCCGGAGCCGGGAGAAGGATCTGGACGCCCAGGAGGAACTGGTGCGGACGGTCCAGGACCGGGTCTACTACCACTGCAAGAAGATGTTGAAAAATAAGGAGGATGCCGAGGACACCACCCAGACCGTGCTGATGACCATGATCGCCAGTCTGGATAAACTGAAGGAGCCGGCGGCTTTTTGGGCTTGGGTGAATGGGATCACCGCAAACCAGTGCAAACACCTGCTGACTGCGCCCCATAAAGAGTGGCAGATCCCCGAGGATGAAGAGGGCAACTCCATGCTGGAGAGCGTGGAAAACCTGGACGAGACGCTGGTGCCGGAGAAGGTCCTGGACAACGGGGAGACCCGGCGGATGATCCTGGGCCTGGTGGATGAGCTGCCGCCGGAACAGCGGATGACCGTGCTGTTCTACTACTACGACGAGATGAGCGTGAAGCAGATCGCGGAGGCCATGGACACCAGCGAGGGCACGGTGAAAAGCCGGCTGAACTACGCGCGGAAGTCTATCAAGGCCGGCGTGGAGGACTACGAGCGCAAGGGCGTCAAGCTCTACGGCGTCAGCCCGCTGGTGCTGCTGGTCTTCTTCCTGCGGCAGGAGGCGGATGGTACGCTTCTCGATCCTGCCACAGCTGCCGCCGTGGCGGGCCAGGTGCTCTCCCCTGCGGGCAGCGGCGCTGTCTCCGGAGGTGCCGCCGCCGGAGGCGCCGGCGCGGCGGCAGAGGGCGGGGCTTCCTCTGCAGGCGGGGCAGCTTCCGCGGCGGCAAAAGCCGGAGCGGCGGCTGGGAAAGCCGCAGCCGCAGCAGGCACCGCCGCCAAGGCTGGGATCTCTATGAAGCTGATCGCCGGCATTGTGGCCGCTGCCATCGTCGCTGGCGGAGCCGTTGGGATATCTTCGATGATTCATTCAGACGGAGGGAACGGCGCTGGAGAGGATGCCCGCTCCAGATGGGTGAAGGTAATCAACGGAAGTAATGTGGCCGCTGCGATTGATGAAAACGACTCCCTGTGGATGTGGGGAGGACTCGAGACTCCCACCTTGGATGACCAACAGGCAACCGCTGGTGTCAGGGCAATCGACGGTGTCAGCGCGGCAGAGCTTGGAGGAGGGACCTCAGCGATTATCAAAACAGATGGTTCTCTGTGGATGTGGGGAGGAGGGGTCTATGGCCAACTGGGCAATGGCTCCATGGAATCTTCCAGCGAACCGGTGAGGGTGTTGGATGATGTGGCGCAGGTATCCCTGGGCCAGAGACATGCCGCCGCACGCAAAACGGACGGCTCCCTCTGGTTATGGGGGGATGATTCATACGGACAGTTGGGCACATCCATGCCGAACTCTAGCTCCCATTCCGCTGAGCCACTGAAAGTGATGGACGGCGTGGTCGATGTCAGTTGCGGGATTCTTTATACCATGGCTGTTACAGAGGACGGCTGCCTCTGGGCCTGGGGAATCGATATCCCCGTGGGTTTCGGCGACTATTCCAATCAGCGTTCGTCTGAGCCGATCAAGATCATGGACAATGTGGCAGATGTGGACTGCGGAGATAACTTTGCAGCGATCATCCGAACAGATGGTTCCCTGTGGGTCAGTAATATTCAGATGGATCCGGAGTCCGGGGCAGAGCCGGAGAATCTATTGGAACCGGTGAAGGTATTCGACGACATAGCTGCCGTCAGCTGCGGCTCTCGCCATATTGCCGTGCTCCTGGATGACGGCAGCCTGTGGGCATGGGGAAACAATGAATACGGCCAGATGGGAAATACTGACATAGGCTCGGAGATCTATACGCCGGCCAAGATACAGGACGGTGTGGTGGATGTGTCCTGCGGGCCGCTATCCACCATGGTGCTTAAATCTGACGGCTCCATCTGGATCTCTGGCGACATCGTCTCCGCTGGCTATGAAGACGTGGACTGGTGGATGACTAGAGAGCCAGTCGAGCTTTCAATCTGGGATGAGTATGCGGATGCCCCCTATTTGCAGGATGGGTTCGGTGAGCAGTCAGAGGCTCCAGAGGAGTCAGTTAGTGCGGCACCCTCCTACCCCGAGGCGTATGCCGCCTATCTCACGGCATTGGACAGCTACGCGGAGATGATCGATATGTATGCCCGCTGGTACGAGGAGATCAACTACGCCATCTATCCTGTGGCCTTTGCGGACGTCTATGGCGACGAGACGCCGGAGATGATCTTTGTAGAGGCGGATGAGACGTATCCCTGGTCGGAGAGCTATCTGACCATCCTCACCTACCAGGGCGGGCAGGTATCGACGCTCATGCGGGAATCCTGGGATTTCTATGCCGGCAGCATGCTGACCTATACCCTGTTCCAGTCGGCGGACGGCAAGACCCTGTATGCAGATACCAGTTATTCCACCTCCCGGCAGGTCACGGAGCGGTATGTCTTTTCAGAGAGCGCCGGCGCCCTGACCATGGAACAGGTGAAGGAGTTGCCTTCCATGGACGAGCTGGTGCTCAGCAACCGGTACGCCGTGGATGCGGCCATGACCCGGGAAGAGGCGGCGGGATTCTTGGCAGAAAACGGGAAAGCATAACGGCCCATAACGGGCTGAAATTGCGGTCAAAGGAAAAGGGAGACGACGGCCCGGCAAGGGACGGGCTGTGGAAGGACTCCTGAGGATTTGCTGCGCCAGAGCAATAAGATCGAGGAGAACAAAGGGCGGAGCGCGGAGAGCTGGAACCTCTCCACGCCCCTATGCAGGAGACGAGACCGCCCAAACAGTAGAATTTCTGCGTGATACCAATAGACACCGGGATCCTCGCTTTTTACAAGAGGGGAACTCTCAGCGTGAAGTTGCGTGCGGCCTGATTGGATGACAGACGTTTTTTCGACTGTGCGCCCCTTCCAAAAAATTTTGTATGAGCTTCAAAATCATAAAACCGACGGCCGTGCTCCCGGCACTACATACCAGAGCCCCAAAAATAAAAAGGAGAGACAACTATGAAGCGAAAAATGCGATCACGCATTCGGCCCTATCCACGGCCCTGGGCCGGTCGGCAGCTGTTTGAGAACATCGGCGCCTCCGGTGCCCAACAGCTGGCCTGACCCGCCGGACTAAACCATCAAAACCTGACACAGAAAGAAAGGAGCACCCCATGAAACATCTCATCAAACGCATTCTCCCCGGCCTGCTGGCGGCGGTGCTGCTGGCCGGCGCCGTCCCCGCCTACGCAGAGGAGGACGGCACCCAGTTCCGGGACGTCTCCGCCAACGCCTACTACGCCGATGCGGTGGAGTGGGCGGTGACAGAGGGAGTCACAAAGGGCACCTCCGGCTCCGCCTTCTCCCCCGGTTCGACTGTGACCCGGGCCCAGGCCGTCACCTTCCTGTGGCGGGCCGCCGGGCAGCCGGAGCCCTCCGCCAGCGCGCCCACCTTCACGGACGCGGCCAACCAGAGCGCCTATTACTACAAGGCCGTCCGCTGGGCGGCGGAGGAGGGCATCACCAACGGCGTCACCGCCACCACCTTCCAGCCCAACGGCACGCTGCACTATGACCAGATCCTGGCCTTCCTCTGCCGGGCTGCCGGCGGGAACGCCACTGGCAGCGGCTGGTCCCAGAAGGCCCAGACCTGGGCTGCCGCCAACGGCATCACCGACGGCCTGACTTACGCCGCCAAGGGCAACTGCCCCC
>DWZJ01000081.1 GCA_019118245.1 Candidatus Oscillibacter excrementigallinarum
CATTCCTCCCTGTCCGGGGCCCTCAGCGGAGGACCGCGCCCTCGTCGGCGCTGGTGACCATCCGGGCGTAGCGGCCCAGCCAGCCGGTGGTGATGTTGGGGGCGGGCTGGACGTAGGCGGCCTTCCGGGCGGCCAGCTCCTCGTCAGACACCCGCAGGGTGATGGAGGCGTTGGGGATGTCGATGGCGATGAGGTCCCCTTCCTTTACCAGGCCGATGGGACCGCCGGAGGCGGCCTCGGGGCTGACGTGGCCGATGGAGGCGCCCCGGCTGGCGCCGGAGAACCGGCCGTCGGTGATGAGGGCCACGGTCTTGTCCAGGCCCATGCCCGCCAGAGCAGAGGTTGGGTTCAGCATCTCCCGCATACCGGGGCCGCCCTTGGGGCCCTCGTACCGGATGACCACCACGTCGCCGGGGACGATCTTGCCCGCGTAGATGGCGGCGATGGCATCGTCCTCACTGTCGAACACCCGGGCGGGGCCGGTGTGGGTCAGCATCTCCGGCGCCACGGCGCTGCGCTTCACCACGCAGCCGTTGGGGGCCAGGTTGCCCCACAGGATCTGGAGCCCGCCGGTGGGAGAATAGGGATCTTCAATGGGCCGGATGGCATTGTGATTCAAATTCTTGGCTCCCTGGATGTTCTCGCCCACGGTCTTGCCGGTGACGGTCATGCAGTCCAGGTCCAGAAGCCCCTTCTTGGCCAGCTCCGCCTGGACGGCGGGGATACCGCCGGCGGCGTACAGGTCCGGCATATGGGTGGGGCCCGCCGGGGCCAGATGGCACAGGTTGGGGGTATTCTCGCTGATCTCGTTGAACAGGGCCAGGTCCACCGGGCAGCCCGCCTCCTGGGCGATGGCCAGCAGGTGCAGCACCGTGTTGGTGGAGCAGCCCAGGGCCATGTCGCAGGCCAGGGCGTTGCGGATGCTGCGCGCGTTGATGATGTCCCGGGCGCAGATGTTTCGGCGGACCATCTCCATAATGGCGGCGCCGGCCCGGCGGCCCAGCTGCAAGCGCTTGCTGTACACCGCGGGGATGGTGCCGTTGCCCGGCAGGCCGATGCCGATGGCCTCGCACAGGCAGTTCATGGAGTTGGCGGTGTACATCCCGGAGCAGCTGCCGCAGCCGGGGCAGCAGTTCTGGGTGCAGTCCTCCAGCTGTTCGGCGGAGATCATGCCGGCCTTGTAGGAGCCCACGGCCTCGAACATCTTGGAGAGGCTGACCTCCTGGCCGTCATAGGTGCCGGCCAGCATGGGGCCGCCGCTGCACACCACGGCGGGCACGTTCATCCGCACCGCCGCCATCACCATGCCGGGCACGATCTTGTCACAGTTGGGCACCAGCACCATCCCGTCGAACTGGTGGGCCATGAACATGGTCTCCACGCTGTCGCAGATCAGCTCCCGGCTGGCCAGGGAGTACTTCATGCCCACATGGCCCATGGCGATGCCGTCGCACACGCCGATGGCGGGCACCATGAAGGGGGTGCCGCCGGCGGCCTCGATGCCGCTCTTCACGGCCTGGGTCAGCTTGTCCAGGTTCATGTGTCCGGGGACGATGTCGCTGTGGGCGCTGACCACGGCGATCAGGGGCTTCTCCAGGTCCTCCGGCGTGTAGCCCAGGGCGTAGAAAAGGCTGCGGTTGGGTGCCCGTTCGGCGCCCTTGGTCACGTTATCACTGCGCATAGGTCTTGCGTTCCTCCTTTTTCCAGCCGGCCCGGAGGTTCCCGCCTCCGGGCCGGTGCCTTGGGCCTCGTTACTTCTTCAGCCAGCTCATCATGCTGCGCAGCTGGGCGCCCACCTTCTCGATGGGGTGCTCGGCCGCCATGCGGCGCATGGCCAGGAAGTGGGTCTTGCGGCCGCCGTTGGGGTTCATCTCCGCCAGGAACTCGGAGGCGAAGGTGCCGTCCTGGATCTCCTTGAGGATCTGCCGCATCTCCTTGCGGGTGTCCTCGGTGATCAGGCGGCTGCGGGTGCGGTAGTCGCCGTACTCGGCGGTGTTGGAGATGGAGTAGCTCATCTTGCCGAAGCCGCCCTCGTTGATGAGGTCGATGATGAGCTTCATCTCGTGGCAGGTCTCAAAGTAGGCCATCTCCGGCTCGTAGCCGGCTTCCACCAGGGTCTCGAAGCCGGCCTGGATCAGGCCGCAGACTCCGCCGCACAGAACGGCCTGCTCGCCGAACAGGTCGGTCTCGGTCTCCTCCTTGAAGGTGGTCTCCAGGATGCCGGCCCGGCCGGCGCCGATGCCGGAGGCGTAGGCCAGGGCCACCTCCTTGGCCTTGCCGGTGAAGTTCTGCTCCACGCAGATCAGGCTGGGCACGCCCTTGCCCTCCAGGTACTGGCTGCGGACCGTGTGGCCGGGGCCCTTGGGAGCCACCATGATCACGTCCACGTTGGCGGGGGGCACGATGGTCTTGAAGTGGATGTTGAAGCCGTGGGCGAAGGCCAGGGTCTTGCCCTCGGTCATATAGGGGGCGACCTGTTTGTTGTAGATGTCGGCGCACAGCTCGTCGGGCACCAGCATCATCACGATGTCGCCGGCCTTGGCGGCCTCCTCCACCTCCATCACCTTGAAGTTGGGACAGGTGGCGGCGAACTCCTCCGCCTTGGCCCAGTGGGAGGAGCCCTTCCGCAGGCCCACCACCACGTTGACGCCGCTCTCAGCCAGGTTCTCGGAATGGGCGTGGCCCTGAGAGCCGAAGCCGATCACGGCCACGGTCTTGCCGTCCAGCAGGCCCAGGTTGCAGTCAGAGTCGTAATACTTTTTGATCGCCATGGTTGTGTTCTCCTTTTCTGTTTGATGTTTGGGTTGATGGGAACGGTGTGCCGATGGGCCCTGAAAAGAACGGCTGAAACGAAAGAAAAAACTCCTTTGCCTCTTGCAAATCAAGAGGCAAAGGAGTTCGAACACCTTCGCGGTACCACTCTTGTTAACGGGATGCGTGAGCATCTCCGCCATCTCAGCAGGCCCCAACAGGCCCTTGCACGGTAACGGGTGCGCCCGGCACTGCCTATCAGACCGAATCTTTCAGCAGGCTACTCCAGGATGATTTCACCAGGTCCGACGCTTGTTGCCTTGCACCAACCGGCAATTCTCTGAAAGCGGAGCGAAGCGGGTTACTTGTTCCCTTCATCATATTTGTTTGGTATGCAAAAACGGTAACACACCCCTCCGGGCCCTGTCAAGAGAAAAGTTTTGATTTTTATGGGCAGTATGCAGGAATCTGGATGATTTCACAAAACGGTCCAAAAGAATAAGCTGCTTAATTATTGAAAATGACTGTTTGGTTGCCGGCCAAAACAACAGCACCGGAACGGGGGTGACCTGCCGGAAAGGCTGCCGATGAAAAAAGGGAATTTTTTCCATATATTTTGGGAAATGAAAAAGAAATGCTAGAAACAGTCCTATATACGGGCTAAAACTTGAAAAAGTCGCCAAATATCTTCGCAAAACAGACAAAGGTCGTTGACGGGAGGAACTTTCTGCATATAAAATAAAGACGATTCACGGCGCGGGAGCCGGATGCGGAGCAGCCCTCCCGCCGAAGTTAGGTTTTGGAGGAATTCACCATGAACATTCAGCATGAGTATCTGAACGGTTTGATGGAGCGCGTGGTCCGGCGGAATCCGGCGGAGCCGGAGTTCCACCAGGCGGTCCAGGAAGTCCTGACCTCCCTGGTCCCGGTGGTGGAGGCAAGACCGGAGTATATCAAGGAGGGCGTCATGGACTGCCTGGTGGAGCCGGAGCGCATCATCAAGTTCCGGGTGCCCTGGGAGGATGACCAGGGCAACATCCACGTGAACCGGGGCTTCCGGGTGCAGTTCAACAGCGCCATCGGCCCCTACAAGGGCGGACTGCGCTTCCACCCCACGGTGAATGAGAGTA
>DWZJ01000082.1 GCA_019118245.1 Candidatus Oscillibacter excrementigallinarum
AGCAGAACGAGTTCCCGGACGAGGCCATCCGGAAGCTGGGCGAGATGGGCCTCATGGGCATCCCCTTCCCCAAGGAGTACGGCGGCGCCGGGCTGGATGCCCTGAGCTACGCCATCGCCGTGGAGGAGCTGGCCCGGGTGGACGGCGGCGCGGGCGTCATCCTGTCGGCCCATGTGTCCTTAGGCTCCTGGCCCATCTTCGCCTACGGCACCGAGGAGCAGAAGCAGAAGTACCTGGTGCCTTTGGCCCGCGGCGAGAAGATCGGCGCCTTCGGCCTGACGGAGCCCAACGCCGGGTCCGACGCCGGCGGCACAGAGACCACCGCCGTCCTGAAGGGCGACCACTACGTGCTCAACGGCGGCAAGATCTTCATCACCAACGCCCCCAAGGCGGACACCTATGTGGTCTTCGCCGTCACCACGCCGGACATCGGCACCCGGGGCATCAGCGCCTTCATCGTGGAAAAGGGCTGGAAGGGCTTCTACTTCGGCGACCACTATGACAAAATGGGCATCCGCTCCTCCTCCACAGCCGAGCTGATCTTCGACAACGTGGAAGTGCCCAGGGAAAATCTTCTGGGCAAGGAGGGCGACGGCTTCAAGATCGCCATGTCCACCCTGGACGGCGGCCGCATCGGCATCGCGGCCCAGGCCCTGGGCATCGCCCAGGGGGCCTATGACGCCGCCGTGGCCTACGCCAAGGAGCGCGTCCAGTTCGGCAAGCCCATCGGCTTCCAGCAGGCCATCTCCTTCAAGATCGCCGACATGGCCACGAAGCTCCGCTGCGCCAGGTTCCTGGTGTACTCCGCCGCCGAGCTGAAGGAGGAACACGCCCCCTACGGCATGGAGTCCGCCATGGCCAAGATGTACGCCTCCGACATCGCCCTGGAGGTCACCAACGACGCATTGCAGATCCACGGCGGCGCCGGGTTCATGAAGGGCATGGAGGTGGAGCGGGCCTACCGGGACGCCAAGATCACCACCATCTACGAGGGCACCAACGAGATCCAGCGGGTGGTCATCGCCTCCCACATTCTGGGCAAGGCGCCCAAGAGCGCCGGCGGCTCCTCCGGCAAGGCCAAGAAGCCCGCCCCCATCACCGGCATCCGCAAGAAGGTCATCCTGCGGGACGGCACCGCGGAGGAAAAGGTCGCCCAGCTGGTGGAGCACCTGAAAAAGGACGGCCACGACTTCACCGTAGGCATTCCCATGGACACCCCCATCGCCCAGGCGGAGCGGGTGGTGTCCGCCGGCAAGGGCATCGGCTCCAAGGAGAATATGAAGCTCATCGAGGACCTGGCCAAGGCCGCCGGCGCGGCCGTCGGCTCCTCCCGTCCCGTGGCGGAGACGCTGAAGTACGTGCCTCTGAACCGGTACGTGGGGATGTCCGGCCAGAAGTTCACCGGCAACCTGTACATCGCCTGCGGCATCTCCGGCGCGGTGCAGCACCTGAAGGGCATCAAGGACGCCTCCACCATCGTGGCCATCAACACCAACGCCGGCGCCCCCATCTTCAAGAACTGTGACTACGGCATCGTGGGCGATGTCAACGAGATCCTGCCCCTGCTGGCCGCCGCCCTGGACACCGGCGAGAAGCAGCCGGCGCCCCCCATGGTGAAGATGAAGCGGCCCCGCCCGCCCAAGGAGGAGCCCATCGGCCCCCGCTACGTCTGCGGCGGCTGCGGCTATGAGTACGTGCCCGAGCTGGGCGACCCGGACGCGGAGATCGCCCCCGGCACCCTGTTCGACAAGCTGCCCGAGGACTGGGTCTGCCCGGATTGCGCGGAGCCCAAGTCCAGCTTCATCCAGGCGTGACCGCCCACCGTCTGTAAGTAAAGGAGGATTTCTGTATGTATTGCGTGAGAACTGTCACGAAGGATCTCTACTGGGTGGGCGCCAATGACCACCGCCTGACGCTGTTCGAGAACATCCACCCCATCCCCAAGGGCGTCAGCTACAACGCCTATCTGCTGCTGGACAAGAAGAGCGTCCTGTTTGACACGGTGGACTGGTCCGCCTGCCGCCAGCTGCTGGAAAACCTGGAATACCTGCTGGACGGCAAGCCCCTGGACTACCTGGTCATCAACCACATGGAGCCGGACCACGGCGCCTCCATCGAGGAGATTCTGCTCCGCTATCCCAAGGTCTCCATCATCTCCACGGAGAAGGCCTTCCTGCTGATGCACCAGTTCGGCTTCCACACGGACGGCCACAAGTGCATCGAGGTGAAGGAGGGAGACACCTTCTCCTTCGGCGACCACACCGTCACCTTCGTGGGCGCCCCCATGGTCCACTGGCCCGAGGCCATGGTGACCTTCGACACCACCAACGGCGTCCTCTTCTCCGCCGACGCCTTCGGCTCCTTCATCGCCCTGGACGGCAAGCTGTTCGCCGACGAGGTGGACTTCGACCGGGACTGGATCGACGAGGCCCGGCGGTACCTGACCAACATCGTGGGCAAGTACGGCCCCCACATCCAGCTGCTGCTGGGCAAGGCCGCCGGCATCCTGGACCAGATCAAATTCATCTGCCCCCTCCACGGTCCCGTGTGGCGGAAGGACCTGGGGTATTTCATCGACAAGTACGACAAGTGGAGCCGCTACGAGCCGGAGGTCAACGGCGTGATGATCGTCTACGCCTCCATGTACGGCAACACCGAGGCCGCCGCCCAGGCCCTGGCCGCCAAGCTCTGCGAGCGGGGCATCACCGACGTGGCGGTGTACGACGTGTCCAACACCCATGTGTCCTACCTGATCTCCGAGAGCTTCAAGTACAGCCACATCGTCCTGGCCTCCGTCACCTATAACTTGGGCATCTACCCGGTGATGAAGAGCTACCTGGAGGACATGAAGGCCCTGAACCTCCAGAACCGCACCTTCGCCATCATTGAGAACGGCTCCTGGGCCTGCAAGTCCGGGGATCTGATGCAGAAGTTCGTGGAGGAGGAATTGAAGAACATGACCGTCCTGAACGAGCGGCTCTCCCTGGCCTCCTCCCTCCAGGCCGACAAGGCCGCCGAGCTGGACAAGCTGGCGGACGCCCTGGCGGAGTCCCTGGCAGAGGCGGAAAAGGGCTGATGGCCCCATCCAATCTAAAAACGGCATCCCCCGTGGGGGATGCCGTTTTTGTGCATGGTATGCGTCCGACGTACCGGAGCGCCTTCAGGTCCTTACAGGCCCTGGGCGATCATGGCCGTGGAGATCTTCTTGAAGGCGGCGATGTCGTTGCCGGCGATCAGGTCGTAGCCCAGGCCGTAGGCCTCTGCCGCGGCGGCGGAGGCGTCGTAGATGTCGCCCATGATCTGCTGCAGGCGGCTGTCCACCTCCTGGCGGGTCCAGCTGTAGCGCAGGCTGTTCTGGACCATCTCCAGGGCGGAGACCACCACGCCGCCGGAGCCGGAGGCCTTGGAGCCGGCGGTGAGGATCTTGGGGCTCAGCCGCAGGAGGCGCAGGGCCTCGGCGGTGGCGGGCATATTGGCCGCCTCCACGTAGTAGCGGACGTTGTTGGCCACGATCATCACCGCGTCCTCCACATCCAGCTCGTTCTGGGTGGCGCAGGGGATCACGATGTCCACCGGCACCTCCCAGGGCTTCTTGCCGGGGTAGAACTCCACGCCGAACCGCTCGGCATAGGGCTCCACCTTGTCGGTGCCGCTGGCCCGCATGGACAGCATGAAGTCGAACTTCTCCTGGGTGCAGACGCCGTCGGGGTCATACACATAGCCGTCGGGGCCGGAGAGGGTGACCACCTTGCCGCCCAGCTCCGCGCTCTTGCGGCACACGCCCCAGGACATGTTGCCGAAGCCGGAGATGGCCAGGCGCTTGCCCTCCAGGGTCTCCCCCTGGTGCTCCAGCATCCGGGCCAGGAAGTAGACGGTGCCGAAGCCGGCGGCCTCCTGGCGGATCAGGCTGCCGCCGTAGGTCAGGCCCTTGCCGGTGAGGGCACTGCTCTCCGCCTTGCCGGTGAGCCGCTTGTACTGGCCGTAGAGATAGCCGATCTCCCGGGAGCCCACGCCGATGTCGCCGGCGGGGATGTCGGTGTCCGCGCCGATCAGGCGGTACAGGGCGGTCATAAAGCTCTGGCAGAACCGCATGATCTCCCGGTCGCTCCTGCCCCGGGGGTCGAAGTCCGCGCCGCCGGCGGCGCCGCCGATGGGCAGCCCCGTCAGGGCGTTCTTGTAGGTCTGCTCAAAGCCCAGGAACTTCACGACGGAGGGATTCACGGAGGGGTGGAACCGCAGGCCGCCCTTGTAGGGGCCGATGGCGCTGTTGAACTGCACCCGGTAGCCGTGGTTGGTGTGGGCATAGCCCTTGTCGTCCATCCAGGGCACGGTGAAGGTCAGCATCCGGTCCGGCTCCACCATCCGGGTCAGCAGGTCCACCCGCTCGTAGATGGGGTCGTCCTCCAGGGCCGGGGCGATCATCTCCAGCCAGGTGAGGACCGCCTGGAGATACTCCGGCTGGTCGGCGTACCGCTGCTGGAGGTCTGCGGACACGCGGGAAACATAGTCGCTCATGCAGACGCCCTCCTTAGACCAAGCCGTAGGCCAGCATGGCGTCGGCCACCTTCAGGAAGCCGGCGATGTTGGCGCCGGACACCAGGTCGCCGGGCTTGCCGTACCGGGCGGCGGCGCCCGCAGCGTTGTGGTACAGGTCGGTCATGATCTTCTTCAGGTGGTTGTCGACCTCCTCAAAGCTCCAGGACATCCGCATGGAGTTCTGGCTCATCTCCAGGGCGGAGGTGGCCACGCCGCCGGCGTTGGCCGCCTTGGCGGGGGCGAAGAGGAGACCGGCGGCCTGCAGGGCCTCCACCGCGTCGGGGGTGCAGGGCATATTGGCGCCCTCGGCCACAGCGAAGCAGCCGTTCTGGATCAGGGCCTTGGCGGAGGCCAGATCCAGCTCGTTCTGGGTGGCGCAGGGCAGGGCGATGTCGCAGGGCACCTGCCACACGCCGGAGCAGCCCTCGTGGTACTCCGCCTCGGGATGGAAGGTCACATACTCCCGGATGCGCTTGCGCTCCACCTCTTTCAGCTGCTTCACCAGCGCCAGGTCGATGCCGTTGGGGTCATGGACGAAGCCGTTGGAGTCGGACATGGTGACCACCTTGGCGCCCAGGGCGGTGGCCTTCTCGCAGGCGTAGATGGCCACATTGCCGGAGCCGGAGATGGCCACGGTGGCGCCCTCAAAGCTGCGGCCCGCGTCCTTGAGCATATTGTCGGCAAAATAGCACAGGCCGTAGCCGGTGGCCTCGGTCCGGGCCAGGGAGCCGCCGTAGCTGAGGCCCTTGCCGGTGAGGACGCCGGTGAACTCGTTACGCAGCCGCTTGTACTGGCCGAAGAGGTAGCCGATCTCCCGGCCGCCCACGCCGATGTCGCCGGCAGGCACGTCGGTGTCCGGCCCGATATACTTGAACAGCTCCGTCATGAAGCTCTGGCAGAAGCGCATGACCTCGGCGTCGGACTTGCCCTTGGGGTCAAAGTCGCTGCCGCCCTTGCCGCCGCCGATGGGCAGGCCCGTCAGGCTGTTCTTGAAGATCTGTTCAAAGCCCAGGAACTTGATGATGCCCTCGTACACGGAGGGGTGGAACCGCAGGCCGCCCTTGTAGGGACCGATGGCGCTGTTGAACTGCACCCGGAATCCCCGGTTCACGTGGATGTTGCCCTGATCGTCCTCCCAGGGCACCCGGAACTTGATGATCCGCTCCGGCTCCACCAGGCAGTCCATGACGCCCTCTTTGATATACTCCGGCTTCGCCTCCACCACCGGGACCAGGGAGGTCAGAACCTCCTGGACGGCCTGGTGAAATTCCGGCTCCGCCGGATTCCGCCGGACCACGCGCTCCATCAAGCCGCTTAGATACTCGTTCTGAATGCTCATGGTGAATCCCTCCAAAAAACCAGACTTGGCGGATGACCGCGCCGCGGTCTCCGTCCATCCTTGCATCGACCACATTGTAATACCGGACGCGTCTTTGCGTCAACGACTTTTGTCCACGCAAGAACATGTTCGGCGGATTTCTCAAGTTTTAAACGCCTGTTATGAAACTTTCTGGCACTTCTCATTCGAAATCAAAAATAATTAGAAAATATTTCCATTTTACAAAAAGAGGAAATTGAAATGCG
>DWZJ01000083.1 GCA_019118245.1 Candidatus Oscillibacter excrementigallinarum
AGACCGCCGAGCCCGTGACCATTTCGGTGGGAGTCCCCACCGCGCCGCCCGCCCTGCCGGTGCTGCACATGATGGACGCCCAGCTGCTGGGGGAGAATGTCACCATCGACCTGAACGTGTGGAATGCCCCGGAGGAGTTGCTGGCCATGGTCCAGGGTGGGGAGCACGACATGTACGCATTCCCCCTGACGGTGGTCTCCACGCTATATAACAAAGGGCTGGATGTACGGCTGATGAACGTGAACACCTGGGGCGTCACCTACTTCCTGACCACCGATCCGGACTTTACCACCTGGAGTGATTTGGAGGGCAAGACGGTATACATTCCCTTGCAGTCCTCGCCTCCGGACGCCCTGACGCAGTACTTCCTGAACGAGGCCGGCCTGACGGTGGGGGAAGACGTGGAGGTGATCTACGCCAGCACCGCCGAGGTGGCCAGCCTCTTGGCCTCCGGTCAGGCGGAATATGCCACGCTGATCGAGCCCCAGGTCACCTCCGCGATGAATCAGAACAGCGAAGTCCGCCGGGCTCTGAGCTTTGAGGAGGAGTGGCAGCGGGTCACTGGCACCGACACCATGATCCCCAACGCCGGCTTCGGCACCACCCAGACTTTCCTTGACGAGAACCCGGAGCTGGCGGCACAGTTCCAGGAGGCCTATGCCGAGAGCGTCCAGTGGGTGCTGGACAACCCCGCCGAGGCGGCCGCCTTGGCGGAGGAGTACCTGGATATGAATGCCGCCGTGGTGGAGGCCGCCATCCCCAACATGGGGCTCACCTTCAAGAGCGCCCAGGACGCCAGAGGGGAGCTGGATACTTTCTACCAGCTGCTCTATGATTTTGACCCCTCCATGATCGGCGGGGCGATGCCGGACGACGGACTGTACTATGAGGGCTAAGGCGGGACTCTGGCTCCGCCGCGCCCTGGGGGTGGGCCTGCTGCTGGGCGCCTGGCAGCTGGCCTCCCTCCACTTTCCGCCCCTGGTTGTGCCGCCCATCCCCCAGGTGGCGGCCACCCTTGTCCACCTGTTTCAGGAGCCGGATTTCTGGCCCACCGTGGGCACCACGCTCCTGCGGCTAGCGGCCGGCCTTGCCATCGGCATCGGCGCCGGCGGGGTCCTGGGCTTAATATTCGGGCTTTGCCCCAAGCTGGAGGATGTGGGGACGCCGATGATCCATGTGCTTCAGTCGGTGCCCCCGGTGTGCTGGGTGGTGCTGGCCCTGGTGTGGTTTGGCTTCAACGGCCTGCCCTGTATTTTCATCGTGGCCACGGCTACCGTCCCCACGGTGGTCATCAATCTGAGCCACGGGGTGCGCAGCGTGGATCGGGAACTGCTGGAGATGGCCAGGCTCTATCGGTTTTCCCGCTGGAAGACCCTGCGCCATGTGACACTGCCCTCCATCCGGCCCTACTTCAACTCCGCCCTGGAAATTGTGATCGGGGGCGGGTGGAAGCTGGCGGTGATGGGGGAGGTGCTCACCACCAACAGTGGCATCGGCGGGGCCATCACCTCCGCCCGGCTCAATGTGCAGCCGGACGCCATCATCGCCTGGGCATTCCTGCTGGTGGCGGGCTGTTTTCTCACCCAGAAGCTGCTGCGCCTGCTGTGCTGCCGGAAGGGGGGAGCGGTATGCTGAAACTCACCGGGATCCGGAAGTCCTTTGACGGCCTGCCGGTTCTCTCCAACCTGTCCCTCACCCTGTCCCAGGGGGAGATCGTGGCACTTATCGGCCCCTCGGGCTGTGGCAAGACCACGTTGCTGAACATCATCTCCGGACTGACCGCCCCCGATGCCGGCACGGTGGAGGGGGCGGAGGGCAAGCTGAGCTATATGTTTCAGAACGCCCGGCTGCTGCCCTGGCGGACTGTGGAGGAGAATATCCGCCTGGTGCGGGAGGACGCCCCAGGGGAGGAGGTGCGTGCCCTGATTGCCGCCGTGGGGCTGGAGGGGTTTGAGCACTACTACCCAGGTCAGCTCTCCGGGGGCATGGCCCGCCGGTGCGCCCTGGCCCGGGCCTTCCACTTCGGAGGATCCCTCTTCCTGATGGACGAGCCCTTCCAGGGCCTGGACTACGGCATCCGCATGGAGATGGTGGAAATGCTCCTGACCATGTGGGGCCGGGAAAAGCCGGGGGTGCTCTTTGTCACCCACGAGATTGACGAGGCCCTCACCGTGGCCACCCGCATTGCCGTGCTCACCCCCAGACCCACCACCATTCAAACCTGGTACACCCTCCCAGGGGCAGAGGGGCGGGAGGCATCCGCCCCGGAACTGCTGGATCTCCGCCGGGAGATCATCCGGCAAATCACGGGATAGCCTTGGCTTCCGTTGCGCAGGCCGTCAAACCGGGGTATACTGAACATAGGACGTTACAAAGGAGGCAAGCCCATGGAATTTCTCCGCAATCTGCCCACGGACGACCCCGCAGCCTTGGCGGGGCTTATTGACATTCGCCCGGCCCGGGTGGTGAGCATGGCCCTCACCCGCAGCGAACACTGCCAGATGACCCTGCTGGCCTTTGGCGACGGGGAGAGCGTCAGCGAGGAGCGGTACTTTGGCGACACCCTCTACTATGTGCTGGAGGGGAGCATGCCCCTGCGCATGGAGAGCGGGGAGAGGACCCTGACCGCGGGCCAGTGCCTGGCGGTGCCCGCCGGGGTGTCCCACGCCGTCGGCGGCGGAGGATCCTTTAAGCTGCTGCAGATCACCCTGCAGTAGGAACATGAACAGGAGGAAATCACGATGGAAGAATTGATCAAAAACCTGCCCCACGCCCAGCCCTTTGCCCTGAAAGAGCAGGTCCAGTATGAGGACGGGAAAGTGGTGAGCCTGACCATGGCCCAGAAGCCCGGCGTGGGCATGACCTTGTTCGCCTTTGACGCCGGGGAGGCCATCAGCACCCACGCCGCTCCCGGCGACGCCATGGCCACGATCCTGGAGGGAACTGCCCAAATCACCATTGACGGCGTCCCCCACACCCTGAACGGTGGAGAAGCCATCATCATGCCCGCGGGCATCCCCCATGCCGTTCAGGCCGTCACACGGTTCAAGATGTACCTGGTGGTAGTCAAGGCGTGACACCTGCCGGTGCGGGCATAGTATCACAGTAACGAAACGATCCCGGCACAAATACAGAGCCAGACAGCGGATTTCGCTGCCTGGCTCTGTTCATTTTAGAATGGGATTTCAGAATGGGGAGAGGTCACAGCGCCCATTTGCCCGCCGCCGTCCGCTCAGTTACGAAACCCCGGTAGATGCCGTCCTGGGCGATCAGCTCCTCATGGGTGCCCCGCTGGGCGATGCGGCCCTGGTCCAGCACCAGGATCTGGTCGGCGTTGCGAACGGTCTTCAGCCGGTGGGCGATCATCAGTACCGTTTTCTCACGGGTCAGGGCCTCCATGGCCCGCTGGAGCTGATCTTCGTTCTCCGGGTCCACATTGGCAGTGGCCTCGTCGAAAATCACGATGGGGGCGTCCTTCAAGAGACAACGGGCAATGGAGATCCGCTGCTTCTCACCACCAGACAGGGTAGCCCCGCTCTCACCGATGACCGTGTCATACCCTTCCGGCAGGGCGGAGATGAAGTCATGGCAGCAGGCCTTCTTTGCCGCATCCATCACCTGCTCGTGGGTAGCGTTGGGACAGCCGAACTTGATGTTATTCTCAATGGTGTCGTGGAAGAGATACACTCGCTGGAACACCATGCTCACCTGCTCCATCAGGGATTCTAACGTGTATTCCCGCACATCCCGGCCGCCGATGGCGACCCGGCCGCCCTCCACGTCCCAGAACCGGGCGATCAGGTTGCAGAGGGTGGTCTTGCCGGAGCCGGAGGGCCCCACGATAGCGGTGGTGGTCCTGTCCGGGATGGTGAGGGACACATCCTTCAAGATGGGCCGGCTGCCGTAGGAGAAGTTTACATGGTCGAACACGATGTCGTGGGATCCCGGATGGAGTTCCGCACCGTCCTGGTCCATCTCCGGGATTTGGTCCACCTGATTGGCGTGGTCAATGGAGCTGCCCACCAGCCGCAGGGCGGACACGCCGCTGCCGGCGGACTGGATCTGGGAGAAGATCAGGAAGGAGATGATCACCGCCATCAGGGCGTTGGCCAGAGTCAGGCTGCCGTTCAGATACAGCCACACGGCGGCAACCAAAATCACCACACTGAACAGGTGGAGGGCCATCTCCTGGGCCCAGATGTAGGGGGTGAACAGCTTTTCCACCGCCAGATTGTTCTCCCGGCTGTCCTCCAGGGCCTGACGGATCCGTTTGTCCCCCTTGCCGGTGAGGTTGAAGGACTTGATGACGCTCATGCCCTGGAGCTGCTCCAGAACCGCCTCTACCAGCCGGGCCTCGTCCCGCTGCCGCTTGGGCGCGATTTTGGCGGACTGTTTCTCCATGCGGGAGAGGAGCAGCAGGTACAGCGCCATCCCGGCCAGAGCCAGCAGGCCGATGCGCCAGTCCCAGAACAGCACGCACAGCAGCATGACGGCGGAGTTGATGAGCCCGCCCAGGATCGTGACCAGCACCATGGCCCCGGCGCTCTCCACCTCGTCCAGGACGGTGGTGGCGATGCCGGTGAGTTCCCC
>DWZJ01000084.1 GCA_019118245.1 Candidatus Oscillibacter excrementigallinarum
CTCCAACGCCAGTGACGCCTGCGACAAGCTGTGCTACCAGGCCCTGACGGATGACTCCGTGGGCATGAGCCGCAAGGACTTCAAAATCGAGATCAAGGCGGACAAGGAACACCGGACCCTCACCGTCTCCGACAACGGCATCGGCATGGACAAGGAGGATCTGGAGAACAACCTGGGCGTCATCGCCTCCTCCGGCTCCTACCGGTTCAAGCAGGAGGTGGGGGACGACGCCAAGGACACCGACGTGATCGGCCAGTTCGGCGTGGGCTTCTACTCCGCCTTCATGGTGGCGGACCACATCACCGTGGTGACGAAGAAGTACGGCGCCGACACCGCCTGGATGTGGCAGTCCTCCGGGGCCGACGGCTACACCATCACCGAATGTGAGCGGGATGCCGTGGGCACGGACATCATCATGCACATCAAGCCGGACGCCGACGACGAGAAGTACAGCGAGTTCCTGGAGTCCTGGCGGCTTCAGGAGCTGGTGCGCAAGTACTCCGACTACATCCGCTTCCCCATCCGGATGGAGGTCTCCAAGACCCGCCGGAAGGAGGGCAGCCCCGACGACAAGCCGGAGTATGAGACCTACACGGAGGTGGAGACCCTCAACTCCATGGTGCCCATCTGGCAGCGCCGCAAATCCAATGTGAAGCCGGAGGAGTACAACAAGTTCTACCGGGACAAGTTCCACGACTACACGGACCCCCAGCGGGTAATCGTGGTCTCCGCCGAGGGCGCCGTCACCTACAAGGCGCTGCTGTTCATCCCCGGCGCCACGCCCTTTGACTACTACACCAAGGAGTACGAGAAGGGATTGCAGCTGTACTCCAACGGCGTGCTCATCATGGACAAGTGCGCCGACCTGCTGCCGGAGCACTTCCGGTTCGTCCGGGGCGTGGTGGACTCTCCCGACCTGTCCCTGAACATCTCCCGGGAGCTGCTGCAGCACGACCGGCAGCTGAAGGTCATCGCCGCCAACCTGGAGAAGAAGATCAAGAGCGAGCTGGCCAAGATGCTGAAGGACGACCGGGAGGGCTATGAGAAATTCTGGAAGAACTTCGGCCGCCAGATCAAGTACGGCGTGGTGGGGGAGTACGGCGCCCACAAAGACCTGCTGCAAGATCTGCTGCTGTTCTACTCCTCCACGGAAAAGAAGCCCATCACGCTGGCGGAATATGTCTCCCGGATGAAGGAGGATCAGAAATATATCTACTACGCCGCTGGCGAGAGCCTGGAGAAGATCGACAGGCTGCCCCAGACCGAGGGCCTGCGGGAGTCCGGCACGGAGATCCTCTACTTCACCGAGGAGGTGGACGAGTTCGTCGCCCAGATCCTCCACACCTACCAGGACAAGGAGTTCCGCTCCGTCCTGGACCAGGAGATCGAGGAGGGCGCGGAGAAGAAGGCCGAGGAGGCCGCCGACGCCCACAAGGCTGCCTTTGACTTTGTGAAGGAGGCCCTGGGAGACCAGGTGAAGGAGGTCAAGGCCAGCGCCCGGCTGAAGTCCCATCCCGTGTGCCTGACAGCGGGCGAGGGCCTGAGCTTCGAGATGGAGAAGTACTTCCAGGCGGTCCAGCCGGACAGCGCCATCCACGCCGAGCGCATTCTGGAGCTGAATGTGGATCACCCCGCCTTCCAGGCCCTGGAGGCCGCCGTGACGGCGGATCCGGAAAAGGCCAAGAAGTACGCCACGCTGCTGTACGACCAGGCCCTTCTGATCGCGGGCCTGCCCCTGGACGATCCCTCCGGCTACACCGACCTGGTGTGCGAGCTGATGAAATGATCGCGGAAAGAAAAAATCCCGTGCCGGATACCCGGCACGGGATTTTTTTGATCCTGCCTACCGCCGCTGCGCCAGCTGCTGGTAGTGCTTGTACAGGGCCGAGAACCGGCCCTGGTAGCTGTGATTCCAAGGCTTGCGCTTGCCGCAGAAGTGGAGGATGGCCGTGTGCGCCATCACCCAGTCCATGTCCTTCTCCCCCTGGCTCACCAGCAGGTACCGGTCGAACCGCCGGGCGTCATAGTTCCACAGGCTGTCGTCCACCCCCAGGATCTGCCCGCCGTACAGGCCGTTCAGAACGTCCTGGTCCGGCAGCAGCAGGATGTCGGCATGCTCCCGGGCGTAGTCGAAGATGTCCGCCGGCCGGACCTCCCGCCGCATGGCGTCCAGATCCATCAGCAGCACGCCGGAGTTGTAGTAGGCCTCCGCCTCGTAGTTCTCCAGCCGCAGCCGGTTCACCGGGTCCGTGATGCCCGCCAGCAGCCCGGTGTGGGTGGCGGCGGCCATCAGGTTCCCCTCCAGGTCCATCTCATACAGAGGCTGTACGGAATTGATCACCAGAATGTCCGGATCCAGATACAGCACCCGGTCCAGAGACTGGGGCAACAGCTCCGCAGCCAGCAGCCGGTAATACATGGCCCGGGTCCAGTACCGGGCCACCGGCGCGTCGGCGAACAGGTCCGCCGGCACCTCCACCGGATGGATGCGCCCCCGGCCGGCGCAGAGCGCCTCCAGCCCCGCCCAATCCTCCGGCAGCAGGCCGTCGCCGATGGTATAGATGTCAAAAGTCTCCGCGGGGTCGTTCCGCAGCAGGGACCCCAGCATCACCCGCAGGGGCGGAAGGTAGTTGCGGTCCAGCGTCACCAGAATATTCATGGGAGCGATCCTCCTATCCGTTTGTCATAGCCGCATCCCGGTAATAGGCCACCAGCAGGTCCACCACCGTCCCGTAGGAACGGATGCCGTCGGCCTGGCCGTAGCCCTTCAGGATCGTGTCGTAGAACTTTTGGCTGGCGTCCGCCGCCACGCCCTCAAAGGATGCCCAGTAGGTATTATTATATGCCAGGTCCGCCCGCACCGTGTCCGGCAGGCTGTCCCGGATGGCCTGCCACGCCTCCTGATCCGCGCCGTACAGGGCGTTGCCCAGATGGATGTATCCCATCAGCCAGCCGGAGTATTCATACTCTGGGATGCCGCTGGTGGTGGGGGCCAGCACCGCCAGGAAGTTGCACTCCTGCTCCGAGGCGATGCCCCGCTGGTGGGCCAGCTCGTGGGCGATGGTGGAGGGGATCAGGCAGGCCGGGGCGTCCACATTGATGTTGGACTCTCCGGTGAAGGCGAAGTAGACGCCGGTGAAGTTCATGGCGCTCATGATTTTGGAGAAGAACATTCGCTTGGGCACCCGGTCCTCGAACGCCAGGAAAGGAAACAGCTCCTCTGCCCCCTCATAGATATCCGTGCTCTCGGCGAAGATGTCATCCAGAGAGACGTCGAAAAGCCCGTTCTCGTCCCGGGGCACCTGGTCCGCCGTCTCCGCGAGATTTGACCCAAACCAGGCGGTCACCGCCGTCAGGTCCGAAAGGGAGACCTCCTCCGCCCGGATGCCGGACCGGTCCTGGAAGGTGTCCGTGTAATAGCACACTCCCCACAGCAGGCAGGTGGCGGCGCAGACGCTCAGTCCGGCGCAGACCGCCCCCAGCACCGCGCTGTAGGCCCGGCGTTTCCGCCGTCCCCCGGCCCGGACCACCGCCGCGATGCTCCACACCACATAAGCCGCCGCCAGGATGACCGCCAGGACATACAGCACCTCCATCACCGAGAAGGAGACCTGATAGCACAGGCTGCCCAGGGCTCTCCGGATGGGGGCGGCCACAAATCGCTCCCATCCATTCACCCACTGCCGGTGCCCCCGGGCCAGCAGGAAGGCCGCCAGCAGGATCAGATCCGCCAGCAGCCAGATGTGCAGTTTTCGATGGGCCTTGTAAAATGTCATGCTCACTCCGCTGCCGCCAGCAGCTGCTTGGTATAGTCCTCTTTGGGGTGGTCGAAGATGTCGTCCACCGTGCCCTGCTCCACGATGCGGCCCTCCTTCATCACCAGCACCCGGTCACACAGCTGGTACACCACGTTCAGGTCGTGGGAGATGAAGAGGTAGGAGAGATCCAGCTCCCGCCGCAGCGTCCGCAGCAGGTCCAGGATCTGGGCCTGGATGGTCACATCCAGGGCGGACACCGGCTCGTCGGCGATGAGGAACCGGGGCCGCTGGATCAGCGCCGCGGCAATGGACACCCGCTGCCGCTGGCCGCCGGAGAGCTCCGCCGGCTTGGCCGCCAAGCACTCCTCCGGCAGGCCCACCCGGTCCAGTATCTCCCGGACCCGGCGTCTGCGCTCCGCCGCGTCGTACTTGCCGTAGACCCGCAGGGGCTCCTCCAGGGTCCAGGCCACGGTATAGGCCGGGTTCAGGGCGCTGTAGGGGTCCTGGAAGATCATCTGGGGCCGTTTCGTGTAGTGGATCACCTGGCCCCGGTCCGGCTTCACGATGCCCAGGATGGTCTTGGCCAGGGTGGACTTGCCGGTGCCGGACTCCCCCACCAGGCCCAAAATCTCCCCGTGGCGCACGTCGAAGGTCACGTCGTGGAGGACCTCCTGATACGGTCCCCTTCGGAATACGCCGCGGTTGCGGTATCCGCTGGTGACGTGCTGGACGGACAGCACCAGTTCCTGTTCGCTCATGGCGCCTCCTCCTTCCGGTGCCGGGTGGGGATGGCGGCGATCAGCCGCTGGGTGTAGGGATGCTGGGGGTGATGGAACACCGTGTCGATGTCCCCCTCCTCCACCAGCACGCCCCGCTGCATCACCGCCGTGCGGGTGCAGAGCTTCCGCACCACGTTCAGGTTGTGGGAGATGAACAGCATGGAGATGCCGGACTCCCGGTTCAGCTTTTTCAGCAGCTCTAAGATCTGGGCCTGGATGGTCACGTCCAGGGCGGTGGTGGGCTCATCCAGCAGCAGCAGCTTGGGCCGTGCCACGATGGCCGCGGAGATCATGGCCCGCTGCAGCATCCCGCCGGAGAGCTCGTGGGGATACTTCCGGTACACGCCCTCGGGGTCCGGCAGCTCTACCGCCGCCAGAGCCGCCAGGGCCCGTGTCCGGCGTTCCTCCCGGGAGAGGTCCGTATGGATGCGCAGCACCTCTTCCACCTGACGGCCGATGATCATCAGGGGGTCCATGGCGCTCATCGGCTCCTGGAACACCACGCCGATGTCCTTCCCCTGGACCTTCCGCAGCAGCTGTCGGTCCGCGTGGAGCAGCTCCACGCCGTCCAGCAGGATCTCCCCGGAGAAGTCGCACTGTTTCCGGGGCAACAGCCCCGCCACGCTCATGGCGGTGACGGACTTGCCGGAGCCGGACTCTCCCACCAGCCCCAGGATCTCCCCGTCGTGGATGGTGAGGGACACCCCGGCCACGGCCTCCCGCTGCCGGGTGTGGAATTTCACATGCAGATCTTTGATCTCCAGCATCAGGCCACCTCCCCGCCCCGGCGCTGCAGCCCCTCGCCGATGAGACCCACGCCGAAGATCAGCAGCACGATGGCCCCGCCGCTGCCCAGGGCGTACCAGGGGGCACTGGTCAGCATCCCCTGGGCCTCCGAGAGCATATAGCCCAGGGAGGCATCCGGCGGCGTGACGCCGATGCCCAGATAGCTCATGGACGCCTCCGCCAGCACCGCGTTGTTGAAGCCGATGGTGATGGCCGGCAGAAGCACCTGCATGGTGTTGGGCAGGATCTGCCGCACCAGGATGCGGCCGCCGGAGGCCCCCATCAGCCGGGCGCTCTTCACATAGTTCACATCCCGCAGGGCCGCGAAGGCCGTGCGGGTCACCCGGGCAAAGCTGGGGATGAACACCAGCCCCAGGGCGATCACCACATTGTATTTGTTCCCCGGCCCCAGGATGCTGATGAGCACCAGGGCCAGCAGGATGCTGGGAAAGGCCGTCATGGCGTCGTTGAAGCGCATCAGCACCTCGTCGATGCCCCCGCCGAAGTAGCCGGTGCAGGCCCCCACCGCCGTGCCGCACACCGCGCCGATGGCCACGGTGCTCAATGCGATGAGGAAGGTGGTGCCAGCCCCCCGGAGGACCCGGCTGAAGATGTCCCGGCCGAAGCTGTCCGTCCCCAGCCAGTGGGCCAGGGAGGGCCCCTCCAGCTTGGGACCCGCCATCAGGGCGTCCGGGTCATAGGGCGTCCACACCAGCCCCACCAGGATCAGCGCCGCCATGAGGCCGGTGACGATCAGCCCCGCCAGCAGGTATCCGTTCATCCGCCGTCTCATGCCGCACCTCCCAGCCGCAGGCGGGGGTCGATCCGCTGGTTGACGATGTCCGCGAGAGTGCCCGCCAGCACCACCCAGAAGGCCAGGATCACCACGATGGCCTGCACCACCGGATAGTCCCGGTTGGAGATGGAGGCCACCAGCAGCCGCCCCAGCCCGGGGATGGCGAACACCTGCTCCACCACGATGCCGGCCGCCACGATCTCCGCCATGGTCTGGGCCAGGAAGGTCACCACCGGCACCAGGGCGTTCCGCAGCACATGGCGCCGCAGGACGCCGGCGCGGTCATTGCCCCGGGAGATGGCGGTGCGGACATAGTCCTTCCGCATCTCCCCCTGAATGGTGGAGCGGAGCATCCGCACCGTCATGGCGATCCGGGGGATGGCAATGGCCACGGCGGCGAAAAACAGGTATCGGAGGGCCCCGGCCGGGTCCGTCCCCAGATCCGGGAACTGGCCGTGGACGAACCAGTGGAGAGTGATGCTGAACAGCCAGGACAGCAGGATGCCGGTGAAAAACGGCGGCACCGCCATGCACAGCTGGTCCAGCACCGTCCCCACGGCGTCCCCCAGCCGGCTCCGCCCCCGGGAGGCCCACAGCCCCACGGGGACGGACACCACCGCGATCAGCACGAAGCTCAGAAGGCTCAGGCACAGGGTGATGCCCACCTTGGGGGCGATCAGCTCCCACACCGGCTGGCTGTAGCTGTAGGAGGTCCCCAGGTCTCCGGTGAAGAAGCCCGCCAGCCAGGAGATGTAGCGCACCAGGAAGGGCCGGTCCAGCCCCAGCTGGGCCTCCAGCTCCGCCACCCGGTCCGCCGTGGCCTGAGTGCCCAGCATGATCTCCGCGGCGCTGCCGTGGATCAGCTCAAAGGCCGCGAACGCCAGAAAGGAGACGATGACCATGGTGACCAGCAGCATCAAAAGCCGCTTGCATACGTACTTCATGGCATCATCTCCCCTCTGGGACCGCGGCAGATCCTCTGCCGCGCATGGAACTTATGCGGTGTAGCGGACCGTGGACAGGTCCATCACATAGATGGGATAGAACTGGTATCCCTCCAGGCCGTTCCGCAGGACCACCAGGTCCGCCAGGTCCTGGATGTAGACGTTGGCGGCGTGCTCCGTCAGATTCCGCTCCATCTGCTTGTAGAGCTCCGTCTGCTCCGCGTCGTCCGCCGTGGCCTGGGCCTGCTGGAACAGGGCGTCATAGTCCGCGTTCTGATAGCTGATAAAGTTGTCGTCCGCCGTGGAGGTGAACCGCTCCAGCAGCGCCCGGGCGGTCATGTTGGAGGCGTCCACCCCCACCACCGTGGACTGGAACTGGCGGCCGGTGTAGACCTCACTGAGCCAGGTGCCCCACTCCACCTGCTGGATCTCCGCCGTGATGCCCACGGCCCGCAGCTGCTCCACCAGCACCACGGCGGTGTCGATGTGGGGCTGGTAGTTGGAGGGGACGGTGATGGTCATGGAGAACCCGTCGGGATAGCCGGCCTCCGCCAGCAGCTCACGGGCCCGCTCCGGGTCATAGGGGTAGTAGTCCGTCAGGTCCTCCACAAAATACTTCTGGAAGGCCGGATACATGCTGGAGCCGATGGGGCTGCCGTACCCGTCAAAGGCCAGGTCGATGATCTGCTGCTTGTCCACGGCGTAGCACAGGGCCTGCCGCACCAACTCGTTGTTGAAGGGCTCCACGGCGTTGTTCAGATACAGGGCCTGCACCAGGTTCATGGTGCCCTCCAGCACCTGGAAGTCATCTCCCAGCTGGGCCACCTGGGTGCTGGTCAGGTGGGCGAACATGTCGATGGCCCCGCTCTGCAGGCTCATCACCAGGCTGTCCGCGTTCTCGATGATCCGGAAGGTCACCCTGTCCAGCTGGGCCGGGGTGCCCCAGTAGTCGTCGAACCGCTCCAGGACGATGGAGTCCTGGGCCGTCCGGGACACGAACTGGAACGGCCCGGTGCCCACCGGAGCGGTGTCCTGCTCCGTATAGTCCTCCGGCAGGATGGCCAGGGTCAGATAGGACAAAAATTCGCTGTCCGGCTGATCTAGGGTGATGGTCAGCGTGGTCGAGTCCGTGTCCATGGCGGAAATAGCAGAAAGCGCCGGGATCAGGGGCGTTCCCTCTGAATCGTCGGCGCAGCGTTCGATGGAATAGACGACATCCCCCATCTCTACCGGGTCCCCGTTGTGGAACATGACACCCTCCCGCAGGGTAAAGGTGTACGTGGTCTGATCCTCAGAGACGGTGTAGTCGGCGGCTACCGCGGGGATCAAGTCTCCGTCAGGCGTGGGTTTCACCAGGCCCTCGAAGACGTTGAACATGACTTCCTTGGTTCCTGCCGCCACCGCCAGGTGGGGGTCAAGACTCTCGTCCAGGTCCTGCGCGATGCCCACCACGATCTCATTCGTCTGGGCCCGCGCTCCGGCAGAGCCGTCCGCTGTCTGTCCGCCCTCTGACGCCTGCTCTGTGCTGCCGCCTCCGCATCCGGTGAGTGCGGCGCTCAGGAGGCTCGTCAGAAGAAGGAGCGCCAAAAGTCTCTTCTTCATGGTTCTCTCCTTTGCATCACTGCTCATTTCGAGTCAGTGTTGGGCGGAAGCTGTCCGCCCTGACAGAAATGTTCGGCTCTATTCAGTTTTCAGGAGCCTTGCGGCAGAGATCGTTATTTTGATAACGACTCTCCCGCAAGGCTGTATTGTACACGAACAGGGGCCGGATTGCAAGGCTTTTTCCAAAAAACGGCCCCCCTGTATCCTGCGGCGGAAAAAATTTACACCCCTGCCACATTTCCGGAATTGAAATCCGCGGGCCGCCGTGCTATACTGTTTCCCACCATTTTGAATGGTGTCGTCCATTTCTGTCAGGAGATGTCTTTCATGGAATCTCAAAAGCTGCTCTTCATCGTCAATCCCCGGGCCGGGCGGAACAAGCCCCACGGCCCGCTGTTTGACGCGCTGTCCATTCTCTCCCAGGCGGGCTATCTCATCCGCATCCGCCAGACGGCCGCCCCGGGGGACGCTGCCGAGATCGCCGCCCGGGAGGGGCCCGCGTATGACCTGGTGGTGGCCGCGGGCGGGGACGGCACGCTCAATGAGGTGATCTCCGGCCTGATGCGGCTGGATTCCCCGCCGCCCCTGGGCTACCTGCCCCAGGGCACCACCAACGACTTCGCCTCCTGCCTCCAGATCCCCCGGGACCCGGCGGCCGCCGCGGAGAACATCGCCAAGGGCCGCCTGCGGGCCCTGGACATCGGCCAGTGGAACCAGCGCAGCTTCATCTATGTGGCCTCCTTCGGGGCCTTTACCCGCAGCTCCTACACCGCCTCCCAGGCCGCGAAAAACGCCCTGGGCCACTTTGCCTATATCCTGGAGGGGATGAAGGACCTGAGCACCCTCCGCCCCTACCACATCCGCCTCACCGCCGACGGGGAGACGCTGGACGGCGACTATCTCTTCGGCGCCGTGTGCAACTCCACCTCCATCGGCGGGCTGATGAAGCTGGACCCGGAGCGGGTGGTGCTGGACGACGGAAAATTCGAGATGCTGCTGATCCCCAGCCCCAAAACCGCCACGGACCTGCAGAATCTGGTGCTGGCCCTGCTGAACCAGCAGTACGACCGTGAGGGCCTGGTATTCCGCCATGTCTCCTCCCTGCACCTGGAGACGGAGGAGGACCTGCCCTGGTCCCTGGACGGGGAGTACGCCCCCAGCGCGCCGGTGGTGGAGATCGTCAACCACCAGCAGGCGCTGAGGATGCTGCTATGAGAGACCTGGACCGTCTGCGCCGTCAGTATGGCGGCCATACGCCGGGACTGCTGGGGGCCCGCCACAGCTACGCGGTGCTGTGCCCCCTGGTGGACCGGCCGGGGGGCCTCCACCTCCTCTTTGAGGTCCGCTCCGCCGCCCTTCACCGCCAGCCCGGCGAGGTGTGCTTCCCCGGCGGCCGCATGGAGGCGGGGGAGACCCTGGAGCAGTGTGCCCTGCGGGAGACGGAGGAGGAACTGGCCATCCCCTCGCGGGAGATCGAGATCCTGGGCAAGCCGGATTTCATCTGCAATCAGGCGGGCTTTCTCATGCAGCCGGTGCTGGGGCTGGTGTCCGACGCGGGCCTTGCCTCCATGGCCCCCTCCCCCGCCGAGGTGGCGGAGGTCTTTGCCGTCCCCCTGTCCTTTTTCCGGGAGACCCGGCCGGAGTTCCATGTCTATGACCTGCTGCCGGAGGTCCCGGCGGATTTCCCCTATCAGGCTGTGGGCATCCCCGCCGACTACCGCTGGGCCCGGGGCCGGGTGGAGGTCCCCATCTGGTACTGGCAGGGCCACGCCATCTGGGGCATGACCGCCCGCCTCACCCAGGACCTGGTCCGCCATCTGGACTGACCCAAAAGCGGCCGGGCCGGAGCGCTTGCTCTGGCCCGGCCGCTTTTCGATTTCTCAATTCCCCGGCGGATTTCCCGCGCTGTCACGCGCCCAGAAACTCCGGATCGTATCCGATGCTCTTTTCCCAGGCGCCCCCGTCCGGAGCCGGGGCAAAGCCGAACTCCCGGCAAAAGCCCTCGGCGGCCTCCGTCTCCGGCGGCGGCAGCCGCAGGCGGTCCCGCCCCTTGGGGCGGTAGTGCAGGACCGCCTGGCCGATCAGCTGGACACCGTAGCCCCGCCGCCGCCAGGGCTCCGCCACCGCCAGCAGGGAGATCCAGCCGCAGCCCCGGTCCGCCTCCCGGCGGTCGTCAAAGGCCACCGCGCCCACCGGCGTCTCCTCCAGGTATCCCACCAATGCCGGCGCGCCATCCAGGTTCCCCTCCGGCGCGCGCCCCGCGCATTCCGCCGGGAAGCCCGCCTGCGCCGGCTCCAGCGGCCGGAAGTACAGCCCCGGCTCCAGGCCGTTGGCCCGCTTTTTCACGGTGTTCCCCTGGGTGAAGGCCGGGTCCGTCAGGTGGGACACGTCGTCCCGCCAGACCACCTCCAGCCGCCCCGCGTCCGCCCGCAGCCGGGACACGGCGGTGTTGCCGCCGGTGGGCGTCCTGCCCAGCTCCTCCAGGGGGATCCCCTGCAGGGCCGCCAGCAGCAGCCGGAGGGCGCAGCCGTGGGAGAACACGGCCACCGTCTTTCCCGCGTTGGCGGCCGCGATGTCCCGCACCGCCGCCAGCAGCCGGGACTGGACCGCCTGGGGTGTCTCCGCCCCCTCCGCGTGCCACAGGTGGAGGGCGCTGTTGAAATTGCGCAGCTGCTCCGGGTCCTCCCGGGCGATCTCGCCCCAGGTCTTTTCCTCCCACACGCCCACGCAGATCTCCCGCAGGTCCCGCCGCCGGTGCAGGGGCAGTCCCTTGGGCTTGTAGATGGCGCTGGCCGTGGCGCAGGTGCGGTAGAGGTCGCTGGCATACACCGCGTCCACCGGAATGTCGGCAAACCGGCGCTCCAGCGCCTGGATCTGCCGCCAGCCCCGGTCGGTGATGATGCTGTTGGCCTGCCCCTGGGCGATGCGGTACAGGTTCCCCTCCGCCTCCGCGTGGCGGATCAAATAGATGGTGGTCATGGTCTCCTCCGTCTCGTCAAGTCTCGATCTGTTTTCATTATACCGTGTCTGACGCTTTTTGGCAAATCCGCTCCCGGCGGTTTTTTCCCGCAAAAGCGGCCATACTACGGCCAGGCCGAAAAGGAGTGACTGATATGAGAATGAGTACCGGATTTTGGGTCGGTATCGGCGCCGGGCTGATGGCCGGCGCGGCAGTTGGGATGATGGTGCCCTACGGCAGGGATCCCATGAAAACGCAGGTGGGGAAGAGTATCCACAAGCTGGGTGTCGCCGTGGACCATGCCGTGGACAGCATCGTCTCCGAAATGCGCTGACGCGCAAGGGCGGGGAGCCTGAGGCTCTCCGCCTTTTTTCGGGAAAAGCTGATTTTGGGGCTTGACAATCCAAAAACCTCTGGTATAATAATAACGCTGTCGCTTTTGACGGTCTTTTTGAATCACACAGATTTCCTGGAGCAGCTATGGAGAAGTCGCCTAGTTGGTCGAGGGCGCATGATTGGAAATCATGTAGGCCCCTAAAGGGTCTCGAGGGTTCGAATCCCTCCTTCTCCGCCAAAAGAAACCCTGAAACCGCAATGGTTTCAGGGTTTTGTCATACCCCTTGACCCTTACGCTGACCCTTACGAGATTTTTTCACAATCTTCTGGGAACAGCTTACCCGGAGATCTTGCGGATAAACTGTTCCATCCGGTCCGCAGACTGCTGGCGCATCTTTTGAGAGATATGCCCGTAAACATCCAGCGTAAAGCTGGCGGTCGCATGGCCTAAATTGGTCTGCACCGTCTTGATGTCGTCCCCGCTCTCCAGAGATACCACTGCGTAGCTGTGGCGGAGGTCATGGAACCGCTCCTGGCCCAGCCCTATGGACTTCACGATCTCTTTGAAGGTCTTGTACACCATGAAGTGGGAGAGATTTCCCCCGTGTTCATTTGTAAATACCAGATCCCAGGGATTCTTCCAGTCCTGCCCCGCCAGCAGCCGCATTTGTGCCTGCTGGCGCTTCTGTTTTTTCAGCAGGTGTATCACGGACGGCGCCACTGTGATCATGCGGCTGCGGCCGCTTTTGGTTGGTGCCAGGACATATTCGCCGCCGACCTTCTTTGTTTTCTGAAGCTGCTTGTTGACATACAGCGCATTGTGCTCAAAGTCCACACAATCCCATGTCAGCCCTAGGATCTCGCCCTGCCGCATTCCGGTAAACAGCGTCACCCGGTAGACAAGCTCGTATTTGCAGCCCTCAATGGCCTTCAGAAAGGCGGCGATCTCATCCTGCTCCATGGGATGGATCTCTTTCCGCCGGACCTTCGGCAGATCGCAGAGGTCTGTCGGATTGCTCCGTACCATTCCCAGCTTCACAGCTTGTTCCAACGCCTTGTGAAATACGCCGTGAATATTGCGGATCGTTTTGGGAGAGAGCTTCTTCTCTGTCAGGAGGCTATTATAAAACCTCTGTATCTGCGGGGCGTTCAACGCCGCCAGCCGGATTTTACCCAGCATCGGCTTGATGTAGTTATCACAGTTTCTCTGATAGGCGTCCAGCGTATAGGGCTTCACGGAATACTTCACATAGGTCTCAAGCCAGGTGTCCAGCCATTCTCCAACGGTGTCCTTCGTAGGTTCCAGATAGGTCCCATCATCCAGTTCCGTTGTGATCTGCGCCAGCTTCTCCCGGACTTCCTTCTGTGTCTTTCCATAGATCGATTTTTGGACCTGTTTGCCGCTGGCGGGGTCAAAGCCGGTCGTAAACCGTGTCTCCCACCTGCCATCTGTTCGTTTGCGGATCGTCCCGGCACCCTGCGCGCTTTTTCTCGTTTTTCGCACGTCTCTGCTCCTTTCCGCGTGCCGACCGATCCCGTGGTTTGGGTACTTTGATTGTACCCCAACCACAGAATCGGGTCAATTTATTATTTTATGAAATCAGCGGTTTCTGCCGGAAAGATACGCGACCAGCGCGTCTTTTGGAATCCGCAGCTGACGGCCGATCCGAATGCTGCGGATTTTTCCGCTGCGCACCAGCTCATACGCCGTATTTCTGCCGATGCCGAGAATGGGCATCAGATCCTCCACCCGGAGGGTCAGGGGGAGGTCATCGAAAGAGCGGTAGTCACTGCTCATGGCGCTCCCCCTTTCTCACGGAGGCCAGATAGATGTTGGTCACATCGGACCGCTCGTGGCCCAGCAGCCGGGACACGGCGAAGTGGGCGTCCAGGGCGCTCTTGCCGCTGTCAGTCAGTTCCCGGTACTTCTCTGCCGCATAAGTGTGGCGCAGGCCGTGGAAGGTCAGGGGGCAGTCAGAACCTGCCTCCCGCACCTCGTCCCGGTGTTTCATAATGAAGAGCTGCAACAGGGTGATGGCCCGGTCGGTGGGCATCCCATCCGGTACCAGCAGCTTCTGGCCCCGGGGAGTGCGAGCCAACTGCGCCCTCATTGCGACGGCGATCTTCCCATTGATGGGAATAGTGCGGACCTTGCCGCCCTTGCCCTTGACGGTGACAGCGTTCTCCCGGAGCGCCTGCTCCGCCGCGGCGGTGTCGATGCGGAAGCACTCATGGATGCGCAGACCGGCATACCGGGCCAGATAGAGGGCCAGGATGAAGTCATAGCGGTCCTCGGCCAGTGCCCTGCCCAGCATTTTATTGAACTCGATGTTGCTCCAGGTGCGGTCCACCTGGCCGAAACACCGCCGCTTCAGTTCCACAGCCAACTCGTCATTGGTGGGCAGCTGATACTTGGGCCGGCTCATTTTGTCGTGGAAGAACCGGATGGCCGCCAGATCGGTCTTGATGGTGGAGGCGGACTTGCCGCTCTCCTGCATCCAGAGGACATAACTGGTCAGATGCTTGCCGCTGATGTTCTCCAGTTTTTGCAGATGATACTTGTCCGCCAGGAACGCGCAGAACCGCTTGAACGCCTCGTAATAGCGTTCTTTGGTGCGGAAACTGCCCTGGCGGTTGTGGCGGGCCAGCTTGTTCAACTGACTCACCAGAGTCAGGTAAATGCCTATATTATCAATATTTTGAGACATGATCATATCCTCCAACTTATCATAAGTCGTTCAGATGGGCGCAGTCCACCCCTTGGCAAGTCCGTCTGTTTCCGCCGGATTTCCAGAGAAATCTCCAGGGGAGCAACGGCTTGAAGAAGCCGGAATCCCTTGGGACAGAGGCGCTTTGGTGCATAGAGCGATCTGACGGCGAATGTCTGTCTCTCTTCAATTTTGAGCCAGGTCAGTACGGATGCAGTATGGGGATGGTCCCTGTCGGCGGTTCCAAACCTGATCGAAGCCCAGCGCAGCGGGTTCGATTTGGAGAGGAGGAACAGTGAAGTGAGTGAGTTTTCGCATTCATGCGGAAACGAACGATACGGAACTTGTTCCGGCGACGACTGCCGACACGGCCGCTGAACTCGGCTGCGGGCGACGGCAAACGCCATGGCCCGCGTGTGTCGTGTGATCCCTTCGGCTGGGATCCGGGGTGTGCGTCCTCCGTGCTGCCGAACCGGCGCAGTGCCAGAGCAGGGAGGGGTGAGCCTGCTGCCACAGGCTCCGAGGTCTACATCCCAAATCCCTCCGCGTGCCTCGATCCAGAGGGGGGGTGAAAGCGTCTTTTTTATATCGGAACCCCTTTTGCCATTCTCGCCGCGGGCCGGCAGAAGCCGCGGCGGCGCCCATTGGGGGCGGGATGGCCATATGAACGCAAAAAAAGGGCGCGAAAAGTCCTCAATGCCTGATCTCATCAGGCGTCAAACTTTTCGCACCCTTAAATTGAGTGCAGGATCCATTCAAAGATTTGGCCGGGAATCCAGATTCACAGTTCCCGGTATAGAGCTATTTTCACAACTTAGAAATCATTAAAAAACAGCCGATGGGCATAGTACGACCACGGCTGAAACATACAAACTTAACAACGTGTGCAACGCAGGAAGGACTTCCCGCAGGATGGACGTCAAATCGTCCACCATCCATTCGGACACGCACAATTAACACTACACCATGATAGTAACACAATATATTGCGTTTGTCAACCGGAATATTTCTATATTTTGTGTATGCGCTATGCGGCAATAAAGAATCTGGTGTATGAAAATTGTCGCCTTGCCAGCGCAAAAACAATAAAAAGACAGCTGGGCAGACCGTCTCCTAAGAGAACAGTGTACTCAGCTAACTGCGTACAAACCTGACAACGTGTGCAATGCGAGTATTCCCTCGCTCACAGGCAAGAACCTGTCCCCGCAGTCTCAGCGGAGGGCGCACAGAGAATCAATCAACGCTTTCTGTATACCACAATATATTGTATCTGTCAAGATTATTTATTCTATATTTTGGAAATTGCTGCCTTAGAAACGCAGGCTATATAAAGTAAATACGTATTAACGACGTATGATAGACATATAGAGATGCATGGGCGAAAAACATGTACCCCAAAACGTATTCTATGCGTAATGCCGACGTATTAGCAAGAATCAGAACGTTAAAATGCCGTTCTGATTCTTGCTGAGAAACTCTGTTTTTCAGGAAAAATTGTCCCGTCGTCAACTCTTTTTACTTAGATAACTGCATCATGGGCAATCAGTTAGCCCGGCTGGCCGGGACACTCTGCATCGACGCAAAACTATCTTTCCGGCCGGAGGGTCAGAGACGGCAGAGGCCGTAATCCTCCGACACTCCGGCGGCACCGTTGTTGTAGTGCCGAAGCTGCGGTTACCCTGCATGAGGCTTTATAAATCTCTAAGGGTTTGCATGGCAACCTAGAGGAATCCTGTAGCTTTTTCACAGCATTCCGAGGCCCGAAATTCGATGCTGAAACGGATAAACCTTAGTTGGACATACTGAAAATGCTTGACTCATACAGAGTTTGACAGATCGCAGCGATCTCCAAATGCCTATTATGCCATACGGGGTCTCCATGTTTCCCTCATGCCAATCTCCAACCCTCGGCCTGCTCCCGGATCTCGATGAATCGCCGATACAGCCCGCCCTGGGTCATCAGCTCCGCATGGGTGCCCCGCTGGACGATGCGGCCATCCTCCACCACCAGGATCTGATCGGCGTGCTGGATGGTGGCCAGCCGGTGGGCGATGGTGAGGATGGTCTTTCCTTTCGTCAGGGCGGACAGGGCCTGCTGGATCAGGTGCTCGTTCTCCGGGTCCACGCTGGCGGTAGCCTCGTCCAGGATGACGATGGGCGCATCCTTTAGGATGGCCCGGGCGATGGAGATCCGCTGCTTCTCCCCGCCGGAAAGGGTGGAACCGCCTTCCCCAATCACCGTGTCATACCCATCTGGCAGGGACATGATGAAGTCGTGGCAGCAGGCGGCCTTGGCGGCGGCCACCACCTGCTCATGGGTGGCGTCGGGGCATCCGAACTTGATGTTCTTCTCCACGCTGTCCTGGAAGAGATACACATTCTGAAAGACCATGGAGATGTTCCGCAGCAGGCTCTCGCAGGTAAATTCCCGCACATCATGGCCGCCGACAGACACAGTTCCGCTGTCCGTGTCATAGAACCGAGCCACCAGGTTGCAGATGGTACTCTTGCCGGAGCCGGACGGCCCCACGATGGCGGTGGTGCTCCCCTGGGGCGCGGTGAATGTCACGTCGTGGAGTACCTCCCGCTGGCCGTAGCCGAAGGACACATGGGAGAGGGTCACGTCGAACCGCTCCGGGGTGATCTCCCGTCCGTCCTTGTCGATGAAGTCGGTGTGCTCCAGTTCCTCCAGCCGGTCCAGTACCGAGTCTGTCAC
>DWZJ01000085.1 GCA_019118245.1 Candidatus Oscillibacter excrementigallinarum
GGAGGAAGATCTCCTTGTGGGTGTAGATGGAGTTGATCATCAGGTCCAGCAGCCGCTTGGACTCCGCCTTGAACTGTTTCTTTGCCATGATACGCACTTCCTTTGGGTGTTTTTTTACGACGTACACAGTATAGCACTTTGAACAAAACAAATAAATGACCAATTTGTAAATTCCTGCCGGGAAAGGTTGTGCCCGGCGGCGATCCCGTGTAAAATAGGGATCAAATGATACCGTGCGGATACGAGCCGCCGGAAAAAAGGAGTCCTTTTTCTATGGGAGTGTTCCAAAGGATCGGAAACGCGCTGGCCAGGTTCATGTATGGCCGCAACGGCGTGGACCAGCTGAGCCTGGTCATCGTGGTGGGGAGCCTGGTGCTGGACCTGATCTCCATGCTGGTGGCGCCCCGTCTGCTGTGGCTGGGGAATGTGCTGTACACGGTGTCCATCGCCGCCTGGGTCTACGCGCTGTTCCGCATCTTCTCCAAAAACCTCACCAAGCGCCGGAGCGAGAACCAGCGGTGGCTGAACTGGATGTGGCGGATGAAGAGCAGCCAGCAGGGTGCCAAGGCCCGCCACGCCGACAAGGAGCACAAGTATTTTACCTGCAAGAACTGCAAGACCATCTGCCGGGTGCCGGTGGGCAAGGGGAAAATTGTCATCACCTGCCCCAAGTGCGGTGCCCAGATCCACGCCAAGACGTAAGGGGACGGTGCGACGGAGTTTGAGCCGCGGCGGCGGATCTTTGTCAGAGCGTAAAAAGCGCGCGGAGCCAATGGCTCCGCGCGCTTGTGTTTTAAGGGATGCGGGAGGATCAGCCCTTGCACACGGGGACGATCCAACCCTTGGTGTCGGGGAGCTTGCCCCACTGGATTCCGGTGAGGGTGTCGTACAGCTTCTGGGTCAGCTCGCCGATCTTGCCGTCGCTGATGAAGACCTTGTCGCCCTTCCAGTCCAGCTCCTTGACCGGGGAGACGACGGCGGCGGTGCCGGTGCCGAAGACCTCCTCCAGCTTGCCGTCATGGCCGGCCTTCATGATGTCGGCGATGGCCACGTGCTCCTCCAGGACCTCGTAGCCCCAGTCCTTCAGCAGCTCGATGATGGAGCGGCGGGTGACGCCGGGCAGCACCGTGCCGGTGCAGGGGGCGGTGTAGATCTTGCCGTCGATCTTGAACATGATGTTCATGGAGCCGACTTCCTCCACGTACTTCTTCTCCACGCCGTCCAGCCACAGCACCTGGGCGAAGCCCTGCTGCTCGGCCATCTCGCCGGCCTTGATGGAGGCGGCGTAGTTGCCGCCGCACTTGGTGAAGCCGGTCAGGCCGGGTGCCGCGCGGATGTACTCGTCCTCCACGTAGATGCGGACGGGGTCGATGCCCTCGGCATAATAGGCGCCGGAGGGAGAGCAGATGATGCAGAAGGTGTAGTTCCGGCTGGCGTGAACGCCCATGCCCACGTCGGTGGCGAAGGTGAAGGGACGGATGTACAGGGAGGCGCCGTCAGAGTGGGGCACCCAGTCCTTGTCCACCTCCACCAGGGTCTTGACCGCTTGGACGAAGTCGTCCACGGGGATCTTGGGGATGCACATCCGGTCGGCGGAGTCCTGCATCCGCTGGCCGTTGCACTCGGGGCGGAACAGCTGGATGGTGTTGTCCGCGGTCCGGTAGGCCTTCAGACCCTCGAAGATCTCCTGGGCATAGTGGAAGATCACGCAGGCGGGATCCAGGGGGAAGGGCTGATAGGGGACGATGCGGGCGTCATGCCAGCCCTTGTCCGGCGCGTAGTCCATGACGAACATATGATCCGTGAAGATCTTGCCGAAGCCCAGCTTGCTCTCGTCCGCGGGCTTGGCCTTGGGGCTGGTGGTCTTGGTGATTTTGATATCCAGCATTTTCATCGCTCCTTAAAAATAGTTTGAAGTTTGACAGATGACAAAAAAGACCTTCGCGCAGTCCTGCCCTGTGCAGGAGAGGCGAAAGTCAAACTTCCGTGGTACCACTCTCGTTGCCGCCGATACGGCGGCCGCTCGATCGCCCCGGTAACGGAGGGCATCCGGTGCGGCATACTGGGGAAAGACCTGTTCCGCGCACTGCTCCCGGGTGACGCCGCAAAAGCCGCCTCGCTGCCTTGCACCATAACGGCAGCTCTCTGAAGAGGGGGTGTTTTTGCGGAATGTCCCGTTCCACGCATGATGGATCAATATTCGCCTATACTCTTTTTTATACGCTGATGCGGGCGCAAAGTCAACTGTTAAAATGCACAGAAAGCGGAGCGGACATAAAAGCAGGGCCGACGGACGAATGCCGCCGGCCCTGCCAGAAGGGAGTCAGCCGATGCAGGCCATTCCGCGGTGGAAGGCCTCGATATTCAGGGGGACGAACTTGGCCTTGGAGCCGGTGAACATCTCCTGGATCATCTTTTCGATGGTCTCCGGCTTGAGGATCTTGGTGCCGGCCACATAGGCGCCCAGCATCACCATGTTGCTGACCTTGGCGTTGCCCACCTCGTCAGCAATCTTGGAGCAGGGGATGTAGTAGGCGGTCAGATCGGACCGGGAGACCTTGTCGGTCACCACGTCGCTGTTGACGAAGACCGTGCCGCCGGGGAGGACGCCCGCCTCGAACTTGGACAGGGAGGGCTCGTTCAGGGCGATCAGCTCCGTGGGATGGGCAAACACCGGGGAGCCCACCGGCTTGTCGGAGAGCACCACAGAGCAGTTGGCGGTGCCGCCGCGCATCTCGGGGCCGTAGGAGGGGGCCCAGGTGACGTTCAGGCCTTCGGCCATGCCGGCCTCCGCCAGGTTCTTGCCGATGGCCAGGCCGCCCTGGCCGCCGAAGCCGGAAATGATGATCTCTTTTTTCATCTCACTTCACCTCCGCGTTCTCCAGAGCCGTCTCCTTGATGACGCCCAGAGGATAGTACGGGACCATGTTGTCCTTCAGCCACTCGTTGGCCTTCAGCGGCGTCATGCCCCAGTTGGTGGGACAGGTGGACAGCACCTCGATGAAGGTGAAGCCCTCGCCGTCCATCTGCTTCTGGAAGGCCTTCTTGATGGCCTTCTTGGCCTTGTTGATGTTGGCGATGTCCGTGACGCACACGCGCTCGGCGTACACGCAGCCGTCCAGAGTGGACAGCAGCTCCGCCATGCGGATGGGCATACCGGCCTGCTCCTTGGTGCGGCCGTCCTGGCAGGTGGTGGCCTTCTGGCCGATCAGGGTGGTGGGAGCCATCTGGCCGCCGGTCATGCCGTAGATGGCATTGTTGACGAAGATGGTGGTGAACTTCTCGCCCCGCATGGCGGCGTGGACGATCTCCGCCGCGCCGATGGAGGCCAGGTCACCGTCGCCCTGGTATGTAAACACCGCCTGATGGGGATGGGTGCGCTTGATGCCGGTGGCAACGGCCGGCGCGCGGCCGTGGGCAGCCTCCTGCATATCACAGTTGAAATACTTATAGGCAAACACGGAGCAGCCTACGGGGCAGACGCCGATGGCGTCATCCAGCAGGCCCAGTTCCACCAGGGACTCCGCCACCAGCTTGTGGATGATGCCGTGGTGGCAGCCGGGGCAGTAGTGGAACTCCACGTCCGTCAGGCCCCGGGATTTCTCATATACGATCGCCATTTCACTTGCCCTCCTTCAAAGCGGCCTTGACAGCCTCCACCATCTCTTCCACCGTGGGCATCACGCCGCCGGCATGGCCCAGGTAGTGGATGGGCTTTCTGCCCTCGACAGACAGCCGCACATCGTCGATCATCTGGCCGGTGGAGCTCATCTCCACGTCCACGAAGGCCTTCACATGGTCGGCCTTGGAGAGCTTGCGCAGCGCCTCCTCCGGGAAGGGCCACAGGGTGATGGGACGGAACAGGCCCACCTTCAGCCCTTCGGCCCGCAGGGTCTCCAGGGCGGTCAGGGCGATCCGGGCGGGGGTGCCGTAGGCGGTGATGACGATCTCGGCGTCCTCGCACTCCGTCTCGGACCAGCGGACCTCGTTCTTCTCTATCAGAGCGTACTTCTCCGCCAGATGGTCGTTGTGGCGGTCGCACTCCTCGGGATCCATGTACAGGGAGTTGATGATGTTGTTGTGGTCCCGGTCCTTGCGGCCGGTGGTGGCCCAGTCCTTGGCAGGCAGGTCCCGCTTGGGGATGGGATGCCACTCGATGGGCTCCATCATCTGGCCGATCAGGCCGTCCATGACCACCATGACGGGGTTGCGGTACTGGTCGGCGATGTCAAACGCCTCCTGGACGAAGTCCACGGCCTCCTGCACGTTGGAGGGGGAGAGGACCAGCGTCCGGTAGTCACCGTTGCCGCCGCCGCGGGTGGCCTGGTAGTAGTCGCCCTGGCCGGGCTGGATGGTGCCCAGGCCCGGGCCGCCGCGCATGCAGTTGACGATGACGCAGGGCAGCTCGGCGCCGGCGATGTATGTGATGCCCTCCTGCTTCAGGCTGATGCCGGGAGAGGAGGAGGAAGTCATGGCCCGCATACCGGCGCCGGCAGCGCCGTACACCATGTTGATGGCCGCGACCTCGGACTCAGACTGCAGGAACACGCCGCCTGCCTTGGGCAGGTGGGCGGACATATATTCCGGGACCTCGCTCTGCGGGGTGATGGGATAGCCGAAGAAGCAGTCGCACCCGGCACGGATGGCCGCTTCGGCAATGGCTTCGTTGCCTTTCCAAAGTTCTTTTTCCACTGTCGATGACCTCCTTCTCAGAACTTTTCCACGGTGATGATGGAATCCGGGCAGATCTTTGCGCAGCTGGCGCAGGCGATGCACGCGGTGATGTCCGTCACATGGGCGGGGTGATACCCCTTGCGGTTGATGACGGTCTGATCGATGGCCACGATGTGCTTCGGGCACACGGTGGTGCACAGCTCACATCCCTTGCACCGGTCAGAGTTGAAGGTTACCTTGGCTGTCATGTCTGAAAGACGCCTCCTTTTCCCTGTTGCCGCGGGTTCAGCGCTCCCACGGCTTTTTCATGTTTATGGTGATGGGGAACACGGGTCCCCCCAGGTCTGACACATCTTGTAAGAACCGCTTTTCCGCCGTGTGGCACAGGACGGGAAGGCCGGTCTGCCGGGAGACCTCCTCTGCCAAGGCCGCGCCCTTGCGGATCTCCGCCGGCGTGGTCTCGCCGCACAAATGGGTGTTGTTGACGATGCCGGAGCAGGTGAGGCCGGTGGTGGCCTCGATGGCCCGGAGATAGGCGATGGCGGACTCCGGCGTCCGTACCTCCGGCCGGTTGGCGTTGAGGACGAAGATCAGCTGGTAGTCCTCCGCGATGATCTTGGGCTGGAACCGGGCCAGCACCCGGGCGCCCACGGGATCGCCGCCGATGTCCAGGATGCCCCGGACGTCCCGGTTTTCCAGGATGGCCAGCAGCTCCGCCGGCAGGGCGGGCACATCCGCGTCCGAGCAGGCCTGGGAGGAGGAGATCACCTGCACGCCGGCGGACTCCAGCAGAGGGCGCCGCTCCCGGGAGCGGAAATAGGGATTGACGATATCCAGGTCTGCCAGCATGACCCGGCACCCCTCCCCGGCCAAGGCCAGGGCCAGATTGACCGCCAGTTCCGTCTTTCCCGTGCCATAGTGGCCGGTGATGATGGAGATCCGGTGTGAAAAAATGCTTTGCGCCGTCACCGACAGATCACCTCACTTTTTTCTGAAAAAGGGTTGTATTATTTTTACTTTTGTTGTATGATGTCATTGTACCTTAAAAGAGATATGATGTCAAGTGCATTCCCGGATATTTCTGCCCGGATAGGGACCTCTGGCAGAACGGTACCACGGCACACGGAGGAATCAATATGGGAGACGGAAGGAAAGTCAAACTGTCTGAGCGGACGGCGGACCATCTGTACGAGCTGATCATGGAGGAACGGCGGTTCGCGCCGGGGAGCAAGCTGCCCAATGAGAACGAGCTCAGCGAGGCACTGCACGTCAGCCGCACCACCCTGCGGGAGGCCATCTCCTTCCTGGTGGCCCAGGGAGTGCTGGAGATCCGGCGGGGCAAGGGCACCTTTGTGGTGGAGGACCTGCCCTCCAGCGCGGTGGATCTGACGGCCCTGTCGGGGCTGCGCTCCCGGGTGCGGGCCCGGGATCTGTTTGAGATGCGGCTGATTTTTGAGCCCGCCACCGTGGCCCTGGCCTGCCAGCGGGCCACGGACGAGGAGCTGGTCCAGATCCAGCACAAGGCCGCCAAGATGGAGCGGATCGCCCGGGAGGGAGGCGACTGGCCTCTGGCGGACCAGGAGTTCCACATGGCCATCATCAAGGCGTCCCACAACGAATATATGCGCCGGCTGTACCCCATCATCAACAGCGCGGTGAACGAGATCCTCCAGGTCTCCGCCAACCGGGAGCATATGCAGAGCGTTGCCATCGCGGACAACAAGATGATCCTGGATTTCCTGATGCAGCGGGACGAGGCGGGCGCCCGCCACGCCATGAGCATCCACATCCGCCATCTGCTGAACACCCTGAAGGGCTGACGGACCGCCCCAGGCCAAACAGACCCAAAACGCGCCCCCGGGAATGCCCCCGGGGGCGCGCTGTTTGAGCGGGACAGAACGATCAGGCCCGCCGCCTCCATTTCAGCAGCAGGGAGGAGTTGACGATCACCAGCACGGATCCGGCGTTGTGGACCAGGGCCCCCACCACGGGGTTCAGGATGCCGGTGATGGCCAGGGCGATGGCCAGGAAATTCAGGGTCATGGAAAAGGTCAGATTGACCTTGATGGTCCGCATCATCCGCCTGGAGAGGGCCAGCAGGTGGGGCAGCTCCCGGATGTCGTCGTTCACCAGGGCGATGTCCGCCGCGTCCACGGCGATGTCGCTGCCCACGCCCCCCATGGCGATGCCCACGTGGGCCCGCTTCAGGGCCGGGGCGTCGTTGATGCCGTCCCCCACCATGCAGACCAGCTGGCCTGAGCGCTGGCTACGGTCGATCCAGGCCAGTTTGTCCTCCGGCAGGCACTCCGCCTGGAAGGCGGAGATGCCCAGCTGTCCGGCGATGTGGCGGGCGGCCTTCTCGTGGTCGCCGGTCAGCAGCACCGGCGTCACGCCGGCGGCCTGGACGTTCCGGATGGTCTGGGCGGCATCGGGCCGCACCGTGTCCGCCAGGGCCAGGAAGCCCGCCGGACGGCCGTCCACGGCGATGTAAATGACGGTGCAGCCCTGCTCCAGGGCAGGGGCCGCGGCCCGGGACAGGGGCTCCCAGGGGATGTTCCGCTCCGTCAGCAGCTCCCGGTTGCCGGCGATGACCTGATGGCCCGCAACGGCGGCAGACACGCCCCGGCCGGGGAGCATCTGGAAGTCCTCCGCCTCCGGCGGCGCCCCGCCGGTCTCGGTCCGCCAGCCCTGGATGATGGCCCGGCCCAGCGGGTGCTCGGACCGGAGCTCCGCACCGGCGGTCCAGCCGTAGAGGTCCTGCCGGGAGATGTCCGGCAGCAGGCTTTCCACCGCCGTCACCTGGGGGGCGCCGAAGGTCAGGGTGCCGGTCTTGTCAAAGGTCACCTGGGAGACGGAGGCCAGCTGCTCCAGGGCGTCCCCCTCCCGCACCAGGAAGCTGTGCCTGGTGGCGTTGCCGATGGCAGCCATGATGGCCGTGGGCGTGGCCAGCACCAGGGCACAGGGGCAGAACACCACCAGGATGGTCACCGCCCGGATGGGATCCCGGGTGAGGAGGCCCGTGAGGGCGGCGGCGGTGAGGGCCGCCACCACGATCCAGGTGGCCCAGCGGTCCGCCAGCCCCACGATCTTGGCCTTGCCGGCGTCGGCGGACTGGACCAGTCGGATCATCCGCTGGATGGAGCTGTCCTCCCCCACCTTGGTGGCCCGCATCTCGAAGGCGCCGAACTGGTTCACCGTGCCGCTGGACACCTGGTCCCCCGGCCCCTTGTCCACCGGCAGGGACTCGCCGGTCATCACCGCCTGGTTGATGGAGGTGTGTCCCGTGAGGATGACGCCGTCCACGGGGACGGTCTCCCCCGGCAGGACCCGGAGCACGTCGTCCACCGCCACCTGCTCCGCCGGGATGACCTCCTCCCCGCCGTCATGGAGGCGGCGGGCGGTCTGGGGGGTCAGGTGGACCAGCTTCTCGATGCCCGCCCGGGCCTTTGCCACGGTCAGATCCTCCAGCAGGGCCCCCAGCTGCATGATGAAGGCCACCTCGCCGGCGGCGAAGTCCTCCCCGATGAGGAGGGAGGCGATGAGGGCGATGGACACCAGCACGTCCGCCTTGATGTCAAAGGCCGTCACCAGGCCGATGACCGCCTCCAGAATGATGGGGACGCCGCAGAGGATCACCGCCGCCCAGGCGGCGTCAAAGGGCAGCTGGGGCAGGAGGTCGAAGATGCTGACGAGCAGGGCGGCGCCGGAGAGGACCAGGCAGGTCACGTCCTTCTTCACGCCGCCCCACTCCAGAAACCGCTCCAGGGCATGGATCACGGGGGTCACATCCTTTCTTATACCTATAGGGGTATAAGTATCGTACACCAGAGAAGGGCCACTGTCAAGGAAAAGATGTGCCCGCCCTTGCCTTTTGGGGCGGTGGTCCGTATAATGGGGTTGTCTGAAATTCTGCGCCGCTGAAGGTGCGTGGGGGGGATCGTGCGATGGGCTTTCTCAATAAAAAAACCGATTATCAAGACTGAGGGCTTTCAGCCGCTGGAACTGAACGAGGGCAATGTCCAGGCCATCTTCAATCGGTGCTTGGCGAAAGAGGGCGAGGACTTCTATAATGTTCAGGTGGTCGGCTCAGAACTGTCAAAGAACCCTTCGGATATTGTCCGGTTGTCCGGGGAGAAAATGGAAAAAAACGGTCAGAATATCCGTTATCTGCTGGGCCAGTTGAAAACAATCCATCTCTCCGATGTAAAAGCAATCACACTGCAAGAGGGTTTCTTCCGATATGACAATCATGTGTGGACGAAAGACTTTAATTTCCTTTTTCAACTCTATGCATTGGCGTTGGGCTGTGTCTATTTCCGTGGCTTTAGCCAAACAAAGGACGGGAATATTACCAGCCTGATAGATTACAACCGTTGTACTCCCACCCTCTCCCTCAAAGACCCGGCGTTCCCGGCGTGGTGGGAACAGCATAAATCTGAATGGGAAGCATGACCCTGTAGGGGCGGACCTATGTGTCCGCCCGTCCCCCATCTCCGCACCAGTTCCCCCGGGCGGCAGATTGCCGCCCCTACGGCGCAGAACGGGGCCGGTCCGTCATCGAGGGACGGGGCCATTTCATCATCGAAAAGCGGGCCGACACGCAGGCCGGCCCCTGCGGGGACATCCCGCCGGAAAGGAGCATCCCATGGACCTGCGCCGCTACCGCACCGAGGACCTGCCCGCCCTGGCCCGCCTGTTCGGCGAGACCGTCCGGCGGGTGAATATCCGGGACTACACCCCCGCCCAGGCCGAAGCCTGGGCCGCCGGAGAGGCGGACCTGCTGACCCGGGACGACTGGTTCCGCCGTCTGTACACCCTGGTGGCGGAGATCGACGGCCAGATCGCGGGCTACGGCAACGTGGACGCCACCGGCTACCTGGACCATCTGTTCGTCCGGTGGGACTGCCAGGGCCGGGGCATCGCCACAGCGATCTGTGACGCGCTGGAGGAACACTGCCGGGACCTGGGGCTGGAGGCAGTCACCGTCCACGCCTCCAAAACCGCGCTGCCGTTTTTCCTCCACAGAGGATACCGGGTGGAGTGGGAGCAGCAGGTGCCGGTACGGGGGCAGGTGCTGACCAACTACGCCATGCGCAAGGAATTACGCAGATAGGAGATGCGGGAAAATTAGGAATTAGGAATGAGAAATTAGGAATTTCGGTGTCCGGCGGAGCCGGACGAATTGGAATTGCCGCCGCAGGCGGCTCCGCAATTCCTAACTCCTAACTGAAAAAGAGGCGCCGCAGGCGCCTCTTTTTCTTATCCCATGTTGGAGAACCGCTCCACCGCCTTGGTGAAGCTCTCTATGGTCTTGTCCGCGTCGCCGTGCTGAATGCCGTCCCGGACGCAGTGCTGGATGTGTCCCTCCAGCACCACCTGCCCGCACTTGTGGAGGGCGGACTTGGCGGCGTTGATCTGGGACAGCACGTCCTCGCAGGGCACGTCCTCGTCCACCATGCGGTCAATGGCCTGCACCTGGCCGATGATTTTCTTCAGCCGCCGGTGCAGATTCTCCGCGTCCATACATTGTCTCATACCGACACCTCCCGGATACCCAACGGGGTATGGGCATATTATCCGTCAGAGGCCGTGGTTTGTCAAGTGTCCGCGCCGCAGAGGAGCCGCAGAGCGTCCAGATATCCCGGCAGTCCCCGGCCCTTGATGGTGGCGGTGCAGGCCGCCCGGATGTAGGAGACGTGACGGAAGTCCTCCCGGCTGTCCGGGTCCGACACGTGGACCTCCACCGTGGGGATGCCCACGGCCTTCACGGCGTCCAGCAGGGCCACGCTGGTGTGGGTGTAGGCCGCCGGGTTGATGATGATGCCGTCCACATGGTCAAAGTAGGCCTGCTGGATGGCATCCACCAGGGCCCCCTCGTGGTTGGACTGGAAGAAGGAGACGGTCACCCCCAGACGGTCCGCCTCCGTCTGGATCATGGATTTCAGATCCTCATAGGTGGCCTTGCCGTAGATCTCCGGCTGGCGGATGCCCAGCATGTTCATGTTGGGGCCGTTAATCACCAGAATGTGCACAAAAATCCCTCCAGATGGCGGCGGCAGTGTCCTCCACCGTGCCGTTGTTGTCGATCACCGCGTCCCGGAACCGGGCATACAGAGGGGCCCGCTCCCGCCACATGGCATCAAGGTCCGCCCCCTGGGACAGGGGCCGCCCCTCGGTGGGCAGCAGGGAGAGGTCCCGCACCAGCTGATAGATGCGGCCGTTCTGATGCAGGGCGCCGTAGTTGGCCGCCGTTTTGACGATGCCGCCGCCAGTGAGGAGAATCACGCCGGTGCGCTTCCCGGCCTCCTCCGCTGCCGCGGCCTCCCGCGCCCGGAAGCCGGCCTCGCCCTCTTGGGCGAAGATCTCCGGGATGGAGCAGCCGGCATCGGCCGCGATCATCTGATCCAGATCCACGGCTTCCCGGCCGGTGAGACGGGCCAGAGCCTCCCCTACCGTGGTTTTGCCGCTGCCGGGCATCCCGATCAGGACGATGTTGGTCATCTCCCGCCGCAGCTGGGCCAGGATGCGCTCGTTCTCGCTGGCGGGAATCGCCTTGTCAAAGAACCGCTCCTCCGCCACCACCGCCTGGGCCACCAGCATGGGCAGCCCGTCGGAGCAGGGGATGCCCAGCGCTGACCCCTGGAGCAGCAGCGCCGTGCGGCGGGGGTTGTAGACCACATCCAGCACTCCCTCCAGGGCCGGGAAGGCCGTCAGGTCCACGGGGGAAGCCCCGTTGCCCGGGTACATCCCCACCGGGGTGGCGTTCACCAGCACCTGGGCGTCCGCGTGGCGGGAGAGGTTCTCGTAGTTGTCCGGGCCGGAGCGGGAGATGACGATGATCTCCGCCGCCCCCTCCTGCCGGGCGGCGGCCTGGGCCGTCAGGGACGCCCCGCCGCTGCCCAGGATGACCACCTTCTTCCCGGCCAGGGAGATGCCCGCCCGGCGGGCCATGTAGCGGAAGCCGTCGATGTCCGTGTTGTAGCCCACCAGCCTGCCGTCCGGCTGCCGGACGATGGTGTTGACGCTGCCGATGGATTCCGCCGCCGGGTCGATGGCATCGCACAGGGGCATCACGTCCCGCTTGTAGGGGATGGTGACGTTCAGCCCGCCGATGTCCTCCCGGCGGAGGAAGGGGGCCAGCTGGTCCGGCTCCAGCTCGATGAGGCGGTATGCGCCGTTGCCCAGGGCGGCGTGGATGGGCACGGACCAGCTGTGGCCCAGCTTCCGGCCCAGCAGGCCGTATACGCGTTCTCCCATGGGTCAGATCTCGGCGTAGTTGCCCAGGAAGTGGAAGCCCTCGCAGCTGCGCTCCAGCTCCTCCAGCATGGGCAGCACGCCGGGGGCCTGGACGGAGGCCTCCAGCTCCAGGAAGAAGATGAACTCGAAGTTCCGGCCGGTGACGGGGCAGGACTCCAGCTTGGTCATGTTGATGCCCAGGGCCGCCAGCTTGGAAAGGATCTCATACAGGGCGCCGGGCTTGTTGTCGCAGGCGATGATCAGGCTGATGCGGTTGGCGCCGGCGTAGATGACGGGGTCCTTGGTGACGCAGATGAAGCGGGTGTAGTTGTTGTCGCTGTCCTGGATCTCGTCGCTGACGGTCTCCAGCCCGTACAGGGCGGCGCAGGGGTGGGAGGAGATGGCGGCCGCATGGCGGTCGCCCCGCTCCGCCACCATCTTGGCGGCCATGGCGGTGTTGTCGCAGGGAATGACCCGGACGCCGTTGAGGCCGTTCAGGAACTTGCTGCACTGGCCGATGGCCTGCTCGTGGGAGTAGATCTCCGTGATGTCCTCCATCTTCACGCCGGGCAGGGCCAGCAGCTCGTGGCGGATGCACAGCCGGGTGGAGCGGACGATGGACAGGTTGTGGTCCTGGAGCAGCTCATACACCGCCCGGACGGAGCCGTTGGAGCTGTTCTCGATGGGCAGCACGCCGAACTTGCACAGGCCAGACTCCACGGCGGACACCACCGCCTGGAAGGTCTTGACATAGACGATGTTGCCACGGGGCAGCAGCCGGTCGCAGGCCACCTGGGAGTTGGCGCCCTCCACGCCCTGGCAGGCCACCAGGCCCGTCTGGGGGAACACCTCGTTCATGTCCGCCAGGGCGGCCTTGATCTGGGCGCCTACACGGGTGGGGGCGGAGATCAGCTCCGCCTGCCGGGACCGGGCCAGCTCGAACAGGGTGGAGAACAGGTGATAGGCAAAACGCTCCTTTTCCCCGGACTTCTCGGTGACCTTGGCCAGGATGGCCCGCTCCCGCTCCTTGTTCAGGATGGGGAGATGATGCTCGTTCTTATAGGCGGCCACCTCCTCGGACAGGTCCATGCGCTGCAGGAACAGGTCCAGCAGCTGGTCGTCCACTGCGTCGATCTTCTCGCGGATCTCAGAAAGTTCCATGATTTCCCTCCAATAATAAGTCTAGCAAAACGGCGGCGGTGACCGCCTCCACCACCGGGACGGCCCGGTGGGCGATGCAGGGGTCGTGCCGGCCGTGGATCACAAGCTCGGTGCCCGCTCCGGCGGACAGGCTGACGGTCCGCTGGGGCCGGGCGATGGACGGCGTGGGCTTCATAGCCGTCCGCAGGACGATGGGCATCCCGCTGGTGATGCCCCCCAGGATGCCGCCGGCGTGGTTGGTCTCCGCCGCCACCCGGCCGCCCTCCATGATAAAGGGGTCGTTGTTCTCGGAGCCATGGGCCCGGGCGGCGGCGAAGCCGTCCCCGAACTCCACGCCCTTCACGGCGGGGATGCCGAAGAGGGCCGATGCCAGCCGGTTTTCCACCCCGCCGAACATGGGATCCCCCAGACCGGCGGGCATTCCCGTGGCCGCGCACTCGATGACGCCGCCCACGGAGTCCTGCGCCTGGCGGGCCTCCAGGATCAGCGATTGCATCCGCTCCCCGGCCTGGTCGTCCAGCACCGGGAAGGGCTTGGCGGCAACGGCTTCAAACAGCTCCCTCGTGGGACGCAGGGGGAAGGGGGTATCCCGCTCCGTGCCCACGGACCAGAGGTGGGCCCCCACGTACACGCCCCGGCGGGCCAAAATCTGCCTGGCGATGCCGCCGGCGATGCACAGCGGCGCCGTCAGCCGGCCGGAGAAGTGGCCGCCGCCCCGCATGTCCGCTTGACCGCCCCACTTGACGAAGGCGGTGTAGTCCGCGTGACCGGGCCGGGGCTTGTCCCGGAGTTCCGTATAATCCGAAGAGTGCTGGTCGCTGTTTTCGATGACGGCGCACAGCGGCGCGCCGCAGGTGACGCCGTTCTCCAGGCCGGAGAGGAATACCGGCGCGTCGGACTCCTTCCGGGCGGTGGAGAGGGGGCTCTTTCCCGGCTTCCGCCGGGCCAGAAAGGCGTTCAGCTCCTCCAGGTCGATGGCCTCCCCGGCGGGGAGACCGTCCACCACCACGCCGATGGCCTTTCCGTGGGACTGGCCGAAGACGGAGATCTTCAGCAGATTGCCGAATTCAGAGGACATGGATGTCACCTCCCAGGGATCGATAGACCTCCCAAAAGTCCGGGTAGGATTTTTGCACGCACTCCGCGCCCCGGATGGTCACGGGGCCGGTGCAGGCGGTGGCGGCGATGGCCGCCGCCATGGCGATCCGGTGGTCGTTGGCGCTGTCCACCGTGCCGCCGGTGAGAGGGCCGCCGTGGACCGTCAGAAAGTCCGGCCCCTCCTCCGCCCGGCCGCCCAGGGCGGCCAGCGCCGCGGCGGTGGTAGAGAGCCGGTCGCTCTCCTTCATCCGCAGCCGGGCGGCGTTCGTGAAGCAAGTGGTGCCGGAGCGCACCGCCGCCATCACCGCCAGGGGCGGCAGCAGATCCGGGCAGCCGGAGACGTCGATCTCCGCATCTCCCGGCCGGGCCAGCTTCCAGTAGAGCTCGCTGACCACCTTGTCCCCCTGGGCGGAGTCCGGGTCCAGGCCCCGGGTCTCCACCTGGCTGTCCAGGAAATCAGCGGCGTACCAGAACCCCGCCTGGGACCAGTCCGCCTCCACCGTGGCCGTAAAGGGCTGGTAGGCCTGGCCGCCGGGGACACAGAGGGTGTTTTCGTCTGCCCACCGGGTGGTGACGCCGGCGGCGGCCAGTGCCTGCCGGGTCATCTCCAGGTAGTCCCGGCTCTCCAGAGGCGTGGTGGATACCAGAATGGAGTCCCCGTTCAGCAGGGGGAGGACAAACAGCAGTCCGGTGAAGAACTGGCTGGACACGTTGCCGGGCAGGCGGTACGCGCCGGAGTCCAGAGCCAGGGCATCGTACCCCCGGCCGCCGTTCACGGTGAGGACGTTGTCCTCCAGCTTCCAGGCGACGCCCTTCTCCCGGAACAGGTCCTCATAGGGTTTCAGCGGGCGCTCCATCAGCCGGCCGCGGCCGGTGAAGGACGCCTCCCCCTGCACCAGCAGGGCCACGGGGATGAGGAACCGCAGGGTGGAGCCCGATTCCCCGCAGTCCAGCAGGGCGTAGGGGGGCGCCATGACGATGCCGTGCCCCAGGCCGTGGACCCGGAGGGCGCCGTCCGGCAGGTCCTCTATCCCGGCCCCCAGGGCGGACAGGCACCGGCGGGTGGCCTGGATGTCCTGGGACTCCGCCAGGCCGTGGAGGACGCTGACCCCGCCGCTGAGGGCGGCGGCGATCAGCAGCCGGTGGGCCTGGGACTTGCTGGGGGGCGGCGTCACGGCGCCGGAGAGTTTTTTCGGGATGATCTGAAGGTCCATGTCACCCCTCCAGTCCTGCCCGGATGATGGGCAGCAGGTCCGCCACCGGCACCTTCCGCAGCTGGCAGGCGCCGATCCGCCGGGGGATCACCAGGGTGATGTCCCCGCCGGCGCGCTTTTTGTCGGAGAGGGCGGCCTCCGCCAGGGCTTCGGCGGAGAAGTCCGTGCCCGTGGGCAGGCCGTTTTTGGCGAGACAGGCGGCGATCCGCGCCGCGATGGGTTCCTCCGTCCAGCCCAGGGTCTCGGCGGACCGGGCGATGACGGCCAGCCCCGCCGCCACGGCGTGGCCGTGGGGGATGGAATAGCCGCTGCACTTCTCGACGGCGTGGCCCACGGTGTGGCCCAGGTTCAGGAGCTTCCGCTCCCCCTGCTCCTTTTCGTCCCGCTCCACCACGCCGGCCTTGTAGGCCACGCACCGGGCGATGACCTCGCCGGGGTCGGCGGTGAGGGTGCCATCCTCAAACAGGGCGAAGAGGGACTCGTCGGAGAGGACGCCGGTCTTGATGGCCTCGGCGGCCCCGTCGGCGAACACGTCGGGCGGCAGCGTTTTCAGGCAGTCCGTGTCGCAGATGACGGCGGCGGGCTGGCAGAAGGCCCCGGCCAGGTTCTTCCCGGCCGTCAGGTCCACGGCGGTCTTGCCGCCCACGGAGGAGTCCACCGCCGCCAAAAGCGAGGTGGGCAGCTGGACGTACCGGATGCCCCGGAGGTAGACGGCGGCGGCAAAGCCCGCCATGTCCCCCACCACGCCGCCGCCCAGAGCGGCCACGCAGTCGGTGCGGGTCAGATGCTGCGACGCCAGGAACTCCAGCAGCTCTGCCAGGGTGGCGAGGTCCTTGTGCCTCTCTCCCGCCGGGAACACATGGGAGCAGACCGCAAAGCCCGCATCCTCCAGGGCGGCGGTGACGGTATCCAGGTACAGGGGGGCCACGGTGTCGTCGGTCAGGACGGCGACCTTCCGCTGTCCCAGCAGGGCGGCCAGGTAGTCTCCGCACCGGCCCAGCAGGCCGCTGCCGATGAGCACATCGTAGGGCGGCTGGACCCGGACGGGAATGGTTCGGATGGAGTCAGACATGGAAAAACTCCTTTATATAATAGTGTCGCGCAGCGGCGGCCGGAAATGGGTCAGTTGCCGCCGGCGGTGGCCTTCAGCTCCCGGCCCTCCTTCAACAGGTCGTGGAGCCGCTGGGCGTCCTTGTCCCGCAGGGCGTTCCGGTAATCCGTCAGGTGGCCGATGAGCTCGTCCAGCTCCTTGGTCAGGAAGTCCTCGTCGTCCAGGAACAGCTCCGTCCACATGTCCTCGTCCAGCCGGGCCACCCGGGTCATGTCCTGGAAGCTGCCGGCGGAGAAGCCCCGGCGCTTCTGGGCCTCCGGCGACTTCACGTAGGCGCTGGACACGATGTGGGCCAGCTGGGAGGTGAAGGCGATGATGCGGTCGTGCTCCTCCGGGGTGGAGAAGGTGAGGCCCGCGAAGCCCAGGTCCAGGAAGAAGGCCTTCAGCGTCTCCAGCAGGTGCATATCCGTCCGCTTGTCCGGGGTCAGGATCATGGAGGCGCCCACATACAGGTCCTCGGTGGAGGCGGTGAAGCCGCCCCGCTCCCGGCCGGCCATGGGGTGGCCGCCGATGTAGGCGAAGCCGCAGCGCTCCGCGATGGGCGCGATGGCCGCCACCACGGTCCGCTTCACGCCGCACAGGTCCACCAGGATGGCGGATTTGGCGATGCGGTCCGCGTGCTGCCGGACCCATTCGATGGCGGCGCCGGGCCGGATGGCCACCAGGATCAGATCCGCCTGGGGCAGATTCTCCGCCGTCAGCGGGGTGTCGATGGCGCCGCACATCCGGGCCATGGTCATGGTCTCACTGTTCAGGTCCGCGCCCCAGACGGTGTGGGCGGTGCGGTTCTTGATGCTCTTGGCCATGGACCCGCCGATGAGGCCCAGGCCGACGATGGCGACGTTCATGGCTCACTCCTCCAAGGTCTTCATGAAATCATGGAGCTTCAGCAGCTTCTTTGCCACCTGGTCAAACACCTCCGGCTTCAGGGACTGGGGGCCGTCGCACAGGGCGTGGGCCGGGTCGTTGTGGACCTCGATCAGCAGTCCGTCCGCGCCGGTGGCCACGGCGCCCATGGCCAGGGGGTCCACCAGCCAGCTCTTGCCGGTGGCGTGGCTGGGGTCAATGATGATGGGCAGGTGGGTCAGCTTCCGCAGCACCGGGATGCAGGCCAGGTCCAGCGTGTTGCGGGTGTAGCTCTCGAAGGTGCGGATGCCCCGTTCGCAGAGGATCACGTTCTCGTTGCCGCCGGCCATGACGTATTCGGCGCTCATCAGCCACTCCTCATAGGTGGCGGACATGCCGCGCTTGATCATGACAGGCTTGTCCTGATGGCCCACGGCCTTGAGGAGGTCAAAGTTCTGCATGTTCCGGGCGCCGATCTGGATCACGTCCACATCCTTGAACAGGGGCAGCTGGCTCAGGTCCATTAGCTCCGTCACGATGGGAAGGCCAGTCTCCTGCCGGGCCACCTTCAGGTACTCCAGGCCGGTGGCCCCCAGGCCCTGGAAGGAGTAGGGGGAGGTCCGGGGCTTGAAGGCGCCGCCCCGCAGCATGGTGGCGCCGCTGGCCTTCACGGCCTTGGCGATGGCCACCACCTGCTCCTCGCTCTCCACGGAGCAGGGGCCCGCCATCAGGGTCAGGCTGCCGCCGCCGATCTGGGTGTTGCCCACCTTCACCACCGTGTCCTCCGGGTGGAACTTCCGGTTGGCGTTCTTGTAGGGCTCCTGGACCCGCTTCACGTCCTCCACGATGTCCAGGGCGGCGATCAGGTCGATGTCCAGCTGGCTGGTGTCGCCCACCAGGCCCAGGATCGTGTGGGCCTCGCCGATGCTGGTGTGGATGATGATGCCCTTTTCCTGGAGCCAGGAGATCAGGCTCTCCAGCTGTTCTCGGTTGGGGTTGGATTTCAGAACGACGATCATATGGGATTCCTCCTAAAATAAGTTCGACTGGTACAAAAAAGACCCGCAGCCGGTTCGGCTGCGGGTCGTCATGCACTGATAGCCTTCTAAGGGTGTCAGACACGATCACGCACGTTTTCAGCCAAACCGAAATAAGCCTTACCATAAAAGTAGGTAAAGCTAAAGTAACGGTATTCGGCAGAACGGGCGATGTTGGTCATGACTGGGTTCCTTTCCGAGTCCTTTGATAGATTCAGGATAGCACCAGAAAACGCAAAAGGAAATTGGCAATGCTTCCAAAGAATCGCGCGGCGCGGGAATGCGCGCTGTGCGCTTTTCCCAAACGGAGCTTACGCGGCCGCGGGTGCCGCCGGGAGGGCGCCGTCCTCCGCCGGCAGGCAGCCGGCCATCAGGATGGAGGTGGCCTTCAGGATGAACTGCACGTCCTTGCGCATATCCGCCACGCCGGCCATGTACTGCCGGTGCAGCTCCTGCAGAGCGCCCGCCACGTCCTGGCGGAACTTTTCCCGCCGCAGGGCCCGGGTGGTCAGATATTCCTCCAGATAGGCCCGGAGGTCCGTCTCATACTGGTGGTGGCAGAGCATGCTGTCGGGATAATTCTCGTTGTGGGGGTAGGTGAAGGCATCTGCCAGATAGTGGGTCAGCTTGCCCAGGGTGTAATACTGCCAGATGGTCCACCGGTCCCGGCGCTGGAGCCGGGAGATGCGGGAGTAGATGTAGCACTGGGAGTTGGAGTAGTTATGCCCCCGGAGCTTATAGGCCCGGAGAGAGCCCTTCAAATAGGTGAGGGGGTTGCAGTCCGGCTGAAAGGAGCCGAACAGGAAAGCGAGCTCGAATCGTCTGGCCCGGAACCCCTGGACATTTTCCAGCAGGGTCGAGGCCAGCAGCTTGTGACTGCGTTTCTGCAAAATGCACCTCCATGGGAAAAATTCAAGAGCAACGCAAGTATAACACGGCCTTTACGTCGGAAGCAAGCAAAATCATTTGAAATTTGTGTTAACAAACTTTGCAAAAAAGAGGATTGTGCCGCAGCGGGTTCTGCGGTAAAATAAGTGGGAACTGACGATAAACGCGCCGCCCCGCCGGGTGCGGCAAAGGAGGATACCATGGCAACACTGACACCTACCCGCCGGGGCCGCTGCGCCGGCATGGGGGACTGGCAGGCCCAGTATCAGGCCCTGCGGATGACCGCCCGGGAGGCGGCGGAGCTGATCCGGGACGGAGAGCAGATGGCATTTGCGGCCATGTCCAACTGGCCCTGGGAGCTGGACGGCGCCCTGGCGGAGCGGCTGCTGGAGACCGGCGGCCATGTGGCCATCTACGGGCACTTCATCCCCGCCGGGGCCCGGCTGCTGACGCCGGAGCTGGCGGGACAGGTGACCTATGACTCCAACTTCTACGGCGTGGAACGGGGCCTGGAGCCCATGGGCAACGTCCACTACGCCCCCTCCAACCTGAGCCAGACCCCGGCCTGGCTCCTGGCCCGGCGTCCCCGGGTGGCGGCGCTGACCTGCTCCCTCCCGGATGAGAACGGGTGGATGAGCCGCTCCCTGTGGGGCACGGCCCTGAGCCGAAGGGTGCTGGAGCAGTGCGAGGTGGTGCTGGTGGAGGTGAACCCCCGGATGCCCAATATCCCCAGTGACGGGGAGGCCCACACCCGCCTCCATGTCTCGGAGGTGGACGGGATCATCGAATCCAGCCGCCCTCTGGTGGAGACGCCCATCGCGGAGGGAAATGAGACGGACAGCCGCATCGCGGGATACATCGCGGACCTGGTGCCGGACGGCGCCTGCATCCAGCTGGGCCTGGGCGGGCTGGCCAACACCGTGGGCGAGTGCCTGGCCCACGCGGGAAAGCGGGATCTGGGCGTCCACACGGAGATCCTGAGCACCGGCGTCATGGAGCTGATGCGCCGGGGCGTGGTGAACAACAGCCGCAAACAGACCTGCCCGGGGCGGAGCGTATACGCCAACATGGTGGGCGGGCCGGAGCTGTGGGACTTTGCCAATGACAATCCCGCTTTCTGCCAGAAGGAGATCGACTGGGTGAACGATGCCCGGAACATCGCCCGGAACGACCAGGTGGTCTCCATCAACAACGCCATGGAGATCGACCTCACCGGCCAGGTGAACGCGGAGACCATCGGCCCCCGGCAGTACTCCGGCACCGGCGGCCAGCTGGAGTGGGTAGTCGGCTCCCAGTGGTCCAGGGGCGGAAAGAGCATCCTGGCCCTCCGCTCCAGCTACCGGGACAAGGCGGGGGTGCTCCACTCCAAGATCGTGCCCCAGCTGGCACCGGGCAGCGTGGTGACCACGCCCCGCACCTGCGTGCAGTACGTGGTGACGGAGTACGGCGTGGCGGACCTGAAGTACAAGAGCGTGGTGGAGCGGGCCCGGGCCCTCATCGCCATCGCCCACCCGGACTTCCGGCGGGAGCTGGAGCGGCAGATGCCCCTTTGACCGTCGGTCCGCATTTCCTTGGATGAACCTGACAAGGTCCCGCCTGCAAGCGGCGGGGCCTTGTGCTGTTTTGCTGAATTTTGCCATGGCGGCGGGAAAAGGGGGCGGAGGGATTTGACATTTCTTCGCCCCCTCCGTAAAATAAAAAGGTTGATAACAATCCGCGCCGGACTGACAAGACGGCGCAAAGAAACGCGGCGGGGGACCGCCGGGAGAGGCGGCGTATCTTGAAACTCTTGACGCAAATCGGCATCATCTTCGGCATCTGCTGGATCAGCACCTGCATCGAGCGGGTGCTGCCCTTCACCCTGCCCGCCAGCATCATCGGGATGCTGCTGCTTCTGGCGCTGCTGCTGGCGCGGGTGGTGAAAACGGAGCACATCCGGGAGAAATCCGACTACCTGCTGGGGAACCTGCCCTTCTTTTTCATCCCTGCCAGCGTCAGCATCCTCAACTATGTGGATGTGCTGCGGGAGAATCTGCTCCCCCTGCTGGTGATCTGTACGGTGTCGCTGGCGGCGACCTTTGCCGTCACCGTGTGGACGGTGCGGCTGACCAGCCGCCTGCTGGAGAGGGGGAAGCGGAGATGAGCGCATTGTGGGAGTCCCCCTTTTTCGGCGTGACGCTGACCATCCTGGCCTACTGGGCCGGCTGCAAGATCCAGAAAAAGACGGGTCTTGTCATCTGCAACGGCCTGGTGCTGGCGGTGCTGATGATCATCGCCGTGCTGGTGGTGTTCGACATCCCCTACGAGGCCTACAACGCCGGCGGCAGCCTCATCAACCTCTTCCTGGGGCCGGCCACCGTCTGCCTGGCGGTGACCATCTACTCCCAGATCGACCTGCTGAAGAAGAATCTCCTGCCCATCCTGGCGGGCTGCGCCGCGGGGGCGGTGACCTCGGTGTTCAGCATCTGGGGAATGTGCCGCCTGTTCGGCCTGGACGGCGCGCTGACGGCATCCCTTCTGCCCAAATCCGTCACCACGCCTATCGCCACCGCCATCTCGGAGGGGCAGGGTGGCATCGTCTCCATCACCGTGGCCGCAGTGATCTACACCGGCATCCTGGGCAACCTGTGCGCCCCGGCGCTGGTGCGGCTGCTGCGGGTGAAGGACCCGGTGGCGGCGGGGCTGGCCATCGGCGCCTGCAGCCATGCCATGGGCACCGCCCGGGCCCTGGAACTGGGGGAGACGGAGGGCGCCATGAGCGGCCTTGCCATCGGCCTGTGCGGCATCGCCACCACGGTGCTGGCCCTGTTTTTCGATGTGCTGATCTGAGCGCAGACCCATCCGGATACAAAACAAGGTCCCGGCCAACGGCCGGGACCTTGTTTTGCTTGCTTTTACACATAGAACAGCAGGTCGCTGTACACCGGGAAGGGCCAGTAGTCGGAGGCGGTGAGGGTCTCCAGCTGGTCGGCGGCCTTCCGGGCCTCGTCCATGTCGGGGATCAGCACGTCGTGGCAGTAGCGCATGGCCTTGGCGGAGTCGCCGGGGATGACGTCCACATCGGCCTCCAGCTTGTCGCAGGCGGCCATCAGCGCGTCCGTCAGGGCGGAGATCTCCTTGGCGGTGGTGGTCTCGTACTGGCGGGAGACACCCATGGCGTCCTTGTGATAGGCCCGCTGGCACAGATCGTCGGCGTACTTGGAGACGGCGGGCAGGATCTGATGGCGGATCATATCCGCCATGGTCTTGGCCTCAATGGTCAGGACGGTGGAGTAGTTCTCAATGTGGATCTCCGCCCGGGCCTCGATCTCCTCCTTGGTGTAGATGCCGTGCTTGATGAACAGGTCCATGTTCTTCGGGGCGGTGTACATGGGCAGGGCGTCCGCGGCGGAGACCAGATTGTACAGCCCCCGTTTCTTGGCCTCCTCCAGCCAGGACTCGTCGTAGCCGTTGCCGTTGAAGATGATCCGCTGATGCTCGGTAAAGGTCTTTTTGATGAGCTTCTGCAGATCCGCCTGGAAGTCCTTGGAGGGCTCCAGCGCGTCGGCGAACTGCTTGAGCTCCTCGGCCATGATGGTGTTCAGGGCGATGTTGGGGCCGGAAATGGACTGGGAGGCGCCCAGCATCCGGAACTCGAACTTGTTGCCGGTGAAGGCCATGGGAGAGGTGCGGTTGCGGTCCGTGTTGTCCTGGCGGATGGCGGGCAGGGCGTCCACGCCGATCTCCAGCGTGCGCTTGCCGGTGTCCTGGAATTCCGTGCCGCGGATGATGGAGTCCACCACGGCGGAGAGCTCATCGCCCAGGAAGATGGACAGCACAGCGGGCGGCGCCTCCTGGGCGCCCAGCCGGTGGTCGTTGCCGGGGAAGGCCACCGTGGCCCGCAGGAAGTCCTGATAGTCGTCCACGCCCTTGACGAAGGCCGCCAGGAACAGCAGGAACCGGGCGTTCTGCCGGGGGGTGGAGCCAGGCTTGAACAGGTTCTTGCCCGTGTCGGTGGACAGGGACCAGTTGTCGTGCTTGCCGGAGCCGTTGACGCCGGCAAAGGGCTTTTCATGGAGCAGGCAAACCAGGCCGTGGCGGTCCGCCACCTTCTTCATGATCTCCATCACCAGCTGGTTCTGGTCGCAGGCGGAGTTGGCGTCGGTGTAGATGGGGGCCATCTCATGCTGGGAGGGGGCCACTTCATTGTGCTTGGTCTTGCTGAGGACGCCCAGCTTCCACAGTTCCTCGTCCAGGTCCTTCATATACGCGGCCACCCGGGGACGGATGGCGCCGAAGTAGTGGTCCTCCAGCTCCTGGCCCTTGGGAGGCTTGGCGCCGAACAGGGTGCGGCCGGTCATCCGCAGGTCCTCCCGCTGGGCGTACAGGGCCTTGTCGATCAGGAAATACTCCTGCTCCGGGCCCACCTGGGCAGTGACCCGCTTGGTCTCCGTGTCGCCGAACAGCCGCAGGATGCGGACCGCCTGGCGGCTGACCTCCTCCATGGAGCGCAGCAGGGGCGTCTTCTTGTCCAGAGCCTCGCCGGAATAGGAGCAGAAGATGGTGGGGATGCAGAGGGAGCCCTCCTTGATGAAGGCAAAGGAGGTGGGGTCCCAGGCGGTGTAGCCCCGGGCTTCGAAGGTGGCCCGCAGGCCGCCGGAGGGGAAGGAGGAGGCGTCTGGCTCGCCCCGGACCAGCTCCTTGCCGGAGAACTCCATCATGATCTTGCCGCCGCCCACCGGGGCGATGAAACTGTCGTGCTTCTCGGCGGTGACGCCGGTCATGGGCTGGAACCAGTGGGTGTAGTGGGTGGCGCCCTTCTCCACGGCCCATTGCTTCATGGCCTCGGCGATCTCGTTGGCAGTGGAGATGTCCAGAGAGGTGCCGTCGGTGACGCTCTTCTTCCACGCCTCATAGGACGCGGAGGAGAGGCGCTCCTTCATGGTCTCCTCATTGAAGACCATGCTGCCGAACAACTCGGGAAGTTTCATGGTGGTACTCATGCGTTTCATCCTCCTGTATTGATCAAATGGTATCGTATCATATCAGATGCTGAGAACTCAATAGGACAAGACGTTTTTTCAGAATTATTTGCCGCTGTCGCCGTAGTTGGACAGGACCCGGGCGGAGGGATCATCCACGTCACAGCCCTCCCAGGACTTGTTGGGCATCCAGAAGTCCCGGATCATCCGGGCCTGGCCGGGGTAGTACTGCTCGAAGATCTCCCGGTACAGCAGGCTCTCCTTGGTGAAGGGCGGGCAGTAGTCGTACTTGCGCCGCAGTGTCTCAAATTCGGAGTCCGTGTACTTCTCCTCGGCGTAGGCCTTCAGGTCGTCCACCATGGAGTGGCCCACCGCGTCGGAGAAGGCGGCCTTCTGCCGCCAGAGGATGCTGTCCGGCAGCAGGTGGTCTTTTTCAAAGGCGTGGCGCAGCAGATACTTGCCCATGTGATAGGTGTTCTGCTTCAGCCTGGGGTCGATGGACATGACATATTTCACGAAGTCCAGGTCGCCGAAGGGGACCCGGGCCTCCAGGGAGTTGACGGAGATGCACCGGTCCGCCCGCAGCACATCGTACATGTGGAGCTCATCCACCCGCTTTTTGGACTCGGCCTGAAAGGCTTCGGCACTGGGGGCGAAGTCCGTGTACTTGTAGCCGAACAGCTCGTCGCTGATCTCGCCGGTCAGCAGCACCCGCACGTCCGTCCGCTCGTGGATGGCTTTGCAGCACAGGTACATCCCCATGCTGGCCCGGATGGTGGTGATGTCCCAGGTGCCCAGGGCGGCGATGACGATGGGCAGCGCCGCCAGGACCTCCTCCCGGGTCATGTAGACCTCCGTGTGGTCGGCACCGATGAACTCCGCCACCTCCCGGGCGTACTTCAGATCGATGGCGTCCGTGTCCATGCCGATGGCGAAGGTGCGAATCTTCTTCCCCAGCACCACCGAGGAGATGGCGCACACCAGGGAGGAGTCCAGCCCGCCGGAGAGCAGGAAGCCCAGGGGGGCGTCCGCGTCCAGCCGTTTGTCCACGGCGGCGATCAACTTGTTGCGGATATTGCGGCAGACGGTCTCCAGGTCGTCGGCGGAATACTGCTGAACGGTGGTCAGGTCCGCGTAGCGGACGAATTTGCCGTCCGCGTAGTAGTGTCCCGGCGGGAAGGGGCGGATCTCCTTACACAGCCCCACCAGGTTCTTCGGCTCGCTGGCAAAGACGATGGCGCCGGCGCGGTCATAGCCGTAGTACAGGGGCCGGATGCCGATGGGGTCCCGGGCGGCGATGAGATCGTCTTTCTTGGCGTCGTAGATGATGAGGGCGAACTCCGCGTCCAGCTTGGCGAACATCTCCAGGCCGTACTCCTGGTACAGGGGCAGCAGGATCTCGCAGTCGCTGCCGCTTTGGAACTGGTAGCCTTTTTCCGCCAGCTGCCGCTTCAGGGGGCGGAAGCCGTAGATCTCGCCGTTGCAGACCACGTAGTTGCCGTCCAGCGCAAAGGGCTGCATGCCCGCCCCCGTCAGGCCCATGATGGCCAGCCGGTGGAAGCACAGCCAGCCGGACGGGGTCTCGATGATCCGGGACATGTCCGGCCCCCGGGAGCGGGTCCGGTCAAAGAAGGGCAGCAGCTCTTCCTTCGTGTGGGTCTTTCTGGAAAATCCCATGATCGCGCACATAAATAAAAGCACCTCCGGATATTGAAAAACGCAGCTTCCTCCTAAAATTTTAGGACGAATAGCTGCGATCCGCGGTGCCACCTAATTTGCCCCCGTATGGGGACCCCTTTCAAAGCTCCAACAAGCCCGTGTGAGATAACGATCACAACTCGTCGCACTTACTAACGGAGACCCGCGTTCGGATTGCAGCTACGGAGTGTTCTTCCCGCGGACTCTTTGTACAGGGTTCCCACTGCCCCCCGCTCACTGAACCGGAACTTCCACGGTACTTTTCTCCATCAACGCCTTTGCTGATGTCTGATTGTCCTCGATGTTTGAATCGATGGTAGAAGTCTATCACTATGGCCGGAGCACTGTCAATGTGAAAATTCACAAAATCGGGCTGCGTTTTTTGACGCACTTTTTGGGACAGCTGCCCCCTGGATGGACAGCGGCGGAGTGCGTCCGCACTCCGCCGCCAGTGGTTCAGAGGTTGATCTCCGGCACATCCTGACTGGCGCCGGTGAGCAGGGGCCGCACCTGAGAGAGGAACACGTCCACCTGTTCCGGGCAGCGGCCGATGTACAGTTTCGGGTCCAGGACAGCCTCCATCTCTGCCTCCGTCATGCCGAAGGCGGGCTCCGCCGCCAGACGGGCGAGCAGGTCGCAGGGCTCCCCCTCCTTCATTTTGGCGGTGGCGGCCATGGAGCAGGTGCGGATGATCTCGTGGAGCTCCTGGCGGTTGCCGCCCCGCTTGACGCCTTCCATCATCAGGTTCTCCGTGGCGATGAAGGGCAGATACTCCCGGCAGGTCCGATCCACGATCTTCTCGTTGACGTGGAGCCCGTCGGTGACGTTCTGGGCCAGACGCAGGATGGCGTCGGCGCAGAGGAATCCCTCCGGCATGGAGATGCGGCGGTTGGCGGAGTCGTCCAGCGTCCGCTCCAGCCACTGGACGGAGGCGGTCATAGGAGCGTTCGTGGCGTCCGCCATCAGGTAGCGGGCCAGGGAACAGATCCGCTCGGACCGCATGGGGTTGCGCTTGTAGGCCATGGCGCTGGAGCCGATCTGGTTCTTCTCGAAGGGCTCCTCCACCTGCCGGTCGTGCTGGAGCAGGCGGATGTCGTTTGCCATGCGGTAGCAGCTCTGGGCGATGGCGGAGAGGCAGTTCAGGATGCGGCTGTCCGCCTTCCGGGGATAGGTCTGGCCGCAGACGGAGAAGCACTGGTCAAAGCCGAACTCCGCGGCGATCCGCCGGTTCATCTCGTCGATCTTGGCGCCGTCCCCGTCGAAGAGGTCCACGAAGCTGGCCTCGGTGCCGGTGGTGCCCCGGCAGCCCAGGAACTTCATGTGGGAGAGGACGAAGTCCAGCTCCTCCAGATCGGCCAGGAAATCCTGCATCCACAGCGTGGCCCGCTTGCCCACCGTCACCAGCTGGGCGGGCTGGTAGTGGGTGTAGCCCAGGGTGGGGGTGGCCTTGTACCGGTCCGCGAACTTGGCCAGGTTGGCCACCACCGCCAGCAGCTCGCCCCGGAGGTACCGCAGGCCCTCCCGGTAGATGATGAGGTCCGCGTTGTCGGTGACATAGCAGCTGGTGGCCCCCAGGTGGATGATGCCCGCGGCGGAGGGCGCCGCCTTGCCGTAGGTGTAGACGTGGGCCATCACGTCGTGGCGGACCTCCTTCTCCCGCGCTGCCGCCGTCTCGTAGTCGATGTCGGTGATGTGGGCCTCCAGCTCCGCCACCTGCTCCGCCGTGATGGGCAGGCCCAGCTCGTGCTCCGCCCGGGCCAGGGCCACCCACAGCCGCCGCCAGGTCTGGAAGCGCATATCCGGAGAGAACAGGTGCAGCATGAAGTTCGAGGCGTACCGGGACGCCAGGGGAGATTCGTATTTGTCCTTGGACATGGGAAGGACCTCCTTTTCCGCAGAGAATAGACGCTGGAACGAATTAGGAATTAGGAGTTAGAAGTTAGGAATTGAGGTGTCCGGCGCAGCCGGACAGATTTCATTCAATCGTCGCCGAAGGCGACTCCACAATTCCTAATTCCTCATTCCTAATTCCTAACAATAAAATGTTCGCAGAAGTCAGCTTATCTTACAATAATAGAGTCCCGCTCCGGTCCGACGGAGACGTAGGTGATGTGGCAGCCGATGGCTTTTTCCACGTATTCCACGTAGTCCCGGGCGGCCTGGGGCAGGTCCTCCCACTTCCGGACGCCGGAGATGTCGCACTTCCAGCCGGGCATGGCCGTCATCACGGGCTTGGCATCCGGCAGGATGGCCGGGAAGGGGAATTCGTCGGTTTCCTGGCCGTTCAGCTCATACCGGGCGCAGATGGGGATCTGGTCCATGTAGCTCAGCACGTCCAGCTTGGTGAGGGCGATGTCCGTGGCGCCCTGGCACTGAACGCCGTAGCGGGTGGCCACGATGTCGATGGGGCCCACCCGGCGGGGCCGTCCGGTCTTGGCGCCGTACTCGCCGCCGGCCTCCCGCAGCTTCTCCGCCTCCTCACCGAACCACTCGCAGGTGAAGGGGCCCTCACCCACGCAGGAGGAGTAGGCCTTCACCACGCCGATGACCTGGCCGATCTGGGCGGAGGGCAGGCCGGAGCCCACGGGGGCATAGGCCGCCACCGCGTTGGAGGAGGTGGTGTAGGGATAGATGCCGTAGTCCAGGTCCCGCAGGGCGCCCAGCTGGGCCTCGAACAGGATGCTCTTCCCCTCCGCCTGGGCCTGGCGCAGGAAGGCGCCGGTGTCGCAGATGAAGGGCTTGATCTTCTCGCCGAAGTCCGCCACCCAGGCCTTCAGGTCCTCCAGAGTGTAGGGCTTGGCACCGTAGACCCGCTCCAGGGTCAGGTTCTTCCACTCCAGGATACCTGCCAGGTGCTCCCACAGCTTCTCGGGATACAGAAGCTCGCCGGCCATGACGGTCTTTTTCTGATACTTGTCGGAGTAGAAGGGGGCAATGCCCTGCTTGGTGGAGCCGTACTTCTTGTCCGCCAGGCGGGCCTCCTCCAGGGAGTCCAGATCCCGGTGCCAGGGCAGCAGCAGGGACGCCCGGTCGCTGATCTTCAGGTTCTCCGGCGTGATGGCCACGCCCTTGCCCATGACATCGGACATCTCGGTCCACAGGCTCTCGCAGTCCAGGGCCACGCCGTTGCCCAGGATGTTCACCACGCCCTTGCGGAAGATGCCGGAGGGCAGCAGATGCAGGGCGAACTTACCGAACTCATTCACCACGGTATGGCCGGCGTTGCCGCCGCCCTGGTAGCGGACCACCACGTCATAATCCTTGGTGATCAGGTCCACCATGCGGCCCTTGCCCTCGTCGCCCCAGTTGATTCCCACGATGGCACAATTTGACATATCCAAAAACCTCCCGGTTTTGATTTACAGACTCTCCGGTCAGGTCGACCTTTTTTCACCAAAGATGCCCAACCTTAATTATTATATCGGTAGAATCCCCATAAGTAAAGCATGAACTTGTAATAATAAGCATTATTTTTTCTGATGAGGTCGACCTTTCAAGCTGCCGCTTTGCAAATGGATCGGAATGTGATATACTCGTTGCGGTCAAAAAATCAGAAAGCCAGAAAGAGAGAGGTTGTGTGTCTATGCCGGCCATCGGTTTTGACAATCAGAAGTATCTCACCACCCAGTCCGAGCAGATCAAAAAGCGCATCGCCCAGTTCGGCGGCAAGCTGTATCTGGAGTTCGGCGGCAAGCTGTTCGACGACTATCACGCCTCCCGGGTCCTGCCGGGGTTCGAGCCGGACAGCAAGATCCGGATGCTCCAGCAGCTGCAGGACGATGTGGAGATCCTCATCGCCATCAACGCCGCGGACATCGAGAAGAACAAGGTCCGAGGGGACCTTGGCATCACCTATGACGACGACGTGCTGCGGCTGATCGACATCTTCCGGGGCATGGGCTTCTACGTGGGCGGCGTGGTGATGAGCCGCTACAGCGGCCAGGGGGCGGCGGACGCCTTTTTGAAGCGGCTGACGGCCCTGGGCATCCGGTGCTACCGCCACTATCCCATCGCGGGGTATCCCTCCGACGTGCAGCACATCGTCAGCGACGAGGGCCTGGGGAAGAACGACTATGTGGAGACCACCCATCCCCTGGTGGTGGTGACGGCGCCGGGCCCCGGCAGCGGAAAGATGGCCACCTGTCTGAGCCAGCTCTACCACGACTACAAGCGGGGCATCGCCGCTGGCTACGCCAAGTTCGAGACGTTCCCCATCTGGAACCTGCCCCTGAAGCACCCGGTGAACCTGGCCTATGAGGCGGCCACGGCGGACCTGAACGACGTGAACATGATCGACCCCTTCCACCTGGAGGCCTACGGCAAGACGGCGGTGAACTACAACCGGGACGTGGAGATCTTCCCGGTGCTGAACGCCATCTTTGAAAAGATCCAGGGGACATCCCCCTACCAGTCCCCCACGGACATGGGGGTGAACATGGCGGGCAACTGCATCTGCGACGACGAGGTGTGCTGCGCCGCCAGCCGGATGGAGATCCTGCGGCGGTACTACACCGCCTGTGTGGAGCGGCTGCGGGGCAAAGCCGGGGACGAGCCGGTGCGGAAGCTGGAGCTGGTGATGCAGCAGGCGAACGTCACGCCGGAGATCTGCCCGGCAGTGTCCGCCGCCCTGCTGAAGGCGGAGACCACCGGCGGCCCCGCCGGTGCCATGGTGCTGCCGGACGGCCGGGTGGTCACCGGCAAGACCTCCGACACCCTGGGGGCCGCCTCCGCCCTGCTGCTGAACGCGCTGAAGGCCGTGGGCGGCATCGGCGACCAGTTCGAGCTGATCTCCGCCCAGGTGCTGGAGCCGGTGTGCCGGCTCAAGACCCAGTATCTGGGCCACAAGAACCCCCGCCTTCACACCGACGAGGTGCTGATGGCCCTTACCATCTCCGCCCTCACCAACCCCCTGGCGGAACTGGCGCAGCAGCAGCTGCCCAAGCTGCGGGGCTGCGACGCCCACTTCACGGTGATCCTCAGCGACGTGGATGAGAACCTACTGCGGCGTTTGGGCATCAACGTCAGCTGCGAGGCCCGGTACGAGACGAAGAAGCTGTATCATAAATAAGAGGGACGATGAGGGAATGGGAGATCCGGTGACTATATCCTCCCGGACAGGGGGATACCAAAACCTCAGCCGTTTTCGCGGAGAGCTGATGGGGCTTGCGATGCTGTGGGTCATGCTGTTTCACGCATACCCGTTCCGGTTTCAGGTCCGGATCCTGGACGAGATCAAGAGCGCGGGCTTTGCGGGCGTGGATGTCTTTATATTGCTGTCGGCAATGGGATTGTATGTTTCCATCAAAAGGATGGGCGGGCCCCTCCGTGACTTTTACAGCCGGCGGGCTGCCCGGATATTGCCCGCCTTCTGGCTGGTTGTGGGAGTGTACAGCCTGTGGCTGCGGCTGCAGGGCCGCATCTCCCTGACCGTGGCCGCCTGGAGTATGTCCACGCTTTATTACTGGTTTCATGTGCCGGGTACATTCAACTGGTATGTGCCGGCGCTTCTGGCGTTTTACCTGCTGACGCCCCTTTACGTCCGGATTTTTGACCGCTGCCCGCGGAAGGAGTGGATGACGGCGGCCATGTTTCCCCTGGCCTACGGCGTCTACCGGCTGACCATTCCTCTGGGGATCAATTATACAGAGGATTTTGTCAACCGCCTGCCGGCCTTTGCGCTGGGGATCCTGGCCGGGTACTACCTATTGGAGGGCCGCCGGCTCACAGCCCGCCATGCCTTGACCTGGGGATTGCTGGCGCTCTGCGGCATATCGTTGGAAGTGCTTCGGAGACTGCACGTGTTTTATATCTCGCCCTGCTATGTGATTGCCGGCGTTCTGATGGGATTTTGCCTGCTGGCGGCCAAGGGCATTTCCAGGCTTGGGGAGGGGCCGCGGCGGATCCTGCGGCTGCTGGGGTCATGCAGCCTGGAGATCTATCTTCTGAACGTCATCATCACCCGGGAATTCGACACGCTGGCGCCCCTGCTGGACCGGGGGCCCCGCCATCTCTTCTACTACGCCGTGGTATACACGCTGAACATTCTGCTGGCGCTGCTGCTGCACCGGGGGATCGAGGCGGTCCGCTCCCGCTGGAAGAAGCGGGCGGCCGCCTGACGCCCCGGGCACCGCGGCCTGGCTGTTACGGAAAGGAATCACTATGGACGCGATCATCCAACGCATTGCCCAGGAGCTGGATCAAAAGGCGGAGCACGTGGAAAACGTGGTGCGCCTTCTGGACGAGGGCAACACCATTCCCTTCATCGCCCGCTACCGCAAGGAGCTCCACGGCGCCATGGACGACACCGCCCTGCGGACACTGGAGGAGCGCCTTCAGTACCTGCGGAACCTGGCGGACCGCCGGGAGGCGGTGAAGAAGGCCATCGAGGAGCAGGGCAAGCTGACGGAGGCGCTCTCCGCCGCCATCGACGCCGCCCAGACGCTGGCGGAGGTGGAGGACCTGTACCGCCCCTACAAGCAGAAGCGCCGCACCCGGGCCACCGCGGCCCGGGAGAAGGGCCTGGCCCTGCTGGCGGAGGTGCTGTTCGCCCAGGGGCCGGACTGCCCGGACCCGGCGGCGGAGGCGGCGAAGTACGTGGACCCCGAAAAGGGCGTGGAGACCGTGGAAGACGCCCTGGCCGGCGCCTCCGACATCATCGCCGAGACCATCAGCGACGACGCGGCCCTCCGCAAGACCCTCCGATCCCTGCTGGAGCGGGAGGGCAAGCTCTGCTCCCAGGCGGCGGGGGAGGAGGACTCCGTCTACCGGCTGTACTACGACTTCTCCCAGGCCCTCTCCCGGCTCCAGGGCCACCAGGTGCTGGCCATCAACCGGGGGGAGAAGGAGGGCTTTTTGAAGGTCCGCGTGGAGATGGATCGGGACCGGGCTCTGCAGACTGTCCGGCGCCACGTGATCGTCCCCGGCAGCGCGGCCATGGCGTTTGTCAAGGCCGCGGCGGAGGATGCCTATGACCGGCTCATTTTCCCGGCCCTGGAGCGGGAGGCCCGCTCCGTCCTGACGGACCAGGCGGACGAGGGGGCCATCGGCCAGTTCGCCCTGAATTTGAAGCCCCTGCTGATGCAGCCGCCGGTGAAGGGCAAGGTCACCATGGGCCTGGACCCGGGGTACCGGATGGGCTGCAAGGTGGCGGTGGTGGACGGCACCGGCAAGGTCCTGGATACCGCCGTGGTGTACCCCACCTACGGCGAGCGGCAGGAGAAGGAGGCCATCGCGACGCTGGCAAAGCTGATCCGCAAGCACGGCGTGGAGCACATCGCCATCGGCAACGGCACCGCCAGCCGGGAGACGGAGCAGATGGCGGTGAAGCTGATCCATCAGGTGAACGAGGCCGGCGCCCACGTCAGCTATATGATCGTATCCGAGGCCGGGGCCAGCGTGTACTCCGCCAGCCCCCTGGCGGCGGAGGAGTTCCCCCAGTACGACGTGAACCTGCGGTCCGCCGTGTCCATCGCCCGGCGGCTCCAGGACCCCCTGGCGGAGCTGGTGAAGATCGACCCCAAGGCCATCGGCGTGGGGCAGTACCAGCACGACATGCCTCCCAAGCGGCTGGACGAGGCGTTGAACGGCGTGGTGGAGGACTGCGTCAACGCCGTGGGCGTGGACGTGAACACCGCTTCGCCCTCCCTGCTCCAGCGGGTGGCGGGGCTGAACGCCACCACGGCGAAAAACGTGGTGGCCTACCGGGAGGAGAACGGCCCCTTCACCTCCCGCAAGCAGATCTTGAAGGTGCCCAAGCTGGGGCCCAAGGCCTTTGAGCAGTGCGCCGGCTTCCTGCGGGTGCCGGAGAGCAAGTCCGTCCTGGACAACACCGCCGTCCACCCGGAGAGCTACGGCGCGGCGGAGAAGCTGCTGGCCCTCACCGGCCACACCCTCACGGACGTGCGGGACGGGAAGCTGGGGGACCTGAACGCCCAGATCAACGACTACGGCGTGGAGAAAGCGGCGGCGGACTGCGGCGTAGGCGTGCCCACCCTGCGGGACGTGGCGGCGGAGCTGATGAAGCCCGGCCGGGACATCCGGGACGAGCTGCCCAAGCCCATTCTCCGCACGGATGTGCTGGAGATGAAGGACCTGAAGCCCGGCATGGTGCTGACGGGCACGGTGCGGAATGTCATCGACTTCGGCGTATTCGTGGACATCGGCGTCCATCAGGACGGCCTGGTCCACATCTCCCAGGTGTCCAAGAAGTTCATCAGGCACCCCTCGGAGGTGGTGTCCGTGGGGGACATCGTGGACGTGGTGGTGCTGGAGGTGGATGAGAAGAAAAAGCGCATCAGCCTCAGCATGAAGCAGGTGAAGCAGGAGTGAACCGGGACAGGAGGGGACGCAGATGGCGGTTTGGGACCGCTGGCTCTGCGGCGGAGACAGCCTCGTTTTGACGCCGACGGAATGGAAGACTCTGATGGATGAGGCGTTTTCGCCCCTGCTGGAGCGGAAACTGGGGCTCTCCTATCTGGGAAGCTATTTCTGGGCGGGACCCTGGGAGGATCACCGGCGGCGGATGGTGCGGGTGTTCCTGATCAACCAGAGCTCCGGCACTCTGCAGTGGGGCTGGGCCTTTGACTTCGCGCCGCACCTTTCCGGGAAGCGCCTGGCCTGGCACCGGACGGATCGGTCCGCCCGCCAGGATGTGTGGGAGGTATCCCCGGACTTTGTGAAGAGCACCGGCCCGGCCCGGGACCGGGTGACATTCAGCGCCTGGGGCCGGGATCACAGGGCGATCCTGCGGGAGCACCGCCGGGCGGCCCTGGCCCTGCTCCCGCAAATCCGGCGCTACTATGCGGGGACTGCCCGGCCGGAAGCGCTGCTGCGGTCTATGGAGACAGCATTGGAGGATCCCTACGTTCGGTTTACCCAGGGGACGCAGCTGACCATCTCCGCCGCGTTTCTGGCGGCCGCCCTGGGAAGAACGGAGCATGGCAGAGAGCTGCTGGCCCAGCTGAATTTTTCAGAGCAGTATCAGGAGACGAGGCATCTGCTGGCGGAGCGGCTGGACAGGCAGCCACGGCTGTGGCCTGAGAAAGGAGAGATGGGAGATGATCCTGACCATCGATGAGGTGAACGACCTGCTGGACGATATGGCGGACAGCTTTCCGGAGGCGCTGTTCGACGGCCTCAACGGCGGCATCAACCTGCTGGAGGAGGCCAAGCCGGACCCGGAGTTCCCGGAAGGGGAGATGTATATCCTGGGGGAGTACTGCGACGATCTGCTTGGCCAGTACATCAACCTGTACTACGGCTCCTTCGCCGCCCTGGCGGCGCGGGAGGACTGGGACCGGGAGACCTGGGAGGACGAGCTGTACACCACCCTCTCCCACGAGCTGACCCACCACATGGAGGGCCGGGGCGGGCTCCACGCCCTGGATGACCGGGACGCGGAGGAGCTGGAGGAATACCGCCGGGAGTACGGCGGAGAGACATGACGCAAAAGGACCGCCCCGTGCCGCAGGCACGGGGCGGTTTTGGTATCCGGAGGGGAATCAGCCCTTGTCCTGCCGGATGATCCGGCGCAGGGCCTCGATGGCGGAGAGGATGGGCTTCTGGATGCTGTCGGTGGGATAGACGTCGGCGCTGGAGCGCTTGGACACAGAGCCGTCGAAATTGGTGGCGGACACCAGGATGGAGGCGGTGCGCACCCCCAGGCTGGACCCCACGGAGAAGAGGATGGACTCCTCCATGGAGGTGCAGACGGCGCCGCCCCGGACGTAGCTCTGCCAGCGGCGGATCAGCTCGTCGGACACCGGCTTGGTCTCCGGCTCCGTCTGGGTGTAGAAGGAGTCCTTGGTGATGCTGACGCCCACCGTGGTGTGGAAGCCCAGGGAGACGGCGCTCTCCTCCAGGGCCTTCAGCAGCTGGTAGCTGGGCACGGCGGGGAACTCCAGGGGCAGGTAGTGGCGGCTGGTGCCGTCCATGCGGACGCTGCCGCTGACCACCACGATGTCGCCGCACTGGACGTCGGCGCAGGTGGAGGCGCAGGTGCCCACCCGGATGAAGGTGTCCGCCCCGCACTTGTGGAGCTCCTCCACGCAGATGGCGGTGGAGGGGCCGCCGATGCCGGTGGAGGTGACGGTGACCCGCTCTCCCTCCAGGGTGCCCTCCCAGGTGGTGAACTCCCGCTTCCGGGTCACCATGCGGGGATGGTCCAGATGGGCGGCGATGAGCTCGCACCGGTCCGGGTCCCCGGGAACGATGGCGTAGCGCCCCGCCTCGCCCGGGGCCAGATTGATGTGGAGCAGTTTCTGAGAGCCTGCCATGGGATCGTCTCCTTTTGTCGATGATTGAAAGTGTCTGTGATATTACCGGAACGTTCTGCCGGGAAAGGGGTCAGCTCAGCTCGAACATCCCGTGGTAGAGCTGGTAATACTCGCCCCGCTGGGCCAGCAGCGTCTCGTGGTCGCCCCGCTCCACCACCTGGCCCTGTTCCAGCACGATGATGGCGTCGGCATTGCGGACGGTGGAGAGCCGGTGGGCGATGACAAAAACGGTCCGGCCCTCCATCAGCTGGTCCATGCCCTGCTCGATCAGGGCCTCGGTCCGGGTGTCGATGGAGCTGGTGGCCTCGTCCAAGATCAGCACCGGCGGGTCGGCCACGGCGGCCCGGGCGATGGCCAGCAGCTGCCGCTGGCCCTGGGAGAGATTGGCGCCGTCGGCGGTCACCAGGGTGTCATAGCCCTGGGGCAGGCGGCGGATGAAGGAGTCCGCGTTGGCGATGCGGGCGGCCCGCTCCACCTCCGCCTGGGTGGCGTCCAGCTTGCCGAAGCGGATGTTGTCCGCGATGGTGCCGGTGAAGAGGTGGGTGTCCTGCAGGACGATGCCCAGGCTGTGGCGGAGGGCGTCCTTCCGGATGTCCCGGACATCGATGCCGTCGTAGAGCACCTGGCCCCCGTTCACGTCGTAGAACCGGTTGATCAGGTTGGTGATGGTGGTCTTGCCGGCACCGGTGGAGCCCACGAAGGCGATCTTCTGCCCGGACTTGGCGTAGAGGCTGATGTCACGGAGGATCAGGTGGCCGGGGGCGTAGCCGAAGTCCACGTGCTGGAACCGCACGTCGCCCCGGAGGGGCACCAGCGTCCCGTCCGGCCGCTGCCAGGCCCACAGGCCGGTTTTTTCCCGGCAGGGGACCAGGCGGTCTCCCTCCCGCCGGACGCGGACTAGGTCTGTGGCGCCGTCGTCTGCCTCCGGCGGCTCGTCCATGGCGGCAAAGACCCGCTCCGCGCCGGCCAGAGCCGCCAGCAGCAGGTTGGACTGCTGGGTGAACTGGTTGATGGGCAGGGCCGCCTGCCGGACAAAGACCAGATAGCTGGCCAGGCTCCCCACATCGGTGGCGCCCCGCAGGGCCATGATGCCGCCCAGCACCGCCACGACGGCGTAGTTGATATAGGAGATGGTGACCACCGCCGGGATCATGGTGGCTGCGTAGCTCTGGGCGCCGGTGCCCGCCCGGCGGAGGGCCTCGTTCTTCTCCCGGAACTGCCGGAGGCTCTCCGCCTCGTGGTTGAACACCTGGACCACCTTCTGACCGGCCATCATCTCCTCGATGAAGCCGTCCAGATCCCCCAGGCAGGCCTGCTGCCTGGCGTAGTATGCGGTGCTGTGGGCTCCGCTGAAGCGGATGTAGCCGAACATGGCGGCGTATCCCACCGCCACCACCAGCGTCAGCCGCCAGTTGAGGAGGAAGAGGAGCGCCAGGGTGCCCACCACCTGGATGAAGCTCTGGATCACCATGGCGAAGCTGTTGTTCAGCGCGTCGGCGATGGTGTCCATGTCGTTGGTGAAGTAGCTCATCACGTCGCCGTGGCGCCGGGTGTCGAAGAACCGCAGGGGCAGGGTCTGGAGATGGGCGAACAGGTCCCGGCGGATGTCATAGAGCACCTTCTGGGCCGCCTTCACCATGGTCTGGGTGTACCCTAGGGCGCACAGGGCCCCCAGAGCGTAAATGGCGGCCGTCACGGCGACCCCCAGGACCAGGGCGTGGAAGTCCCCGTCCGTCAGAGTGTTGACCACCGGACGGATCATATAGGTGCCCAGCAGGTTGGCCAGGGCACTGATGGTCACCAGCACCGCCACGGCCAGCAGGAGAAACTTGTGCCGTCCCATATAGGCCAGCAGCGTGCGGACGGTGTGCCACAGATCCTGAGGCTTTTTACCGCCGGTCGGCTTCGCGGCCATCGCCGTCCCCTCCTTTCATCTGGGATGCGTAGATCTCCTGGTAGATGGGATCGGAGGCCAGCAGGGAGTCGTGGGTGCCCACTGCGTGGACCCGGCCGTCCTCCAGGATGACGATCTGGTCCGCCTCCATCACCGAGGTGACCCGCTGGGCGATGATGATCTTCGTCACATCCGTCAGCTGAGCCAGGGAGGCACGGATCCTGGCCTCGGTGGCGGTGTCCACCGCGCTGGTGGAGTCGTCGAAGATCAGGATCTTGGGGTGCTTCAGCAGGGCGCGGGCGATGCACAGGCGCTGCTTCTGCCCGCCGGAGACGTTGACGCCCCCCTGGCCCAGGTCCGTGTCCAGGCCCTTGGGCATCCGCTCCAGGAATTCGTCGGCGCAGGCCATCCGGCAGGCGGCCCACAGGGCGTCATCGTCCGCCGACGGGTCGCCCCACTTCAGATTCTCCCGGATGGTGCCGGAGAACAGGACGTTTTTCTGGAGCACGATGCCTACCGCGTCCCGCAGGGCCTGGAGGTCGTATTCCCGCACGTCCCGGCCGCCCACCAGCACCGCGCCCTCCGTCACGTCGTACAGGCGGGGGATCAGCTGGACCAGCGTGGACTTGGCGGAACCGGTGCCGCCCAGAATGCCCACCGTCTGCCCGGCCTCCATCCGGAGGTCCACGCCGGAGAGGGCATAGGCCTTGGCGCCCGCGTGGTATTTGAAGGAGACGCGGCGGAACTCCACGCTGCCGTCCGGCACCGCGGTCACGGCCCCCTGCGGAGAGGTGATGGCCGCCGGTTCGTCTAGTACCTCCGCGATCCGGCGGGCGCTGGCCAGGGAACGGGTCAGCAGCAAAAACACGTTGGAGATCATCATCAGCGAGTTCATCACCTGCATGACGTAGCTGAGCACACCGGTCAGGTCGCCCACCTGAAGCGTTCCGCCCAGGACCATGTTGCCGCCAAACCACATCAGCAGCACGGTGGCCAGATACATCACCAGTTGGAAGGCAGGCAGATTCAGCACCGCATAGTGGAAGGTCCTCTGGCTGGTGGCCGTCAGCTCGCGGTTGACGGCCTGGAATTTCTCTGCCTCATAGTCCCCCCGGACAAAGGCCTTCACCGCCCGGATGGCGGCCAGACCCTCCTGGACCATGTTGTTCATGTGGTCCATGGACTGCTGCAGGCGGCCGTACATGGGGGCCACCTTCCGCACCACGCAGAACAGGATCACCGCCAGGGCGGGAATGCATACCAGAAACACCAGGGCCAGCCGGGCGCTCATCCAGAAGGAGAGGCCCACGCCCAAAATCAGCATCACCGGTCCCCGGGCAAGAGGCCGCAGGCCGCCGTTCACCGCGTTTTGGAGGACGGTGACGTCTGTGGTCATCCGGGTCACCAGGGAGGAGGTCTCGAACCGGTCCAGGTTCACGAAGGCGAATTGCTGCACCCGCTCATACTGGGCCTCCCGGATCCGGGCGCCCCAGCCATAGGCAGCCCGGGCGGCAAAGCGGGCGTACAGCAGCCCGGTGACCAGGGCCAGCAGGGCGCAGACACCCATCTGGACGCCCTTGTGGAGAATGTAGGGGATATCCTTTGCGGCCACGCCCACGTCGATGATGTCCGCCATCAGCACGGGGATCACCAGCTCGAAGGCGCTCTCCACCAGCACCATCACGGCGCCCAGCAGCAGGTCCCGGCGGTAGGGGCCCAGCAGCCCCAGCAGACGCTTGAGATCGTTCATGGCATCGTCTCCCCCTGCTTCCCATGGATATTCTGGTACGCCCGGACCAGATAGTCCGCAAAGCGCTCCCGCTCCTCCGGTGTGAAGCCCTGGAGCAGGACCGCCTCCATCTGGCGGCAGCGGGCCTGCCAGACAGCGCTGGCATCACGGCCCCGGGCGGTGACCTCCACCAGGTCCCGGCGGCCGTCCGTCCGCCGGGCCACGAAGCCGCCCCGCTCCAGACTGTCCACCATGCGGGAGATGTTGGCGGGGTCCACGTCAAAGTAGTCCGCCAGCTGCTTCTGGTGGCAGGGACCTCTGGCGGACAAATAGGCCAGGAGCTTGGGCTGTCCCGTGCCCAGCCCCAACTCCTGCAGGCTGGGACGCAGATAGTTGCGCTGGGCGTGGAATGTGCGGTAAAGCAGGATGTGCAGGGAGCGTTCCATCCCCACATCCCCCTTTCTTGATATATCAATAAACTGTAGCAATCTTATAATGCGCGGCTCTGTTTGTCAAGGAAGTTTCTCCATAAAATGAGCCGCCATGCAGGCGACCGAAAACGAAAAAGAGAGAGATGGTCAAAGCTGGCGCCCCAGTCCCACCGGCCAAAGGCCGCCGGAACCCAAAAAAGAAGCACCTGCAAAGCAGGTGCTTCTTTTTTGGGAAGGGACGGTTAAAATCGATATTTTAGATTGACAGGACCGTTGCAGGAGAACTACCCCACCGGCCTTCTGGCCGGCGGCGCCAATGCGCCGTACGAGCGTTTTGCCGCAAGCAAAACCTCGGCGCAGGCGGAATTCACTTCCGCCGGGCATTTGGATCACCGGAGGGGGGAGCGGGCCAACGGCCTGCGGAACCCAAAAAGAAAGACACGACATTTGTCGTGTCTTTCTTTTTGGTGCGCGAGGCGGGACTTGAACCCGCACGTCCGTAATGGACACTAGAACCTGAATCTAGCGAGTCTGCCAATTCCACCACTCGCGCATATATGAACTTCTGCTCCCGTTCGATCCCCGAGGGGCGTTCCACCGGAAGGGAGCCCTCCGGTGGAACATGGTGCGCGAGGCGGGACTTGAACCCGCACGTCCGTAATGGACACTAGAACCTGAATCTAGCGAGTCTGCCAATTCCACCACTCGCGCATAGAGCGGCATCTTTTCCAGGATGTCAAATGGTGCGGCTGACGGGATTTGAACCCACACGTCGATTCGGACACCAGCACCTCAAGCTGGCCTGTCTACCAGTTCCAGCACAGCCGCAAATGTCTGTCCCCTAAAAAAGACTGCTCGATTATTATAGCGGGAAGAAATCGAAATGTCAACCATTTTTCTCAGCTTGTGTGAAAAAATTTCCACAGAGGCCGAAAGGTCGGGGCGTAAACGCGGCCCCGGCCAGACTGCAGAGAAGACCGGCTATTTCGGATGACGAGAAGGTAGGGGGGCGCAGGAAACCCAGGAAGGGTGTCCTGCGCCTGTCAAATCGAAAGTTTTCAGAACGTTTCGAAAGTTCTGAAATTTACTCAGCTTGTCGAAAAGGATTTTTCGACAAGCTGAGCCGGGGCCGCAGATGCGGCCCCGGCAGAGGGTATCTCATTACCGCTGGTCCATGGGGGTGTATGCGCGGTGCTCCTCCACGCACTCGTACCGGGGGCGGATCAGCTTGCCGCCCACGGAGAGCTCCTCCATCCGGTGGGCGCTCCAGCCGGCGATCCGGGCCACGGCGAACAGGGGCGTGTACAGCTCCATGGGCAGGCCCAGCATCTCATAGACAAAGCCGCTGTAGAAGTCAATGTTGGTGGAGAGCACGGACTTGTGCTGCCGCTCCATCAGCAGCTGTTTGCCGATCTTCTCCACATTGGCGTACAGAGCCAGCTCATTCTCCAGACCCTTTTCCTTTGCCAGGTGGTTCACATAGGCCCGGAAGACCTCGCACCGGGGATCGCTCTTGGTATACACCGCGTGGCCCAGGCCATAAATCAGGCCGCTGCGGTCAAAAGCCTCCTTGTTCAGCAGCTTGGTGAGGTAGTCGGCCACGCAGCCCTCGTCGTTCCAGTCCTGCACATGCTCCTTGATGTCGTCCATCATGGCCATGACCTTGTTGTTGGCGCCGCCGTGGCGGGGCCCCTTCAGGGAGGCCATGGAGGCCGCGATGGCGGAGTAGGTGTCCGTGCCGGAGGAGGTGACCACGTGGTTGGTGAAGGTGGAGTTGTTGCCGCCGCCGTTGTCCGCGTGGAGGATCAAGGCCACGTCCAGGGTCCGGGCCTCCAACTCCGTGTAGCTGCAGTCCTCCCGCAGCATCCGCAGGAAGTTCTCCGCCGTGGACAGATCCGGCTGGGGCACATGGATGAAGAGACTCTCCCCCTGGCTGAATCGCCAGGCCTGATAGGCGTAAATGGCCAGCACGGGCATATTGCTCATCAGCTGCAGGCACTGGCGCAGCACATTCTCCAGCCCGATGTCGTTGGGCTTGTCGTCATAGCAGAACAGCGTCAGAATGCCCCGCTGCATGGTGTTCATCAGGTCCCGGGGCGGCGCCTTCATGATGACGTCCCGGAAGAAATTGGTGGGCAGCGTCCGGTAGGAGGCCAGCTGTTCGCAGAAATCTTTCAGCTGGGCGGCGGTGGGCAGCTCGCCGAAGAGCAGGAGGTAGGCCGTCTCCTCGAAGGCAAAACGACGCCCCACAGAGCCCTTCACCAGTTCCCGGCAGTCGATGCCCCGGTAGTAGAGCATACCGTCCTCGGGGTGGATATGCTCTCCTTGTTCCACACTGTAGGACTGGATCTCGCCCACCCGGGTCAGGCCGGTGAGCACACCGCGGCCGTCTTCGTCCCGGAGACCGCGCTTCACGTTGTATTCCTTGTAGAGCTTGGGATCGATATAATTCTTTTTCTCCCACTGCTCCTTCAGTGCCAGAATGGCAGGGGTGATCTCACAGTAGGCGTTCTCGCGGTTCTCTTTCCAGACCATAGGGGGCGCGCTCCTTTCAGCGGCGGATCATCCGCTTTTATTTTCCTGCAATTTTAGCACGGATAACTTTCATTTTCAATAGGAATTTTCAGAAAAATTAAAAATACAGAAAAAGTTTTTGAATTTTTCGAAATTCAAACTTGCATTTTAGGGAAAATCACAGGCAGCTCTCCCGACGGGAGGGAGCTGCCTGTGCAGATTTGCCCGGCAAACCCGGTCATACCTGTGACAACGTTTGGCCGATGGGATCAGTGATGACCAGGTCCGCCGCCAGGTCCTGGGCCACCGGAGACTTGTTGATCAGCACCAGGTGGCGGCCGCCAAAATAGCGGATCAGTCCCGCAGCTGGGTAGACGTTCAGGGAGGTGCCGCCGATGATCAGCAGGTCCGCCGCCGCGAGGCAGCGGACGGATTCCTCCAAAGTCCTCTGGTCCAGGCCCTCCTCGTAGAGCACCACGTCCGGCTTGATGATACCGCCGCAGCTGCACCGGGGCACCCCCTCTGTATGGAGGATATGGTCCGGACCGTAAAATTTGCCGCATTTTTCACAGTGATTCCGATGGACGCTGCCATGGAGCTCCAGCACCCTCCGGCTGCCGGCGGCCTGGTGGAGCCCGTCGATGTTCTGAGTGATGACGGCCTTCAGCTTGCCCGTCGCCTCCCACTCCGCAAGCTTTTTGTGGGCATCGTTGGGCTTGGCGTCCGGCGCCAGCATTTTGGTCCGGTAGAATCGGAAAAATTCTTCGGGGTTGCTTTCGTAAAACGTATGGCTTAAAATCACTTCAGGCGGATATTTCCATTCCTGGTGGTACAGGCCGCCGGTGCTGCGGAAGTCCGGGATGCCGGATTCCGTGGAAACGCCGGCGCCCCCGAAAAACACGATGTTGTCAGAGCCTTCCACCAGCTCCTTCAGATGTTTGACCTTGTCCGTCATACGGGACCCTCCATTCCATATCAGATATTGATTTTTTGAGACAGGAGCGCAGCAATGAATATTCAGATCTTTGGTTCCTCCAAGTCCTTCGACTCCAAGAAGGCGGAGCGGTGGTTCAAGGAGCGCCGCATCAAGTATCAGTATATCGACCTGCCCTCAAAGGGATTATCCCCCCGGGAGTACCAGTCCGTCAAGCAGAAAGTGGGCTTTGACGCCCTGGTGAACACGAAATGCCGGGCCTATGAGGACCTGTACATGGCCTACATCACTCCGGAGGCCCGGGAGGAGAAATTGCTGGAGCATCCGGAGCTGTTCGTGAGCCCCATCGTCCGCAACGGGAAGGAGGCCACGGTGGGCTACTGCCCGGAGGTGTGGCAGACCTGGGAATAGTGCTCCGACAGGATTTTGCACTGCCAGCGCACGAAGCAGTGGTAAACTGTGCATACTAAGAGACGCCGCGCCCGGAGGGGAGGGGACTGCATGAGGAGACGCGACTGGATGGAGCTGCCGAAAAACCGCTTTCTGCGGGGGATCTATCTGCTGGTGCAGCGGTATCTGCGGCACAACGTGGGGATGCAGGGAGCGGCCCTGGCCTTCTATCTGCTGTTCATGATCTTCCCTCTGCTGATCTTCATCAGCTCACTGCTTGGCCTGCTGCAGCTGAACGTGGACGCGATCCTGGAGGCGCTGGAAAATTTCCTGCCCCGGGAGGTGGTGTCCTTCATCGGGGTCTACCTCACCTATGTGGGAAGGAACCCCAGCGTGAAGCTACTGCTGTTCGGACTGTTTTTCTCTCTGTATTTTCCCATGCGGGCCACCAACACACTGATGCGCTCCGTACGCATCGCCTATCATCTGGGCCCGCCCCGGGGAGCCCTGTCCCAGCTGGTGAAAACGCTGCTGTACACCGCGGTGCTGATCGCCACCATCGCCCTGACCCTGACGCTGATGAGCGTGGGGGACCGGCTGCTGCTCTATGCAGTGGATCACTTTGGACTGCCCCGGTTTTGGGCGGCGCTGTGGGCGAACCTCCGATTCCCGGTGGCGGCGGTGGCGGGCTACTTTGCACTGTTTTTCCTGTACGCCCTGTCTCAGGACGGCCGTCAGCCCTGGCGGAACATCTGGCCAGGCACCATCACGGCCCTGGCGGCCTGGCTGGCACTGAACTGGCTGTACGCCTCCTATGTGCAGAACTTCGCAGACTACTCCCTGCTGTACGGCTCCATCGGCACGGCCATCGCCCTGCTGATCTGGCTGTATATGACCGCTGTCACCCTCATCATGGGGGCGGAGTTCAACGCCACGCTGATCTCCCTGCGGAAGGACCGGGCGGGGGAATCGTAAACGATTTTTGAATCCCGGCGGCCGCCGCTTTACTTTGAGCCGCAGATGCTCTACAATGAATCCCAGGTGAGAAAAAAGTTGGAAAGGACGGGATCGAATGGGATCCATGGAAGAAAAGCTGAAAGAATACGCCCAGCTGCTGGTGCGGGTGGGCCTGAACGTCCAGAGGGGACAGACGCTGGTGATCTCCTCTCCGGTGGAGTGCGCCTTCTTCGCCCGGCTCTGCGCGGCGGAGGCCTACGAGGCCGGCTGCCGGGAAGTGGTGATGAACTGGAGCGACGACGAGCTGGGCCGCATGAAGTACCTCCACGCCGCGGACGACGTGTTCGACACCGTGCCGTTGTGGCGGCGGCACTTCTACAACGACTATGCCCTGGAGGGGGCGGCGTATCTGGCCATCTCCGCCAGTGACCCGGAGAATCTCAAGGGCGTGGATCACAGCCGCATCGTCCGGGCCCAGCAGGCCAGCGGACGGGCGCTGAAGGACTTTGACCGCCTCCAGATGTGCGGCGGGTTCCCTTGGTGCATCGCCTCCATCCCCATCCCCAGCTGGGCCAGGAAGGTGTTCCCGGACCTGCCGGAGGATGAGGCGATGGAAAAGCTGTGGGAGGCCATCTTCCGGGCGGTCCGCATCTCCGGCGACGGCAGGTGCGTGGACCAGTGGCACCAGCACATCGAGACCCTGGCCCACCGGGTGGAGAAGCTGAACCAGCTGAACTTCAAGTCCCTCCGCTACACCAACTCCCTGGGCACGGACCTGACGGTGGAGCTGCCGGAGGGCCACATCTGGGAGGCGGGCAACGACGTGACCCTCGCCGGTCAGACGTATATCGCCAACATCCCCACGGAGGAGGTGTTTACCTCCCCCCTGAAGACCGGCGTCAACGGCGTGGTGTACTCCGCCCTGCCCCTGTCCCACAACGGCACCATCATCGACAGGTTCCACTTCGTGGTGAAGGAGGGGAAGATCGTGGAGGTCCACGCGGAGCAGGGGGAGGAGGCCCTCAAGGCCGCCGTCACCGTGGACGAGGGAGCCAGCTACTTCGGCGAGGTGGCCCTGGTGCCCTACGACAGCCCCATCTCCAACCAGAAGATCCTGTTCTACAACACGCTGTTCGACGAGAACGCCGCCTGCCACATCGCCTTCGGCGAGGCGTATCCCTGCCTGAAAGGCGGCCAGGAGATGAGCAAGGACGAACTGAAAGCCCGGGGGCTCAACGACTCCATCACCCATGTGGACTTCATGGTGGGCACAGCGGACCTGAACATCGTGGGCACCACCCACGACGGGCGGGAGATCCCGGTGTTCGTGAACGGCAATTTCGCGGAAGGGATCTGAGCAGATAAAAGTGAAGAGATAAAAGATAGAAGATGATCTGATCCGTCCGGCGGAGCCGGACACCATAGTTTTTACCTTTTCCCTTTTATCTCTTATCTCAAGCGGCACATAGGAGGAAATGACCATGATCTATGAACTGAGAAAGACCGACAAGAACGCGCTTATCACCGAGGGCGCCTTTGTCACCGGCGATGTGCGGCTGGCCAAGGGCGTCAGCATCTGGTACGGCGCTGTCCTCCGGGGCGACATGGGCCCCATCACCATCGGCGAGGACACCAACATCCAGGACGGGGCCATCCTCCATGAGGAGACGGTGGTGGGCAAGGGCTGCACCATCGGCCACGGGGCCATCGTCCACGGCTGCACGGTGGGGGACAACACCCTCATCGGCATGGGGGCCACCGTCCTCAACGGGGCGAAGATCGGCAGCGACTGCATCGTGGGCGCCGGGGCCCTGGTCACCGGCAAGATGGATGCGCCGGACGGATCCATGATCCTGGGCAGCCCCGCTAAGGTGGTCCGCCCCCTGACACCGGAGGAAATCGCAGGCAACCGGGAGGCTATGGAGGAGTATCTGGAGGCCGCAGCCCACTATCGGAACGAGCGGGAGACCCGCTGAGACAGGCCCACGGGCCGGAAAGAGAGTTTGCCATTCATGGAATGGAACAAGCAAAATATCAAGGGCCTGCTGCTGGTGGTGTGCGGCGGTGTGGCGTTTTACTGCGCCCTGCAGAACCTGGACGTGGTCTGGGGCGCGGTGCGGGCGCTGCTGGGGATCCTGGCTCCCTTCCTGCTGGGCGGGGCGCTGGCGTTCATCCTGAACGTGCCCATGCGTGCCATTGAACGGCATCTGTTGAAAAACAGCCGCAGGGGCGCGAGGCTCCGCCGCCCCCTGGCCCTGGTGCTGACACTGCTGGCAGTGCTGGGGGTGCTGGCTCTGGCCTCCCTGGTCATCGGGCCCGGCATCGCGGACGCGGTGATGTCCATCATCCGGGAGATCCCCGCCGCCTTCGATCGGCTGCAGAAGCAGCTGAACGGCCTTTCGGAATCCCTTGCGGAATACCTGCCCATTATCCAGGAGTGGCTGGCGGGTGTGAACATCAACTGGGAGAGTCTCTCCCGCAAGGTCCTGGAGTACGCCCAGGCCCTGGGCACCGGCCTCGTCTCCTCCGGGAGCGGATTCATCGGCGGGGTGGTCAGCGGCGTCAGCACCTTTGTCATCGGCCTGATCTTCTCATTTTACATCCTGCTGCAGAAGGAAAAGCTCAGCCGCCAGGGCCGTCAGGTGATCTACGGCCTGCTGCCTCTGGGGCAGGCGGACCGGACCCTGGATATCCTGCGGCTGGCCAGCCGGACGTTCTCCAGCTTCCTCTCCGGCCAGTGCCTGGAGGCCTGCATCCTGGGGACGCTGTTCGTGGCGGCCATGACCATCTTCCGGATGCCTTACGCATTGCTGGTGGGCGTCCTCATCGCTCTGACAGCCCTGATCCCCATCGTGGGCGCCTTCATCGGCTGCGCCGTGGGGGCCCTGCTCATCGCCATCGACGACCCCTGGAAGGCGCTGTGGTTCATCGTGCTGTTCCTGGTGCTGCAGCAGATCGAGGGGAACCTGATCTATCCCCATGTGGTGGGCTCCTCCGTGGGCCTTCCCTCCATCTGGGTGCTGGCCGCCGTGACCCTTGGCGGCAGCCTGATGGGTATCACGGGGATGCTGTTCTTCATTCCCCTGTGCTCAGTGGTTTACGCCCTGTTCCGCAGCTATGTGAAAGGGCGGCTGGAGAAAAAGGCGGTCCCTGTGGAGAAGTGGCGGGACCCGCCGCCCGCGCCCCCCAGGCGCAGATAGCGCATCTCACCGGCACATCCCAAGGCCGGCTGCCCGAATCGGGCGGCCGGCTGATTTTTTGCAAAAATCAAAATCTCCTATTGACAAGGATCCTTGTCAATGCTATACTATATGACAAAGATAGTTGTCAATTTGACTTGGATCATTGTCAAAACCGGGAGAGGAGCTGAGAGGAATGCCGCTGTACAACCGGCTGAAGGAGCACCGGGCCCGGCTGGGGGTCAACCAGCAGGAGATGGGCGCCCTGGCGGGCGTCTCCCGCCAGACCATCAGCCAGATCGAGCGGGGGGACTACTCCCCCTCGGTGACGCTGGCGCTGAAGCTGGCCAGGATCTGCGGTGTGACCGTGGAGGACATTTTTACCTATCAGGAGGAGGAACACCATGAACACAACTAACAAGAACCTGAATCGGAGGGCCCTTCCGAAATTCCTGCTGTGGGTCGGCATCGGCGCCCTGGTGGGCTTCTGCGCCGGCCTTGCCAGCGGCATCCTGGGAGGGCTGAACGCCGAGGAGTGGGTGTCCGTCCGTCTCCCCGCCGCGCTGGGAGCCGTCGCCCCCTGGGGGATCCCGGTGACCTCCGCCATTCTGCTGGGTGTATGCCTGGGGCAGTATCGGGCTGCGAAAAAGCTCTGCGACAGCTGGGACGGGGAGGATGAGACCGCCCCGGACCAGGCGGACCAGCGGCTGAATATCGTGCTGCTGTGTTCCTCCCTTGCCATGATCCTGGACTTCCTGTTTTTGGGGATGGGGGTCCTGTATACAGAGGGCGTGGCCACGGCGGCGGTGACTGTGGCGGAGATGCTGGTCTCCTGCGCCCTGGTGGTCCTGGCCCAGCAGAAAACGGTGGATCTGACACGGAGGATGAATCCGGAGAAGCAGGTCAGCGCCTATGACAGCAAGTTCCAGGAGAAGTGGTACGAGGTATGTGACGAGGCGGAGCGGGCCCAGATCGGCCGGGCGTCCTACCGGGCCTTCCGGGCGGTGAACCGGTTTTGCCCATTCCTCTGGCTGGCGCTGCTGCTCCTCAGCTATGTATTTCCCATCGGCCTGATGCCCCTGGCCGCAGTCCTGCTGGTGTGGGCGGTGCTGGAGGTGACCTATATCCTGGAGTGCATCCGGCTCAGCAGGAACAAGGAAGCGGCCCAATAACCCCTGCCGCCGCAGCCATCCCCCCGGAGACGCCCGGGAAATTCCTGAAGCCGGCCCGCTTGTCAGCGGGCCGGCTTTGTGGTATTCTAATTCTATTCGGAAAAACTGGCGGAGAGGTTGACCTTTTTGAAGAACGCCGCTCCGCCATGCGGCATCTGAGGGACGGAGGTACCCATGTTTGAAATGCTGTTGGTCCTGGCGGGGGCAGCCGTTGGGGTGGCCCTGCTGGTGGCTCTGGGGTATGGACTGGCCTGGGCTGTGCTCCACGGCCGGAGGGACGGCCCCGGCTGGGAGAGGCTGGACGGCTTCCGGTATGCCCACCGGGGGCTTCACGGCTGCGGCGTGCCGGAGAATTCCCTGGCGGCCTTCCGCCGGGCGGCGGAGGCGGGATACGGCGCGGAGCTGGACGTACGTCTGACAAAGGACGGCCGCCTGGCGGTGATCCACGATGCCACGCTGGACCGGGTGTGCGGCGTCTCCGGCAGGGCAGCGGAGCTGACGGCTGCGGCCCTGTCTGCGCTGCGGCTGGAGGGCACGGAGGAGCGTATCCCCTTTCTGGAGGAGGTGGCGCCGCTGTTTGCCGGGCGGGCACCCCTGATCGTGGAGTTGAAGACCGACTGGCGCAGCGCCGCCGAGCTGGCCCGCAGGACAGTGGAATGCCTGGACCGCTTCTCCATAGACTACTGCGTGGAGAGCTTCGACCCCCGGCCGCTGCTGTGGCTGCGCCGTCACAAGCGGTCGGTGCTGCGGGGCCAGCTGTCCCAGAATTTCCACCGCCGGCCCTCGGGCCAGGGGCTCTGGAACCGGCTGGCGCTGACGAACCTGCTTTACAATGTGTTCACCCGGCCGGACTTTGTGGCCTACCGCTTCGGCGATCAAGAGCGGCTGGCAGTGCGGCTGTGCCGCAGATCCGGGGTCAGAATGGCCTATTGGACGCTCCGCTCCTGGGCCGATATCATCCTGGCGGAGCAGGAGGGCGCTCTGGTGATTTTTGAGGAGCCCGATCAGTTGAAGGAGGAACCCTGTTGAAGCGAACGAAAAAAGAGAAGAGACAGTATAAAAAGGCGTTCCAGGAGGCTATGGCAAAGGAGCTGCGGGAGCACAGAAGCTCCTTTATCGTCTTTCTCATCCTGCGGCTGCTGGTGATCGTGGTGCTGGTGCGCCAGCTGATGCTGGCCAACTACGCGGGCGCGTTTTTCTGCATTCTGGCGTTGCTGCTGCTGTATGTGCCCAGCTGGATCCAGGTGAAGCTGCGGATCGAGCTGCCGCCGCCTTTGGAGATCACCATCTTCTGCTTCATCTTCGCGGCGGAGATCCTGGGCGAGGTCAACGCTTTCTACGTGGTGATCCCCGGGTGGGACACCATGCTCCACACCATCAACGGCTTCCTGGCCGCGGCGGTTGGCTTCTCCATGGTGATGCTGCTGAATGAGGACGAGCGGGTCACGTTCCGCCTGTCTCCGGCATTCCTGGCCATGGTGGCCTTTTGCTTCTCCATGACTATCGGCGTGCTGTGGGAGTTCTTCGAGTTCGGCATGGACTTTTTCCTCGGCACGGATATGCAGAAGGACACCATCGTCCACGCCATCCACACCGTGACCCTGGACCCCACCCTGTCCAACAAGGTGGTGACCATTCCGGATATCCAGGACGTGATCATCAATGGGGAGAGCCTGGGCCTGGGGGGCTATCTGGACATCGGCATCATCGACACCATGAAGGACCTGTTCGTGAACTTCATCGGCGCGGTGGTGTTCTCCGTCACCGGCTTCTTTTATGTAAAGAGCAAGGGCCGGAAAAAGAGCGCGGCCCAGAGCTTCGTGCCCAGCAAAAAGACGGCGGAGCAGGACTATCTCCAGCAGGCACTGGAGGAGGTCGTCCAGGAAGAGGAGCGGCCGTCCGATCAGGAGGGGACCTCCGCTCCTGGGGAACCGGAGGGGGCCTGACCGGGAAGAAACGAAAGCCGTCGGGGGTCCGGCGGCTTTTCCCTTTGGGAAACGGCAGAAAAGAGCGGCTGGCCATCTGGCCAGCCGCTCTGTGCTGTGATCACGCGGTCAGTCGTCGATCTCCTGCTCCGCCTTGAGGATAGCTCCCGTATAGGCGTCGATCTCGTAGCTGTACTCCGTCCGGCCCACGTGGAACTCCACCTCGTACAGGGTCTGGCCGTCGTCCCGGTCCAGCTCCACCTGGATGCGGGAGGCGCTGCTCTCACTGACCCCGGCGTGGGCCAGCGCGGCGGACCTGGCCGCCGCCTCACCGATCATGCTGGAGGAGCCGGAGGCGCTTCCGCTGGAGGTATTTCCGCCGGAGGCGCCGCGAGTCTCCCGCTCGCTCTGGAGGATGGCACCGGTGTACAGGTCGATCTCGTATTGGTATTCCGTGGAGCCCGCCAGGAACTCCACCTCGTAGCACTCCGCCCGGCCGTCGTCATGCTCCACCCAGCAGCGGAGATAGGTGGTGTCCCCCTCGCTGATCCCGGCGTCCGCCAGCGCGGCGGCGGTGGCCGCTGCCTCGCCGATGTAGGTGCCGGAGCTGCCGGAGGAGGTGGCCCCGCCGCCGGTTGCGCTGCCGGAGCCGCCCTCCCGGGAGAACTTCACCACCTCGCCGGTGCGGGCGTTGATGTCGTAGTCGTACTCCGCGCCGCCGGCGTAGAACTCCACCTCGTAGACCATCAGGCCGTCCTCGCTGTCGAACTCGATCTCCATCTGGGCCACGCTGCTCTCGCTGACCCCGGCGTGGGTCAGGGCGGCGTTCTTGGCCTCCTCCGCCGTGATGTAGGCCTTGGTGCTGGCGCTGCCCGTCTGGGTGACGGACTGGGAGGCCAGGTGCCGGGACTCGGAGATGAGGGCGATCTCATTCACGGAAAGGGGGGCCAGGGCTTCAAAGGTCAGGGTGCTGTCCTGGGCGATGACCTCCTGGATCAGGGCTGCCTTGCCCACGGAGATGCCGTACTGCTGGGCTAGGGCGTTCAGGTCCGCGCTCTCCGTCACCGTCTGGCTGAGGACGGCCCCGTCCAGGGAGCCGCCCTGGAAGACGCTGTTGATGGTGTCCGTCAGGTGCTGCTGGAGCTGGGCGGACTTGGCGGCGTCCTGGTTCTCCACAGACACCAGGATGGCGTTCTGCAGGTCGCTGAGGTAGCCGTTCTGGAGCATGGAGCCGATGAGGGCGTTCACTGCCACGTCCAGGTCCGTGCCCGTCAGGTCCATGTCGCCCAGGATGGTCTCCGCGTCCTGGTTGAAGGGGGTGACGGAGAGCACCCGCTCCTGAGCGCTGACCTCCATGGACAAACTGGGGTTCACATCCAGCATCACCACGGAGTCCACGGTGTTGGCACCCCGCCAGCTGGTAATGCCGAATGCACCGCCGCAGATGACCAGGGCCAGGGCGGCGACCGCTGCCAGGGGCGCCCAGCGGCGCTTCTTCCTGGGGGGAGAGAAGGGGATGACCTCGGCCCGCTGGGGGCCGCAGGAAGCCAGAATGCGGTCCAGCGGGTCCGGCGCGGCGTGTTCCACGGCGGTCCGCAGGCGCTGTTCCAATTCGCGTTCGTCCAAGTCAGTCTGCCTCCTTCCATGCGAGTTGGAGCTTTTTCAAAGCCCGGCTGTATTTGGAGAGAACAGTGGGAAGCGGCAGGCCCAGCAGGGCGGCGATCTCCCGGTGCCGCAGGCCCGTCAGGGCGTGGAGGGTGACGATCTGCCGCTCCTGGTCGCCGAGGGCGGAGAGCATGGCCTGCAGCATCAGACGGTCCTCGTGGGTGACGGCGGGATTGTCGGCGATGCGGTCCTGCCAGTCCTCCTGGGCCAGGGGCTCCGTCCGCCCGTGCTCCCGCAGGCGGCTGATGGCCAGGTTCCGGGTGATGGTCAGCAGCCAGGCCATGGGCTTGCCCTGGGCACGGTAGCCCGGGGCGGCGTTCCACACCTGTAAATAGGCGTCCTGGAGGATGTCCTCCGCGTCATGGGCGTTTTTCACGATGGACAGGGCAAACCCGTAGATCGCGGGGCGTGTGCGGCCGTACAGATCGGCCAGGGCGTCCTTGTCCCCTCCGGCGATGCGGGCGATGCACGCCTCCAGGGCGGCGTCCGCGCCCGGGTCCGGCTCCGCCACGGTCATGCAGAATATCATGGGGCTTCCTCCTGTTCACACAGACAACGCGCCAGAGGCGCGTTTTATTGCATCGCGGCCAAAAAAATTTTACCGGCCGCGCCCCTATGATAGCACATCCCACAGCAGTTTCCAACCCCGGACAGAAAATTTCCGGGGCAGCGGCCGCTGTCCCGGAACGGGTCAGGGGAGCATCCGGTCCCCCTCGGTGATGGGGCGGATGGGACGGCAGGGGACGCCCGCAGCCAGCACCCCGGCGGGGATGTCCCGCGTCACCACGCTGCCGCCGGCGATGACGGCCCCGTCCCCGATGGTGACGCCGGGCATCACCTGGACGCCGGCGCCGATCCAGACGTTGCTGCCCACCCGGATGGGGCGGGCGTATTCCAGGCCGCGGTTCCGCTCCTCCGCCGCCAGAGGGTGGCCGGAGGTGTGGAAGCCGCACTGGGGCCCGATGAACACATCGTCCCCAAAGGTCACGCCGCCGGCGTCCAGGATGACGCCGCCGTGGTTCATGTAGAAGTTCCGGCCCACGGTGATGTTCCAGCCGTAGTCGCACCAGAAGGGGGGCTCGATCCGCAGCCCCTCCCCGGCGGCGCCCAGCAGGCGGCGCAGCAGTGCCTGGGCGGACTCGATGTCCTCCGCCTGATAGGCCAGCGCATTGAACTGCCGGCACAGGGCCTTACAGGTGGCCAGATCCGCCAGCAGCTCCTTGTCATGGGAGGGCGTGAAAAGCATCCCCCGTAGCATCTTCTCTTTTTCCGTCATAGAGCAGTTCCTCCTGTACTGGCGGCTCCGGGCCGCGGTCTGTCCTGCCATTATACAGGAAGAGACTGGCCGGCGCAAGGGCCGCGGGTCAGTCCCGGGGATACTGGCCGGTGCCGCTCTCCATCTCCGTGACATTGCCGAAGCCGCTGACCTCGATGTCATACCAGGTGTCGCCGTTGACGATCTTGTAGCTGTACTCGTTCCAGAGGCCCTCGCTGCTGACCTCCTGGGAGATGACCTCTCCGCCTCCTGCGGTGTCCAGGGCGATCTGCCGGGCCTCGGTGCCGTCCACCCGCAGGGCGAAGATGGCCGCCAGGGCGATGACGGCCAGCACCACCACGGCGCCGACGATGATCCCGACCAGTTTTTTCACAGACAGATGTTTCATGGATGATACCTCCTGCTCGATGTTCCGGGCGTGTGCCCAGTCCGTTCTTTCTGTCCATATAACGGGGGTGCTGGTTGTTTTATTGCAGGGAGGCGAAAAAATTTTTCTGGCTTGACAGCCATCCGCGGAGCCTCCACTGTGAAAGACAGAAAGAAGGTGAATTTGATGAAGTACGGAAAGATCCGGCAGCCCTCGCCGCGGAGGACCAGCCGGCGGGAAGAGGACTACCAGCAGGTCCAGGCGTTTTTGGACAGCGGCGACCAAGCGCTGTGGAAGGCACTTTACGAGGATGCCTATGAGACCGTGCGCCAGTGCGCGGCATACACAGACTTCGGCCATCTGCTGGACCCGGAGGAGTACCGGGAGATCGCGGACGAGGCGTTTGCCCGCTGCTATGAGCAGCTGGAGCGATACCAGGGACGCAGCCGCTTCTCCGGCTGGGTGGGCGGATACAGCAAGAACATCACCCGCACCCGCTGCCGCCAGATCCTGACGGGGATGCGGTACCGGCGGCAGCTCTATGAGCGGTCCACCGGCAGGTTCATGGACTGGGATCCCCTGTGGCTCCTCCTGCGGCTGGAGCGGGACGCCTGCCTGTGGCGGGCCATCTCCGACATCTCCGAGACGGGATGGCGGATCCTGGAGGCCCGGGCTTTGGAGAAGCTGACCTTCCGGGATATCGCCCGGGAGCTCCAGCTGACCAGGCGGGAGGTCCAGACACGGTATGAGGCGGTCTGCACGGCGGTGCGGCGGCGCTACCTGCGCTATTGCGAAGAGAGAACCCTTTGAGGGAAATAGAAATGGAAAAGGGCCAATATTTACGAAAGGAATCGTGACATATGGGCAAAAAGAAATGGGAACATCAAGTAGACAGGACCCCGGAGGAGCTGCTGGACGACCTGTGTAAGCAGCTGAAATTGCTGTGGGATGCATGTAAACAGTACGACGCGGGCAATGGGATATACGGCGTTCAGATCGCCGTCAAGCTCCGGGTGCTGCTCCACCAGACAACGCAGTCGGAATCCCTTCTGAGGCAGGTCTCCCGGAGGTTCGCGTTCAGCTGCCCGGATTTTCTCAGCCTCAGCACGGTCCGGGGCGAGATGGTCAACAAGGGCAAGACGGACTTCGTCCGCTCTCCGCTGGTACAGTATCAGATGGTCCACCAGCCGGAGGTGCCGCCGGTCCTGACCGTGGAGCCCCTGCTCCCGGAGCCCGGGAAGCGGTATGTCCGGAGGGCCTTCAAGACCTGGTGGGACGGGATCGACGTGGTCCTGATCGACCGGGAGCGGTTTTTGACCCGCAAGGGCGTGGTGTGCCTGCTGGCGAACCAGGAGGGCGGCGCCCACCTCCAGCCCGGCATGGATGAGAAGACGGCCCTGCTGCGCCGGAGAGAGGCGAATCCCCTCCAGATCACCGCGCCGCTGCCGGACGGGCCGACCCGGGTGTATGCCGCGGAGACCGACCGGATCCTGGCGGCGGTGGCGCGCACCATTGCGGCGGAGACCCTGTACACCTTCCAGAAGGAGATCCTGCCCCGCTGCCAGACGGCGCTGGCGGCCGAAATGGAAAGACGCTGAGATCGCGCGGGGCGGCGTTGACATTTCCGGCGATTTCCGATATGCTGGTGCTATCCTAATTACATTACGAAAAGGAGGCGGCGCAGATGCCGGACCTCACCTCCATGGTCACGGACACCCTGGCCAAGTTCTCCCTGAGCACGGTGCTCTCCGCCGTGGCCATCCTGCTGATCTGCCTGGTGGTCGTCCACCTGCTGAGCAAGCTGCTGCGGCGGCTGCTGGCCCAGACCAAGCTGGACGAGCGCATCCAAAAATACGCCTTGGCCGGCATCCGGCTGCTGCTCTACATCATCACCGTGCTGATCGTGGCGGAGAGCCTGAACATCCCCATGACCTCCCTGGTGGCGCTGCTGTCGGTGGGCTCCCTGGGGGTGACCCTGGCGGCGGAGGACATCCTGGGCAACGTGGCCGGCGGGCTGGTGATCCTCTCCTCCCATCCCTTCTCCATCGGGGACTATGTGGAGGTGGGCGGTGTGGCCGGCACGGTCCAGGAGATCAGCCTGAACCACACCAAGCTGGTGACGCCGGACGGACACCTGGTGATGCTGCCCAACAAGGAGCTGGCCTCCTCTCAGATGACCAACTACACTGTGCTGGGGAAGCGCCGGGTGGTGCAGAGAGTGACGGCCTCCTACGACGCGCCCACGGAGACGGTGAAGGCCGCCTGCCGCCGGGCCCTGGAGATGACGGAGAACCTCCTGGAGGACCCGGCACCCGCCGTCTACCTCACCGCCTACAAGGAGAGCTCCATCGAGTATACCGTCTACTGCTGGGCCACGCCGGAAAACTGGTGGGGCGCCTACCTTGCATTGGGAGAGCACCTGCGGGAGGCGTTCCGGGAGTACGGCGTGGAGATGACCTATGAGCACCTGAACGTCCACATCGTTGAAAACCGGACCTGAGACGAAAGCGAGGCCGCCCGCCGGGCGGCCTCGCTGTTTTGTTCTCTCGATGCGTCCTCAGACGCTGCGGGCCAGGTTGGTGTAGCCCATCAGATACTGGTCCACCTCCGCCGCGGCGGAGCGGCCCTCGGCGATGGCCCACACCACCAGGGACTGGCCCCGGCGCATATCGCCGGCGGCGAATACCTTCTCCACGTTGGTGGCGTAGCCTCCCGGCGCTGTGCGGACCGTCCTGTCCGCCGTCACGCCGAAGGCCTCGCACACGCCCGGCTCACACCCGGCGAATCCGGTGGCGCCGATCAGCAGCTGGCAGGGCAGGGTGTCCCCATCCGTGGTGACCACGCCGGCCAGGGCACCGTTCTCCCCGGTGACCAGGCTCTTCACCTGGACACCGAACCGGCGGGGATCCCGGCCAGTGACAGCCTGAGCCTCCTGGTGGGCGTAGTCCGCCGGCAGACGGCCCTGGGCGTCCAGATAGACCGCCTGGGGGCGGCGCACCAGCTGGGTCACGGACCGGCAGCCCTGCCGCAGGGCCGTGGCCACACAGTCGCTGGCGGTGTCGCCGGTGCCGATGATCACCACATCCAGGCCGGCGGCGGAGGGGACCGCAGCCTTCTCCTTGCCGAGCTGTGCCCGCTCCACGGCGGACTTCAGAAACTCCGTGCCGTAGCATACGCCGGTGACGCCCTGGGTGTCCAGCCCCAGGGGCCGGGGCTCCCCGGCGCCGCAGCACAGCAGCACGGCGTCGTACTCCCGCAGCAGCCGCTTGGCGGTGGCTCCGTCGGACGCGTCCAGCCCGCAGACGAAGGTGACGCCCTCGTCGGTCATCAGGTCGATCCGCCGCTGGACCACGTCCTTGGGCAGCTTCATGTTGGGGATGCCGTACATCAGCAGGCCGCCGGGCTTCTCCGACCGCTCCACCACCGTCACCAGGTGGCCCCGGTGGTTCAGCTGGTCTGCGGCCGCCAGGCCCGCCGGGCCGGAGCCCACCACGCAGACCTTCTTCCCGGACCACTGGGGCGGGCGGCGGGGCCGGATGCGGCCCACGGCGAAGGCCTCCTCAATGATGCTCAGCTCGTTGTCACGGATGGTGATGGCGTCCCCGTAGATGCCGCAGATGCAGGCATGCTCGCAGGGAGCGGGGCACACCCGACCGGTGAACTCCGGAAAGTTGTTGGCCTTGGTCAGGCGGCTGAGGGCGTGGCCCCAGTTGCCGGAGAGGATCATGTCGTTCCACTCCGGGATCAGGTTGTGCAGGGGGCAGCCGAAGGCCCTGCCCTCGTACACCATCCCCGTCTGGCAGAAGGGGACGCCGCAGTTCATGCAGCGGGCCCCCTGCTGGCGCCGGAGCTCCTCCGGCAGGGGGAGGTGGAACTCCTCCCAGTCATGGACCCGTTCCGCCGGGTCCCGACTGGTATCCTCCCGGCGGGTATATTCCAAAAAGCCAGTGGGTTTTCCCATGTCGTCCAGCCTCCTCTCAAGCTCTGGTATTGGCGTAGAACGCCTCGATCTCCGCCTGCTCCCGGGTCATGCCCTTCTCCTCGTACTGGGCGATGGACCGGAGCATCCGGTCATAGTCCCGGGGCATGACCTTCTTGAAGCAGGGGATGTAGGAGTGGAAGGCCGCCAGGATCTTCTTGCCCCTGGGGGAGCCGGTGGCGGCCACATGGGCCTCGATGAGGGACCGGAGCTCGGCGATGTCGTGGGGCTCCGTCAGGGTGTCCGTCATCACCTGGTCCTTGTTGAGGCGCATATAGAGATCGTGCTTTTCGTCCAGCACATAGGCGATGCCGCCGGACATCCCGGCCGCGAAGTTCTTCCCCGTGGGGCCCAGGATGACGCACCGGCCGCCGGTCATGTACTCGCAGCCGTGGTCCCCCACGCCCTCCACCACGGCGATGGCGCCGGAGTTGCGGACGCAGAACCGCTCGCCGGCGCAGCCGTTGATAAACGCCTGGCCGGAGGTGGCGCCGTACAGGGCCACGTTGCCCACGATGATGTTCTCACCGGGATCGAAGGTGCTGCCCTTGGGCGGGTAGAGCACCAGCTTGCCGCCGGAGAGGCCCTTGCCCAGCCCATCGTTGCAGTCGCCCTCCAGCTCCAGGGTCAATCCCTTGGGGATGAAGGCACCGAAGGACTGGCCCCCGCCGCCGCGGCAGGTGATGACGTAGCTGTCGTCCGGCAGGGAGTCCCCGCACGCCCGGGTGATCTCGGACCCGAACAACGTGCCGAAGGCCCGGTCTGTGGAGGAGACCTGCAGGTCCAGCCGGCCGGTCCGCTTGCCCTTCAGGGTCTTGCCCAGCTTGGAGAGCAGCACGCTCTCGTCCAGCGTCCGCTCCAGGTGGAAGTCGTAGACGTCCCGGGGGTCAAAGTGGGTGGGCGCGCCGCCCCAGGGATTTTCCAGCAGGCCCCGCAGGTCCAGGGTCTCCGCCCGGTGGGTGATGAGCTTCTCCCGGACCCGCAGCAGGTCGCTGCGGCCCACCAGCTCATCCACCGTGCGGATGCCAAGCCGGGCCATATACTCCCGCAGCTCCTGGGCCACGTATTCCATGAAGTGCACCACGTACTCCGGCTTGCCGGAGAAGCGCCTGCGCAGCTCCGGGTTCTGGGTGGCGATGCCCGCCGGGCAGGTGTCCAGGTTGCACACCCGCATCATGCAGCAGCCCAGGGCCACCAGGGGCGCGGTGGCAAAGCCGAACTCCTCCGCCCCCAGCATGCAGGCGATGGCCACGTCCCGGCCGGTCATCAGCTTGCCGTCCGCCTCCAGGGCCACATGGCTCCGCAGGCCGTTGGCGATCAGGGCCTGGTGGGCCTCCGCCACGCCCAGCTCCCAGGGCAGGCCCGCCCCGTGGATGGAGCTGCGGGGCGCGGCGCCGGTGCCGCCGTCATGGCCGGAGATCAGCACCACCTGGGCGCCGGCCTTGGCAACGCCGGCGGCGATGGTGCCCACCCCCGCCTCGCTGACCAGCTTCACGCTGATGCGGGCGCGGCGGTTGGCGTTTTTCAGATCGTAGATCAGCTGGGCCAGGTCCTCGATGGAGTAGATGTCGTGGTGGGGCGGCGGGGAGATCAGCGTCACGCCGGGGGTGGAGCACCGGGTCTTGGCGATCCAGGGGTAGACCTTTTTGCCGGGCAGATGGCCGCCCTCGCCGGGCTTGGCCCCCTGGGCCATCTTGATCTGGATCTCCTGAGCGCTGGTCAGGTAGGCGCTGGTGACGCCGAACCGGCCGGAGGCCACCTGCTTGATGGCGGAGCACCGCTCGTCCCGCAGTCGCTCCGCGTCCTCACCGCCCTCGCCGGAGTTGGACTTGCCGCCGATGCGGTTCATGGCGATGGCCAGGCACTCGTGGGCCTCCTGGGAGATGGAGCCGTAGCTCATGGCGCCGGTCTTGAACCGGCGGACGATGGACGCCACGGGCTCCACCTCGTCGATGGGGATGCCGCCGTTGGGGTCGAACTGGAAGTCCAGCAGGCCCCGCAGGGTGTGGGGCTTGGCGGGCTCATCCACCAGGGCGGAGTATTCCTTGAAGGTCTCGTAGCTGCTCTCCCGGACGGCCTTCTGCAGCAGCAGGATGGTCCGGGGGTTGTACATGTGGTCCTCCTTGTCGGGACCGGACCGCAGCTTGTGGATGCCGGTGGAGTCCAGGGTGGAGTCGTAGCCCAGGCCTAGGGGGTCGAAGGCCTGGTTGTGGTTCCACTCCACGCCCTCCTCGATCTCCGTGAGGCCGATGCCCTCCACCCGGCTGACGGTGTTGGTGAAGTACTTGTCCACCACGTCCCGGTTGATGCCGATGCACTCAAAGATCTGGGCGGACTGGTAGGACTGGATGGTGGAAATGCCCATCTTGGAGGCGATCTTCACGATGCCGTGGAGAATGGCGCTGTTGTAGTCATTGACCGCGGCGGTGGGGTCCTTGTCCAGCATCCCCAGGGTCACCAGCTCCTCCACGCACTCCTGGGCCAGATACGGGTTGATGGCCTGGGCGCCGTAGCCCAGGAGGGTGGCGAAGTGGTGGACGTCCCGGGGCTCCGCGCTCTCCAGGATCATGGAGACGGCGGTGCGCTTTTTCGTCCGCACCAGATACTGCTCCAGGGCACTGACCGCCAGCAGGGAGGGGATGGCCACGTGGTTCTCATCCACGCCCCGGTCGGAGAGGATCAGGATGTTGGCGCCGTTCTTGTAGGCCCGGTCCACGTTGACGAACAGCCGGTCCAGGGCGTTCTCCAGGGGAGAGCCCTTGTAGTACAGCAGGGAGATGGTCTCCACATGGAAGCCGGGCCGGTCCATGTAGCGAATCTTCATCAGGTCCACGGAGGTGAGAATGGGGTTGTGGATCTGGAGCACCGTGCAGTTCTCCGCCTTCTCCTCCAGCAGGTTGCCGCCGGAGCCCACATACACCGTGGTGTCGGTGACGATCTCCTCCCGGATGGCGTCCATGGGCGGGTTGGTCACCTGGGCGAAGAGCTGCTTGAAGTAGCTGAACAGGGGCTGGTGCTTTTCCGACAGCACCGCCAGCGGCGTGTCCACGCCCATGGCGGAGGTGGGCTCCGCCCCGTCCCGGGCCATGGGGAGGATGGCGTCCTTCACCTCCTCATAGGTGTAGCCGAAGGCCTTGTACAGCCGGTCCCGCCGCTCCTGGGAGGCCCGCTCCACCTGCCGGTTGGGGATGCTGAGGTCCCGCAGGTGGACCAGATGGGCGTCCAGCCACTCGCCGTAAGGCTGCTGGCGGGCATACCGGTCCTTGACCTCCGCGTCGTCCACCAGCCGGCCGGCGGTCAGGTCCGCCAGCAGCATCCGCCCCGGCTGGAGCCGGGACTTCTTCACGATCCGCTCCGGCGGGATGTCCAGTACCCCCACCTCGGAGGAGAGGATCAGCTGGTCGTCGGTGGTGAGGTACCACCGGCAGGGCCGCAGGCCGTTCCGGTCCAGCACCGCGCCCACGGAGTCCCCGTCGGAGAACACGATGGCCGCCGGACCGTCCCAGGGCTCCATCATGGTGGCGTAGTAGTGGTAGAAGTCCCGCTTCTCCCGGCTCATCTTCCGGTCGTTGGCCCAGGGCTCGGGAATGCACATCATCACCGCCTGGGGCAGGGGGATGCCGTTCATCAGCAGGAACTCCAGGGTGTTGTCCAGCATGGCGGAGTCGGACCCGCTCTGGTCCACCACCGGCAGGACCTTGTCCATGTCCGCCTCCAGCACCGGGGAGTGCATGGTCTCCTCACGGGCCAGCATCCGGTCCACATTGCCCCGGATGGTGTTGATCTCGCCGTTGTGGAGGATGTAGCGGTTGGGATGGGCCCGCTGCCAGCTGGGGGTGGTGTTGGTGGAGAACCGGGAGTGGACCAGGGCGATGGCGCTTTCACAGTCGCTGTCCGTCAGGTCGGCGTAGAACTTCCGCAGCTGTCCCACCAGGAACATGCCCTTGTACACGATGGTCCGGCTGGAGAAGGAGCAGATGTAGGTGTTGACATTGGACTGCTCAAACTCCCGGCGGACCACATACAGCTTCCGGTCAAAGTCCAGGCCCCGGGCGCAGTCCGCGGGCCGGGCCACAAAGCACTGGCAGATGCAGGGCATGCAGTCCAGGGCCTTCTGGCCCAGCACCTCCGGGTGGGTGGGCACCTCCCGCCAGCCCAGGAAGGTCAGCCCCTCTTTGGCCGCGATGATCTCCAGCATCTTCTGGGCCTGGGCCCGCTTCAGCTTGTCCGCGGGGAAGAAGAACATCCCCACGCCGTAGTCCCGGGGACCGCCCAGGTCGATGCCGTCTGCGGCGGCCACCTTCACCATCAGCTTGTGGGGCACCTGGATCATCAGGCCCACGCCGTCTCCGGTCTCGCCGGAGGCGTCCTTGCCGGCCCGGTGCTCCAGCTTCTCCACGATTTTCAGGGCGCTGTCCACAGTGGCGTGGGAGGGCGCCCCCTTCAGATTCACCACGGCGCCGATGCCGCAGGCATCGTGTTCCACCCGGGGATCATAGATCGGTATTTGTCTCTGGCTTGGTTCCATAACAGGAGACCTCCATTCCTTTTGATACGTTCTCATGGCGCCGGCGGACCTATCCGGCGTAGTGCTCCAGCACCAGCCGGGCGGTCTCCGCCAGCTTCAGCCCGGCGTCCATGCTGCGCTTTTGCAGAAAGCGGTGGGCCTCCGCCTCGCTCATGCGGTTGACCTCCATCAGCAGCTCTTTGGCCCGGCGGATCAGCCGGACCTCCTCCTCATCCCGCTGGGGCGGGGACCGGCGGGGGCGCCGGGCCTCCTGCCGGCAGAGCATGTCCAGCGAAGCGAAGAAGTCCGACCGGGCGGCGGGGGTGGGCAGCTTGAACAGGTTCTCCCCCTCGCAGAAGTCCAGGTGGGCGGCGGAGGCCAGCACCAGCAGCACGGCGGTGGCACGGAGACTGGCGGCCACCTCGCTGGCCGTCATGTCCCGGAATTTGAAGCCGCAGATCACCACGGCGCCGCCCAGCTTCCGGACAGTGCGGATGGTCTCGCCTCCGCTGGAGCAGCAGGCGGCGGGAGAGCAGCCGGCGGATTCCAGCAGCCGCAGGATGCGGCGCTGGGCCTCCTCGTGGGAAAAAGCCACCACGATCCGCTCCATATGCGCTCCCTCCTCTCACAGACCTGTCTGTTCAGCAGGTGACCAGGTACCGGTCCAGCTCCCACTGGGTCACCTGGGTCCGGTATTCCTCCCATTCCCGCAGTTTGCCGGTGACGTACTGCTCCGTCACATGGCTGCCCAGGGCGGCGGTGACCACGCGGTCCGCCTCCAGGGCGTGGATGGCCGCCTCCAGAGAGGCGGGCAGCCGCCGGACCCCCTGGGCTTCCAGGTCCGCGGCGATGGCGTAGAGGTTCTCGTTGCTCTCCGCCGGCGGCGTCAGCTGGCGCTGGATGCCGTCCAGCCCGGCGGCCAGGCACACGGCAAAGGCCAGGTAGGGGTTACAGGAGGGGTCCGGGCTCCGCAGCTCCACCCGGGTGCCATCTCCCCGGGGCGTGGGGATCCGGATCAGGGCGGAGCGGTTGCCGGTGGACCAAGCCAGGTGGCAGGGGGCCTCGTAGCCGGGCACCAGCCGCTTGTAGCTGTTCACCAGCGGGTTGGTGACGGCGCAGAAGCCCTGCACGTGCTCCAGCAGGCCCGCGATGAACTGATAGGCCAGGGGAGACAGCCCCCGGGGGTCCGCTCCGTCGAAAAAGGCGTTCTGCCCGTCCCGGAACAGGGACATGTTCACGTGCATCCCGCTGCCGGCGGCGCCGTGGACGGGCTTGGGCATGAAGGTGGCGTGGAGGCCGTTCTTCTGAGCCAGGGTCTTCACCGCCAGCTTGAAGGTCATGATGTTGTCCGCGGCCTGGAGGGCCTCGGTGTACTTGAAGTCGATCTCGTGCTGGCCGGCGGCCACCTCGTGGTGGCTGGCCTCGATCTCAAAGCCCATCTCCTCCAGGCAGAGGCAGATCTCCCGCCGGGTGGACTCGCCGTGGTCCAGGGGGCCCAGGTCGAAATAGCCCGCTTCGTCGCTGGTCTTCGTGGTGGGGTTGCCGTCGTCATCGGTCTGGAACAGGAAGAACTCCAGCTCCGGCCCCACGTTGAAGGTGAAGCCCAGCTCCCCGGCCCGGGCCAGGACCCGTTTCAAAACGCCCCGGGGATCCCCCACGAAGGGGGTGCCGTCAGGGTTGTGGACGTCGCAGATCAGCCGGGCCACCTTGCCGTACTGGGGCCGCCAGGGCAGGATGGCAAAGGTGTCCAGGTCCGGCCAGAGGTACTGGTCCGACTCCTCGATGCGGACGAATCCCTCGATGGAGCTGCCGTCCATCATGACCTGGCCCGCCAGGGCCTTTTCGATCTGTGACGCGGTGATGGCCACGTTTTTCATCTGGCCGAAAATGTCTGTAAACTGCATCCGGATGAACTGAATGTCCTCATCCCGGACCAGGCGGAGAATCTCCTCTTTCGTGTATCTGCCCATGGCGCGAACCTCCATATCAGGCTGATTTTGACCGGCTGGCTTCCCGCGGAGGGCAGCCGGAAAATGAAAAAAGAGCGCAAGACGACCATAAGAGTACGCCTTTGTGCTCCTTACTGGGAATTATACGATTGTCCGCCCCTGACTGTCAATGGTTTTCGAGCGCTGGACGGTCGGGCGGGGGATTTTTCGCTCTTCTGCACAGCCGCCGCCCCGCTCGGACGAAAAAGGCTGGGGGGATTGACGAGGCATTTGCAGGCAAAAGGGGCGTCCCGGTCCCCGTCCAAGCGGGGAGCGGGACGCCCAAAAGCGCGCAGGCGGAGGGTCAGTAGCGGCCGGCCCAGTCCGACAGGATCAGCACCGGCAATGTCCACAGCAGCAGGAACACCAGCAGGGCCAGGGGCGTCAGCAGGTTGTAGGCCCCCTGGAACACCAGGTAGAAGGCCAGCAGGGTGCCGGCCGCGCTGCCCAGCACCGACAGTGCCGTGGCCCGCCGCACGGCCTTGCAGAGCCGCCGGCTGCCCACCACCGCCTCCGCGTAGGGCAGAAGGCCCTCCCGGAACAGCAGGGCCCGGGGCATCCCCCGGTCCAGCTCTGCTTCGCTGTAGGCCACCCGGTCCGTCAGGCTGGGGAACTCCACCTTCACGCCCTTGTGGAACTTGCGCTTCAGCAGCGCCGGGGTGATGTTGGGATCCCGGGACGCCAGGATGGGCGTGATGCGGCTGCGGCGCATCATCCGCAGGGCGAAGTCCACATTTTCCGAGGGCTGGTACTTCACGGCGAACACGGCGGCCAGCTGGCGGTCCATGGCCAGGAAGATGCCGGTCCGCAGGTTGATGCCGGCGGGCAGGCGCACCTCCATCTTCCGCATGAAGGAGGCGGTGCCCAGCAGCACCGACTCTCCCCGGATGGTGGCGGAGTAGCCGCCCTCCTCATAGAAGCTGAAATCGTCCACCTTCTGGTAATGGCCGCCCTCGCCGCGCAGCAGCCCGTCGAACAGCCGCTGGAGGCCGCAGTCCGCGGCCCGGGTCATGGAGGCGGCATAGGAGTAGACCTTTGACAGGTCCTCGCCGAACACCTTCACGCCGTTGAGCTGGATGGTCCCCGGCGGGAACAGGTCCCCGTCCGTCAGGATCATGGCCCGCCGGCGGCTGATCCTCTCCGCGCCGCACCAGCCGGCCACGGCGCACCCCGCCTTGTGGAAGTGGGCGGCCAGCTTGGAGAAGGGCATCCCCCAGCACAGGGGCAGGGCGAAGGTGGTGCCCGCCCCCAGGATGGCGGACCAGTTCAGCAGGAAGTCGTCTCCCCGCCCCTGGCCCAGGGAGCTGAGCCCCGCGAACACGATGGAGGCCACCAGCACCACCGGCATCAGGGCCGTCTGCCAGATGGCGGCGGTGTCCTCCCGCAGGGCGGTGGTGTAGAAGCCGGGGACGGAGCCCGCCTGCTTGCAGGCGCCCTTCTCCGTCTCCGTCACCAGATAGGGCGGCTCGTCGTCGGTGGAGGCCATCCGGAAGGTGTCCCACATCCCCCGGCTCTCCCGGGCGCCGCCCCACATGGCGAACACCAGAGCGAAGCACCCCACCGGGGCGTAGCAGGCGGCGGCGCTCCGGTCCGGCAGCAGCAGGCGGGCCACGCAGTCCGCCGCCATCACCACCGCGGAGATCACCGCCAGCAGCTCGCTGGTGCAGCGCCTTCGCGCCAGCAGCCGGAAGGCCTTGGCGAATACCTGCCGGGCCAGGATGGACACGACCGCGAGGCACGCCAGCAGCACGCCGCTCTGGACGGCGACACTGTCGGACCAATATTGGATCTCATAGCCGTAGGCCTCGATCACCAGGGGGACCACCGGCAGCAGCGCTGCCAGCGCTGCCGCCAGCAGGGGCCGCCTGCGCCGCTTTGCCTCCGCCCGGTAGTCCGCTGCCGCGTCTGCCAGCTCCGGCTCCGGACCGATGGTGTCGATCTCCGGGATCTCCTCCGGTTCCGGCTCCGGCGGGGCATAGAGCTCCTCCGTCTCCACCAGGCGGCGGCGGGAGAACAGGCCCCGCCGGGGCCGCAGCAGCGGCTCCTGGGCGTCCTCCTCCATCACCGCGTCCACGGTGCTGCCCACCACATCCTCCAGCGTGATGGGGTGGGGAGAGGGCGGCAGGTCCCGCCGCAGCTCCTCCAGAAGCTCCTCGGGCGTGGGCTGGGCCGGTCCTGCCTTGGGCGCGGCCTGCTTCTCCGGGCTTGGAGCGGGCTGCGCCTGCCGGGCAGCGGCCGTCTGCCGGGCGGGCTTGGGCGGCGGGCTCTGGACCGGCGGCTTTTGGGCTGCGGGCTTCCGGGCGGGAGGCTCCGGCGGGGGCGCGGCGGGCGACGCCTCCCGGCGGGCCTCCTGCTCCACGGCCTCCATCAGCCGCTGCTCCCGGCCCGCGCCGTACTCCGCCAGGATCTCCTCCAGGGAGAAGCGCTCGTCCGACACCGGGACATCCGTCCCGCCGGTCAGGCCGTCATATCGATCTTTTTCATCCTTGGAAGCCATGCTGCCCCTTTCCTCTCCATTGTCCCTCGATCCAGGTGCCTGTTCAGCCCAGGCGCTGGCGCACCGCCTCGTACAGCAGGATCGCCGCCGCGGCGGAGGCGTTCAGGGAGTTCAGCTTTCCCCGCATGGGGATGCTCACCAAAAAGTCGCAGTTCTCGGCGGCCAGGCGGGTCATGCCGTCTCCCTCGCTGCCGATGACGATGGCGGCGGGCCCTTTCAGGTCCGCGTCGTACAGGGCCGTGGTGCCGTCCGCCGCCGTGCCGAAGACCCAGACGCCCTGCTTTTTCAGGTCCTTCAGCAGGGCGGGGATGTTGGGCACCCGGGCCACCGGCACATGGGCCACCGCCCCGGCGGAGGTCTTGGCCACCACGGCGGTGAGGCCCGCGCTGCGGCGCTTGGGGATGATCACCCCGTGGGCCCCGGCGCACTCGGCGGTGCGGATGATGGCCCCCAGGTTGTGGGGGTCGGAGATCTCGTCGCACACCACAAGGAGGGGATTTTCCCCCTTTTCCCGGGCGGCGTCCAGGATGCTCTCCACGCTGACATACTCCCGCACCGCCGCCAGGGCGATGACCCCCTGGTGGGCGTGGGTGCGGCTCATGGCGTCCAGCTTCCGCCGGTCCGCCTCCACCACCACGACGCCGGCGGCCCGGGCCTTGGAGGCGATGTGCCCCAGGGTCTTGTCCGTCTCCCCCTTCTGGAGGTAGATCTTGTCGATGGCCTCCCCGGCCCGCAGGGCCTCGATGACGGCGTTGCGCCCCTCAATGATGCCGTCGGCCTCGGCGGTCAGGTCCTGTTTTCTCCGTTCTTCCATAGCCTCTCCCTCGATTTGAGTTTTTTCGCATTCAAAAGGTAGTATAGCATAGGGACGGGAGTCTGGAAAGGGAAATTCACAGAAAATTTATAGAAATCCGGCCCCTTGTCCTTGTAGGCCAGGGGCTTGTGTGATATACTTTTGAATCATTTTGAAACTTCGGCCTCCCGCGATTCCGGGCTGCCGGAGGGATTCGGGCGCGGACGCACCTCCCTGCCGCCGGCGCAGGCGGGGGCGGAGCGGCATTTTTGAGAGCCCGGTATTGACAGGTTTTCCCCTGAAAGGAGTTCCATACATGAACCCAAACGACAACAAGAACAACCATAAGAACAACAAGTCCGGCGGCAACTGGCGGGGCGTGGCATCCCTGGTGGGCTGGGCACTGCTGCTGACCATCGTCTTCAGCTACGCCAGCAGCATCATGGGCAGCACCGGCCGTCAGGCATCCTCTGTCAACATCGAGTACGGCACCTTCCTGGACATGGTGGAGAGCGGCCAGGTGGAGCGGGTGGAATTCGACAACACCGAGGACATCCTCATCATTACCCCGGAGGAGGGGTACACCTACACCGATGAGGAGGGCACCGCCTACACCAAGACGGAGAACGGCTACAGCTATACGGACGCCGCCGGGCAGCAGCAGACCGCCCATCTGGAGCTGTTCACGGTCCAGATCCAGTCCAACGACGCCGTCATCGCCCTGCTGAACGAGTACGGCGTGGAGGGTGTGGACGAGGCGTACCAGGCCCCGGTGAACCCGGTGCTGGCCATGCTGGTGAGCTATGTGCTGCCCTTCGTCCTGATCTTCCTGATGTTCTCCCTGGTCATGCGCTGGATGGCCAAGAAGGGCGGCATGGGCGGTATGGGCGGCATCGGCGGCGTGGGCAAGGCCAATGCCAAGGTGTATATGGAGAAGTCCACCGGCGTCACCTTCAAGGACGTGGCCGGCCAGGACGAGGCCAAGGAATCCCTGACCGAGATCATTGACTTCCTCCACAACCCCCAGAAGTACACGGAGATCGGCGCCAAGCTGCCCAAGGGCGCTTTGCTGGTGGGCCCTCCGGGCACCGGCAAGACGCTGCTGGCCAAGGCCGTGGCC
>DWZJ01000086.1 GCA_019118245.1 Candidatus Oscillibacter excrementigallinarum
AACTTCCTCATTATGGGCTACCGTGCGCCGCTTGAACACCTCAAATTTCTGTTCGTCGCTCATGATCTCGTTCCTTTCTTCCGCTCCGATGGTGTCTTTCACCGACCGGATGAGCTGTTCCAGCCGCTCCCGCTCTGCCTCCAACGCGGCCAGATGGTTTCGCAGGGCGGCCAGACGGTCAAAGGAGGGATCGTCCAGACATTCCTTGATCTGGGCCAGCTCCACCCCGAGGGCCCGGTAATAGAGAATGTCCTGCAGCCGATCCACCTCCGCCCCGCCATAGTAGCGGTAGCCGCTCTCTGCCACCCGGCTGGGCTTGAGCAGGCCGATCTGGTCGTACCAGCGCAGGGTGCGGGTGGTCACCCCGGACAGGCGCGACAGCTCCTGAATGGAATACTCCATGAAACATCCCCCCTTACGGATACTGTACCAGTTGACGGAGCGTCAAAGTCAAGGGAAGCTTTCCAATTTGACGATTCTTTTTCTTTCGGTAGCCGGACAACACCATAGAGAGAAATGACCATTGAAAAACTGATTTTCTTTTAACCACAGAGCGAACGGAAGCTGCCGGTTGGTTTCGAATCAAACATGACATACAGCTGTCCTGTTTCTATGGTATAATGCAGATAAAACCAGGAAAGGCGGTGGTTCCCATGAAAATGGAGCGGCTCATTGGCATATTGTCCATCCTACTCCAGCGGGAGAGGGTCACCGCCCCGGAGCTGGCGGAGCAGTTCGAGGTGTCCCGCCGGACCATCCAGCGGGACATCGAGTCGTTGTGCCGGGCGGGCATCCCTATCGCCACCGCTCAGGGTGCGGACGGCGGCATCTCCATCATGGAGGGCTATCGGGTGGACCGGACGGTGCTCACCGCCCCGGAGATGCAGGCCATCCTGGCGGGGCTTCGGAGCCTGGACAGCGTCAGCGGCACCCGGCGCTATGCCCAGCTGATGGAAAAGCTGTCCGCCGGGACGGGCGCTCTGGTGCCTGGCGGGGCACACATGCTCATTGACCTCTCCTCCTGGTACAAGACCAGCCTGCCGCCCAAGATCGAGCTGATCCAGAGTGCCATCGAGCAGCACCGCGCCATCCGCTTTACCTATTTCTCCCCCAAAGGGGAATCGGTGCGCACGGTAGAGCCCTGCTATCTGGTGTTCCACTGGTCGGCCTGGTATGTGTGGGGCTGGTGCCGGAGCCGGGAGGATTTCCGTCTGTTCAAGCTCAACCGCATGACGGATCTCACCGCCGGGGAGGACTTTCCGCCCCGGGCTGCACCCCTGCCGGAGCTGGAGCCGGAGCGGCTCTTTCCGGCGAAGTATCAGGTCACCGTGCTCTTTGACCCCAGCTGCCGCTGGCGGCTGGTGGAGGAGTACGGTGCGGACCGCTTCACTACGGAGCCGGACGGTCGGCTACGCTTTACCGACGGCTTTCCCGATGCGGACAGCGTCCTCAGCTGGGTGCTCACCTTTGGGGATAAGGCGGAACTGGTGGAGCCGGAGGAGCTGCGGGAGCAGTTGGGACAGCTGGCCGAAACACTGGCCCATCGTTACAGGAGGGATTGAGATGGCCTCTCATCAGGACTTTGTGGACTATGTGGCCGAACAGCTGCGGGAGGCCGGGACCATCCGCAGCCGGAAGATGTTCGGGGAGTACGGTCTCTACTGCGACGGCGTGTTCTTTGCCGTCATCTGTGACGATCAGGTCTTTGTGAAGGTCACCCCGGCGGGCGAGGCGGCCTTTCCCAATCTGCCCAAGGCTCCGCCCTATGAGGGGGCCAGAGACTACATCTGGGTGGAGGATATGGATGACCGGGACACCATGACCGCCCTCACCCGCCTGACCTGTATGGCGCTTCAGGAGCAGCCGAAAAAACGGAGGAAATGACCATGGCCTTTGATTACAAGAAAGAGTACAAGGAGTTCTATCTGCCGCCCAGAACGCCGGGCATCGTCACTGTGCCCGCCATGAACTTTCTGGCGGTGCGGGGACAGGGCGATCCCAACGAGGAGCACAGCGCCTACAAGCAGGCTCTGGAGCAGCTCTACGCGGTGGCCTACACCATCAAGATGAGCAAGCGGAACCCGCCGGAGGGCTACTTCGACTATGTGGTGCCGCCGCTGGAGGGCCTGTGGTGGCAGGAAGGTGTCCACGGGGTGGACTATGCCCGCAAAGCGGACTTTCGGTGGATCTCCCTCATCCGCCTGCCGGAGTTTGTGACCAAGCCGGTCTTTGACCGGGCTGTCCAGGAGGCCACGGAGAAAAAACAGCGGGACTTTTCCCAGGTGGAGTTCTTCCCTTGGGAGGAGAGCCTGTGCGTCCAGTGTATGCACATCGGCCCCTATGACGACGAGCCCGCCACCGTGGCGGCCATGGAGGAATACGCCAGGGCGCAGGGCTATGAGCCGGATTTCAGTCAGGGCCGGTTCCACCACGAGATCTACCTGAGCGACGTGCGGCGGTGCCCGTCGGAAAAGCTGAAAACTGTCATCCGACAGCCCATTAAACGGACGGAGTGATGAAAGAGATGGACACGATCATTCGCGAAATACGACCGGGGGAATATACCTTTTTGCGGGAATTTCTCTATCAGGCCATCTATCTCCCGAAAGGCGTGGAGCCGCCGCCCCGGTCCGTGGTGGATCGGCCGGAGCTGCAGGTCTATATTGAGGGCTTCGGCACACGTCCCGGCGACCATTGTCTGGTTGCTGAGGTTGGAGGAAAAGTGGTAGGGGCGGCGTGGTGCCGCATCATGGAGGACTACGGCCACGTCGACAACGATACCCCCTCTCTGGCCATCTCGCTATTGCCGGAGTATCGTGGACAGGGCACCGGGACACAACTGCTGAACGGTCTTTTGCTTCTGCTCCGGGAGAATGGGTATCAGCGAGCATCCCTCTCCGTCCAGAAAGAGAACCCGGCGGTGCGCCTCTACCAGCGGACGGGATTCCGCATCCTGGCGGAGAAAGGTACAGAATATTTGATGCTTTGGGACGGCACCCAAGGGGGACAACAGGAGAATATGAATATGGAAGCAGAGAAACAGAGGGAAAGTAAGATCTGGCAGTGGTTTTCCATGTGGCTGGACAAGCAGGACACGGGCATTGAGGAGCTCTGCACTCCCGGTGCCGTCTATATCGAGAGCTGGGGGCCGGAGTACCACGGAAGTGGGAAGATCAAGCTGTGGTTTGACGAGTGGAACACCCGTGGCACCGTGGAGCGGTGGGATATCCGGCAGTATTTCCACAAGGGCGACCAGACCGTGGTGGAGTGGGCCTTCCGGTGTGCCATGACGGATGGCACTATCCAGAGCTTTGACGGGCTCTCCCTCATCCGCTGGAACCAAGCAGGACAAATCTGCTTTTTGCAGGAATTCGGGTGCAACGAAAATCGCTACGACCCCTACGCCCAAGGGGACACCCCGGTGTTCCGGGAGGAACCGGCACTGTGGTTTTAACGGAGGGAGTGACATGAAAGGCTTTACCAGAGAAGAGGTTCGCTTCTCCCTCTGCGGTCTTAACTGCGCCCTCTGCTCCATGCACCTGGGCGGGTACTGTCCCGGCTGCGGCGGCGGGGCGGGCAACCAGAGCTGCACCATCGCCAAGTGCTCCCTGGCCCACGGCGGGGTGCCCTTTTGCTGGGAGTGTCCGGAGTACCCCTGCTCCCGCTATGATGGCTTCGATGACGGCGACTCCTTTGTCCCCCATCGGAACCGGCAGCAGGATATCACCCGTGCCCAGGAACTGGGGTTGGACGCCTACCTCACGCAGTTAGCGGAAAAGCGCGCCATATTGGACACACTTCTGGCGGGCTACAACGACGGCCGCCGCAAGACGTTCTTCCATACGGCGGTCTATCTTCTGCCCCTGGGGGAATTACAGTCCGTGATGGCCGACCTGAACAGACGGCCGGAGCTGGCCGGACAACCCATCAAGGAGCGGGCCCTCGTCGCCGCGGAACTGCTCCAGCAGGCGGCGGACCGCCGGGGCATCAGCCTGAAGCTGAACAAGAAAGCGAAGAAGGGGTGAGTTTATGCCGACTTCCAAGGTGACGGTCCACTTCTCCTGCCCGGTGGAGCGGGTGTGGCAGGCGGTGACTGACCTTTCCAACACCGCCTGGCGCAGTGACCTCAAACGGGTAGAGGTGCTGGACGAGATCCACTTCGTAGAGCATACCAAAAGCGGCTACGCCACAAACTTCACCGTCACGGCCTGTGAGCCGCTCCGGCGCTGGGCCTTTACCATGGAGAACGGCAATATGTCCGGCTCCTGGGAGGGGTGCTTTGAGACGGCAGCGGACGGCGCACGGCTCCATTGTACCGAAACCGTCAACGCCAAGCGCTGGTGGATGCGCCCCTTTGTACCCGGCTATCTGAGGCGTCATCAGAGGCTGTACCTGGACGATCTGCGGCGGGAACTGCAAAAATAGGGACTGTTAGTTTGCGTTGCTTGCGGCAACGGGCCGTTTTGCCTACAATGGGGGCGAAAGGAGTTGAATCCCGATGCTCAATGAAAACATCAAAGCCATTCGGAGATCCAAGGGGCTCTCCCAGCAGGAGCTGGCCGTCAAGCTGAACGTGGTGCGGCAGACCATCTCAAAGTGGGAGCAAGGGGTTTCACTTAGTTAAAGATACCACATCAAAACCCACGTTGACTTTTGCTCAACCGATACAGCCGGAGGGCTGGATAACAAGAAAAGGCGGTATGCGCCCCGTGGAGGGGTAGAATACCGCCTTTTCTTGTGGGGGTTTCCAAAGGGGGCTTGCCCCCATTTGGCACACGACTTTGCCTGCAAAGTGTAGTGTGTTATACCTGCTGGCGTGGCTGGCGGGGGAAACGGGGTGCGGTGCTTTTTGCGCCCCGCTTGCTCCGGCAGGAAAACAGGCTGACTTTTTGTGAATGAGAATGAACAAAAAATCGGGCTGGTTTCAGAGAACGGCGGCAGGTATATGAAAGCCCCGTCCCTCGTCCTACGCTCCGACTTATGGACAAAATGTCCCGAAGCTGCGGCCACACTCCCGGCAAAATAGCAGAACAGCGGGCAACCGTCAAGGCTGAAATGAACGGGTTTGCACCCGGCCTTGACCGCCTCCCGTTGTTCTGCTGAATGGGTGGACAAGGCGGCAAATCTCTCAAAGTGCTTGGCCGCACTC
>DWZJ01000087.1 GCA_019118245.1 Candidatus Oscillibacter excrementigallinarum
GCTGGAAGATCCGCTACCGGGACCTGACCTTCCAGGTGAAGCCCATGAACTTCAAGCACACGGGGCTGTTCCCGGAGCAGGCGGTGAACTGGGACTTCGCCATGGAGAGGATCCGCAATGCCGGCCGGCCCATCCGGGTGCTGAATCTGTTCGCCTACACCGGCGGGGCCACGGTGGCCTGTGCCAAGGCGGGGGCCAGCGTCTGCCACGTGGACGCGGCCAAGGGCATGGTGGCCTGGGCCAGGGAGAACGCCAGGCTCTCCGGCCTGGGAGAGGCCCCCATCCGCTGGATCGTGGACGACTGCGCCAAGTTCGTGGAGCGGGAGATCCGCCGGGGCAAGACCTACGACGCCATCATCATGGACCCGCCCAGCTACGGCCGGGGCCCCGGCGGCGAGGTGTGGAAGCTGGAGGACAACCTCTACGACTTCGTGAAGCTCTGCGCCGGCGTGCTGTCAGAGAGGCCCCTGTTCGTGCTGATCAACTCCTACACCACGGGGCTGGCGCCGTCGGTGCTGGGGTATCTGCTCCATCTGCTGGTGGCGGAGAAGTACGGCGGCAAATGCACCTGGGACGAGCTGGGGCTGCCGGTGACGGAGACGGGCCTGGCATTACCGTGTGGAGCGACTGGAAGATGGACTTCAGAGAATTAGGAATGAGGAGTTAGGAGTTAGGAATTGAGGTGTTTCGCCTGCGGCGAAACGATTGAAATTTGTCCGGCAGAGCCGGACACCGAAATTCCTAATTCCTCATTCCTAACTCCTAATTGCGAAAAGGATATTGTAATGAAAGACGCGATCATCGAAACAAAAGATCTCTCCTTCTCCTACCCCGCCGACGAGGGGGAGGAGCCGGCGCTGGTGCTGAAGGGCGTGGACCTGGCCGTCGAGAAGGGCTCCTTCGTGGTGGTGCTGGGCCACAACGGCTCCGGCAAGTCCACCCTGGCCAAGACCTTCAACGGCATCCTGCTGCCCGGCGGCGGCAGGGTGTATGTGGCGGGCATGGACACCAGCGACGAGGACCTCCTGCTGGCCATCCGCAGCACGGTGGGCATGGTGTTCCAGAACCCGGACAACCAGATCGTGGCCAACGTGGTGGAAGAGGATGTGGCCTTCGGCCCGGAGAACCTGGGCGTCCCCAGTCCGGAGATCCGCAAGCGGGTGGACGGCGCCCTGGCGGCGGTGGGCATGGGCGAGTTTGCCCGCCACGCGCCCCATCTCCTCTCCGGCGGCCAGAAGCAGCGCATCGCCATCGCCGGCGTGCTGGCCATGGAGCCGGAATGCATCGTGCTGGACGAGGCCACCGCCATGCTGGACCCGGTGGGACGGCGGGAGGTGCTCTCCGCCGTCCACAAGCTGAACCGGGAGAAGGGCATCACCGTGGTGCTGATCACCCACCACATGAACGAGGCGGAGGACGCCGACCGGGTGGTGGTGATGGACGACGGCAGGATCGCCATGGACGGCACGCCCCGTGAGATCTTCACCCAGGTGGACCAGCTGCGGTCCATGGGCCTGACGGTGCCGGACACCGTGGACCTGCTGGACCGGCTGCGTAAGGACGGCTTTGACGTGCCCCTCACCGCCCTGACGGTGGAGGAGTGCGCCGACGCCGTATACGGCGCAATGGCTAAATAAGCGGAAGGGAAGAGAACATTGGAACCGATCCTGCAAGTACAACATCTGACCCACACCTACAGCGTGGGGACCCCCTTCCAGCGCAGCGCGGTGGAGGATATGAGCTTCGACGTGTACGACGGGGAGTTCCTGGGCATCATCGGCCACACCGGCTCCGGCAAGTCCACCCTGATCCAGCACCTGAACGGCCTGCTGAAGCCCACATCGGGGCAGATCCTGCTCCACGGGAGGGACATCTGGGCGGAGCCGAAAAAGATCCGGGACGTCCGCTTCCAGGTGGGCCTGGTGTTCCAGTACCCGGAGTACCAGCTGTTCGAGGAGACCGTATATAAGGACATCGCCTTCGGCCCCATCAACCAGGGCAAGACCGGGGAGGAGCTGGACCGCTGCGTCCGGGAGGCCGCCCGCCTGGTGGGCATCCGGGACGACCAGCTGGACAAGTCCCCCTTTGAGCTCTCCGGCGGCCAGAAGCGCCGGGTGGCCCTGGCGGGCGTCATGGCCATGGAGCCGGACGTGCTGGTGCTGGACGAGCCCACCGCCGGATTGGACCCGGCGGGCCGGGAGAATCTGATGGCCAACATCCGGGACTATCACCGCAACAAAAAGCGCACCATCATCCTGGTGAGCCACAGCATGGACGAGATCGCCCAGAACGTGGACCGGATCCTGGTGCTGAAGTCCGCCCATGTGCTGATGAGCGGCACCCCTGCGGAGGTGTTTGCCCGGGCGGACGAGCTGCTGTCCGCCGGGCTGGACGTGCCCCAGGTGACCCGCATCGCCATGAAACTGCGGGAACGGGGCCTTGCCATCGACCCGGCGGTCTACACCGTAGAGGCCCTGGAGCGGGAGCTGCTGGCGCTGAGAGGGGGGGAGACGGTATGCTGAAGGACATCACCCTGGGCCAGTATTTCCCGGGGGACACCGTGGCCCACCGCCTGGACCCACGGACGAAGATCCTGCTGGTGGTTTTGTACATCGTGGCGCTGTTCTGCGCCGACAGCCTGCTGGCCTACGGCATCCTGGCCCTGGTGCTGGCAGTGTGCGTCCGCGTCTCCCGGGTGGGCCTCAAGGCCCTGGTGCGGGGGCTGAAGCCGGTGGTGTTCATCATCGTGTTCACCGGCATCCTGAACCTGTTCTTCACCCCCGGGGACCAGGCCCTGGTGGAGTGGGGCTTCCTCCGCATCACCACGGTGGGCGCCCGGAACGCCCTGTTCATGGTCCTGCGGATCATGCTGCTGATCATGGGCACCTTCCTGATGACCTACACCACCAGCCCCATCAGCCTCACCGACGGGCTGGAGCGGCTGCTGAACTGGATGAAGAGGCTCCATGTGCCGGTCCACGAGCTGGCCATGATCATGTCCATTGCCCTGCGGTTCATCCCCACCCTGATCGAGGAGACGGACAAGATCATGTCCGCCCAGAAGGCCCGTGGCGCGGATTTTGAGAGCGGCAGCATCATCCAGAAGGCCAAGGCCCTGATCCCCATCCTGGTGCCCCTGTTCGTCAGCGCCATCCGCCGGGCGGAGGAGCTGGCCACGGCCATGGAGTGCCGCTGCTACCACGGCGGCGAGGGGCGGACGAAGCTCCACGTGCTGCAATATGCGGGCCGGGACTACGCCGCCCTGGCCATGGGCGCGGTGATCACGGTAGGCATCATCGCCCTGCGATAGTGGGTATCATAGGATTCCAGACATCTGCGGCTTGACGGAGAGAGGAGGAATCGATGAAACACGGACAGAACATCTGGCTGGGGACCCTGACGGCGGCTGTGATCCTGCTGGCTGTCACCCTGGCGGGCACCCATGATCGCCTGGCAGTCCTCCAGGCGGAACACGCCGCGCTCCAGCAGGAGGCGGAAGATCTCCGCGAGAGGCTGAGCGAGACCAGGGAGCAGCTCTGGGAGCAGGAAGACGCACTGCGGGAGGTTTCTGCCCAGGTCACCCAGCAGGAGGAAAAGCCGCTGCTGGCAAGCTATGCGCTGACGCCGCTCCGGTTGGAGGCCGCATCCCACCAGGTGGAGCTGGGGATCTCTCTGTCCCTGACCACGCCGGACCAGACGGCCACCGCCACCGTGAATGTCTATCAGGGCGGCGGGGAGCGGAAGCGGCTGAGCCAGACGGAACTGACCCGGGACGAGGCTGGGACCTACACCGGGGAGACGATGGTGCCCGGGGACCTCTCCAACCTTCAGATTTTGGTGACGGTCCGGTCCGGCGGTTCCGCGGACACCGCTTGGCTCTATGAGGGCCGCTCCGCCGGGCTGCTGCCGGTGACGCTGTCCGGCCGCAGCGGAGAGGCGCTCCGCCAGGATGGAGGCGCCCAGATCACCGCCGCTGTCCGGCTGGGGGAGTCGGTATCCGCCTCCGGGCAGGCGTTCCGCCTGTACCACAACGGCCAGCTGGCGGAGACAGTCCCGGCTGCCGCCGGTCAGGGATCCGGCACCTGGGAGGGCACCGGGACGGTGTCCTGCGCCGATGGCGACCAGGTGGAGGTGCGGTTCTTCTGCCAGGACAGCCTGGGGCTGGGGTATGAATTCCCGGTCCGGGTCTGGGAGGTCAAGGAGGACCGGCTGGCTGCGGGCTGGCCTGTCACCAATGCGCCGGAGTTAGTCTGGCCGTGAGGTTGCGGAGGGCGGTCTCCGATCGGCATGCCCGGACGTCTGCGCCCCCAGGGAGAGCCCCAGGTGGGCGCCCACGGCAAAGGCGGCTGTGGACCAGCGGAGATAGCAGTTGAACAGCAGGTCGCAGACCTCGTTCTTCGCGGGCTGCTCCAGGGACAGGCCGTCCAGGGCTTTCATCAGCTCTGTCTCATCAAAGACACCATGCTCCCGCATCACGCTGTCGCCGTAGGTGTCGAAGAGGGGCTCGAAAATGGATGTCATAGGGATTCCTCCTTTGATTTTCATTTCGGCTGTGATATGGTAGTATCCAATTACTGCTGTATCTATATTATCACGCTATGACATGAAAATCAAGCTATTTATCATGCTATAACATGATTTTTATGCTTTGCATAAAGGCGGTAACATTTTTATGTATGATACACAGCAAATAGCCGACCGCATTAAGATGCGCTTAAAAGAACGGCACATCCAGGTGAAGGATATGCTGTCCGATTTGAATATGGGCATCAATGCTATATCAGAGTTTGCAAAGGGAAAGCAGATGTCCTGTATCGCGCTTGCCCGCATCGCTGACTATTTGGACTGCTCCGTGGATTACCTGCTGGGCAGGACAGATGATCCGGCGGTCAATCGCTGACGTAGGGGCGGCAATCTGCTGCCCGGGGGATTCTGCTCCCGCAGGGGGCATTGTCCATGCGGGATGCGCCCCCCATTCTCTTTTTGTTCTTGACAAAAAGAGAACGCGCCGCGCCCGGTGGAAGAGAAAAAATCGCTTTAACGCGCTCCGGTGCAGTGGCCCTCCGCGCGACGGGGGTCGGCGGATCGGTGCCTGCTCCGATTTGGCCCCGCCTTCGGGCACGCTATTCTCTTCTGCGAAGTCGGTACTGCCGTCCCGTGGCGGATGGTGCCGACGGTGTCGGGGTGCAAGAACGCATTTGACCAGCGCCTCTTTCCGCGCGTTCCGCTTCGCTACGCGCTGCCCGGGCGGGCGTGGGGGTATCTCTATGGGGATGCGAAGGGTTCGTAGGGGCCGATGCCCTCATCGGCCCGCTGCGGGGACTGCCACCGGCCAGTGGGGCCGTCCGAAATGCACATCTGATCGGGAGGGACGCTCATGTGGAAGCGGCATTGGAAACTGGCGGTTCTGGTTCTGGTCCTGGCGGTCCAGGCTGTGGCCATTGGCGCCCTGTGGGGCCAGGTGGACGGCCTGCGGGCGGATCTGGCGGACAGCCGGGAGGGGGCCGCGGACCTGGAGGAGCGTCTGGAGGCTGCGGGCGCGGCCCTTCGGGAGCTCCAGGCGGCGCGGGCACAGCAGTCTCCCTCCGCCCGGTTTGAAAATCCCGTGGTCAACACCCAGAGCCGGATGCTGACAGTGGACATCGTGGCGCAGGTGCCGGATGTCCACGCGCCCAGTCTGGACATCGGATTCTGCTACGTGGGGGAGCCCTATTCCATGGCGTGGAAGCTGGACGCCCTGTCTCCCCATGCGGACGGGGTGACCTACACCGGTACCGTGACCTTCCCGCTGGACCTGGACATGGGGCTGGAGCTGCGTCTGGAGGACGATACCGTGCTGTACAGCAGCGAGACCATCGCCCCCCTGCTGCCCCTGCAGATGCAAAGCGGAGGAAGCGGCTTCCATTACTCCTATGAGCTGCGGCAGCTGTCGCTCTTGGATTTTTGGGTTGAGCTGGTGTCGCCGTCCGGGGAGGAGGCAGAGGCCGCCAGCGGCGCGTTCCGCCTCTACCGGAACGGCAGTCTGATCCACACGATCCGGGAGACGGCGGATCGGCCAATGCTGGACGTGGACGGAACTGTGCAGGACGGTGTTGCCATCTCCTGCGCTCCGGGGGACCGGGTCCGGCTGACCTACGTCTGCACGGATGGGTTTGGCCTGCGGTATGAATTTCCCCTCTATGAGCAGGAGGCCATGCGGTGGGATGATCTAGAGGAGTGCCCCTTGTCCAGAACACCCACCCTCACCTGGCCGGAATAAGGAGAGCTTATGCGCAACATCGCCTTAAAACTCATGTACAACGGCACCGCTTACCACGGCTGGCAGGTGCAGAAGAACGCGGTCACCGTCTGCGGGACCCTGGAAAAGGCCATCGCCTCCATCTGCGGCGGGCCGGTGCACCTGACCGGCTGCGGCCGCACCGACGCCGGCGTCCACGCGGAGCACTACATCGCCAACTTCCGCACCGACAGCCGCATCCCCCTGGACCGGCTGCCCTTCGCCATCAACACCCACACGCCGGAGGACATCGCCGTGAAGGAGGCCTTCGAGGTGGCGGAGGACTTCAACGCCATCGGCTCCTGCCTGAAAAAGGAGTACACCTACCGCATCTACAACTCCCGGTTCAAGAACCCGTTTTATGTCGACCGGGCCTACTTCTACCCCAAGCACCTGGACGAGGAATTCCTGAACCGGGCGGCGGGGATGTTCGTGGGCACCCATGACTTCGCGGCGGTGCGCTCCGTGGGGACGGAGACGAGATCCACCGTCCGCACCATCTACTACTGCCACGTGACCCGGAACGGAGACCTGCTGGAATTGAAGGTCTGCGCCAATGGATTCCTGTATAACATGGTACGGGCCATCACCGGCACCGTGCTGTATGCGGCGGAGGGCAAATTCGCCCCGGAGGACATCCCCGCCATCCTGGAGCGGGGGGACCGGTCCGCCGCCGGCCCCACGGTGCCGCCGGGGGGACTGTACCTGACGAGACTTTGGTATGAGGATGGACGGCTCAATGCGTGATACAAGCAACGACATCTGGAATGACGACGACGGGGCGGAGGACGAGGCCCCCCGAAAAGGCGGACGCCTCCGCCGGTTTGGGATCTTCTTCCTGATCCTGGCGGCGGTGCTGGCCGTGGTCATCGTGGCCGCGTACCGGGACGGCACCGGCTTCGACGCCCTGCAGCGGCTGTTCTCCTACGGCGGCGGGGCGGAGACCACGGAGGAGACCGGCTACCACTACGACGCCTCCGACTCCAACCGCTTCGCGGTGCTGGGGAACTCCCTGGTGGTGCTGTCGGACACCAAGCTCCAGGTCCTGGGACGAAACGGGGAGGAGCTCTGGTCCACCTCCGTGGGGATGAGCGCCCCCGCCCTGGAGACAGGCGGTGACCGGGTCGTGGCCTACGACGTGGGCGGCACGGAGCTGTATGTGGTGGACGAGGGGGGAGAGGTCCTTACCCTCACCGCGTCGGAGGACGCACCCTATCTCTCCGCCCGGCTGAACGATGACGGCTGGCTGGCGGTGACCACGGAGCTGCCCGGCTACAAGGGAGGCGTCACCGCCTATGACAGCCAGGGGACGGAGGTGTTCTCTCTCACCGCGTCGGACCGGTTCGTCATCGACGCCCGGGTGATGGATGACGACAACACCCTGGCAGTGGTAGCCCTGGGTCAGGAGAACAGTGTGTTTGTCAGCAACGTGGTGCTCTACAGCCTGGAGACTGCGGGCGTGGTGGAGCCCTATGCGGACTATGACGTGACCGACGGCCTGGTGGCCGCCATCGGAGAGCAGGGGGGCCGGCTGGTGACCGTGTCCGACACCAGCCTGACCATCGCCTCGGCGGCGGGGGAGGTGGAGACCTCCTACGCTTACGCCGGCAGCTATCTGCGGGAGTATGACCTGGGCGGGGACGGTTTCACCGCCCTGCTGCTGAACCGCTATAAGTCCGGCGGCGTGAGCCGGCTGGTGACCGTGGACACCGAGGGGCAGGAGATCGCATCCCTGGATGTGAACCGGGAGATCCTCTCCATCTCCGCCGCCGGGGACTATCTGGCAGTGCTGTATATGGACAGCGTGGTGATCTACACCGAGGAGCTGGAGGTCTATGCCCAGCTGGAGGGCACCGGCTCCGCCCGGAGCGTGCTGATGCGGCCGGACGGCTCCGCCCTGCTGCTGGCGGCGGACAGCGCCCACCTGTTCCTGCCTTGAGTGGGAAACATTTCGCCCTGAATTCACAAAACGTTTACGAGGAAAAAGGTAGGCAAGCATGACAACACCTGTTATAATAGACGTGATCGCGGCGGCAGTTTTGATCGCCGCCGCGGCCTGGGGCGCCCACCGGGGACTGTTCCGCTCACTTGCCGGGCTGGCGGTGGTGATCGTGGCCCTGATGGGGGCGGCGGTCATCGCAAACACCCTGGCAGGACCGGCGGCCCGGCTGGTGACGCCGCTCATCCGGGAGAGCATCGAAACGAAGGTGGACGAGGCTATGGCCCAGCAGTCCCAGGAGGTCCAGATGCCCGAGGCAGACGTGGACGAGGGCTTTGAGATCGCCGACCTGCTGGCCCTGATGGGCCTGGACGAGGACGTGCGGGACTCCCTGGTGCAGCAGACGGAGGAGAAGATCCAGGACACCGGCATCTCCCTGGCCATGGCCGTGGTGGAGAGCGTGGCGGAGTCCATTCTCTACGCGGCGCTGTTCCTCATCTCCTTTGTGGTGCTGACGATCTTGCTGAAGCTGCTGATCCGGGCGCTGGACCTGGTGCTCCAGCTGCCGGGCCTGCATCTGGTCAACTCCCTGGGCGGCGCCGCCATCGGCCTGGTCGAGGGGGCCCTGGTGCTGTTCCTGGTCATCTGGGTGCTGCGGCGCTTCGGCGTCTCCTTTGAGACGGACACCGTCTCTGCCACCCATATTCTGAGATTTTTCGCGACACATACGCCTTTGAGCGCGCTGTCGCTTCTGCAATGACGAACGGGGCCTCCGTCCCGGCGGCGTCACGATTTCTGGAGGGATATACACAATGCAGCCGACACTTTGTTCAAGATGCAAGAAAAACGTGGCCGTGGTCTTCATTTCCAAGATGGAGGGGGACAAGACCACCAACGAGGGCCTGTGCCTGAAGTGCGCCAAGGAGCTGGGACTGCCCCAGGTGGACGATATGATGAAGCGCATGGGCATCTCCGACGAGGACCTGGACACCCTCAACAACGAGATGCTCCAGGCTATGAGCGGCGTGGAAAATATCGAGGACCTGCCCGGCGGCGAGGACGCCGGGGAAGAGGAGGAAGAGGGCAAGACCGCCACCTTCCCGTTCCTGAACCGTCTGTTCTCCGGCGAGGCCGCCAAGGGCGAGAGCGACAGCCAGGAGGAGGGCGGCGCCCGCGGCCGGGAGAAGGAGCGCAAGGAGCCCAAGAACGGCAAGCGCAAATATCTGGAGACCTACTGTATCTCCCTGACCCAGCGGGCCCAGGAGGGCAAGCTGGATCCGGTCATCGGCCGGGAGGAGGAGATCGAGCGGGTGGTGCAGATCCTGAACCGCCGCCAGAAGAACAACCTGCCTGATCGGCGAACCCGGCGTGGGCAAGACCGC
>DWZJ01000009.1 GCA_019118245.1 Candidatus Oscillibacter excrementigallinarum
GTTCCTCCCCCAGGATCTTGTTCACCAGGGAGGATTTGCCGGCATTGGGCTTGCCGATCACCGCCACGCGGATGGCGTCGTCTGCCTCTTCCTCTTCCTCCTCCGGGGGGAAATACTGCACGCAGGCGTCCAGAAGATCGCCGGTGCCGTGGCCGTGGACGGCGGACACCGGGATGGGGTCCCCCAGTCCCAGGTTGTAGAACTCATAGAAATCCGGGTCCGGCGCGCCGGTGGAGTCCATCTTGTTCACCGCCAGCACGATGGGCTTTCCGCTGCGCAGCAGCAGATTGGCCACCTCCTGGTCGGAGGCGGTGAGCCCCGTGCGGACATCCGTCAAAAAGACGATGACCGTGGCGTTGTCGATGGCGATCTGGGCCTGCTGGCGCATGAAGGCCAGGATCTGGTCGTCGGTCCGGGGCTCGATGCCGCCGGTGTCCACCAGGATGAAGGACCGGCCGTTCCAGTCCGTCTCCCCATAGATGCGGTCCCGGGTGACGCCCGGGGTGTCCTCCACGATGGAGAGGCGCTTTCCGATGAGCTTGTTGAACAGCATGGACTTGCCCACGTTGGGCCGGCCCACAATGGCGACGATGGGTTTCACCGGCGTCACTTCCCTTCTCTTTACAAATGTACATACTTGGTCATATTATACCCGTCCGGCGGCGGAAGCGCAAGGCATTGCCGCCAGGTTCCCCGGAAAAAGGAAAAATCTTAACGGCGGACAAAAAGAAAGGAGGGAAGATGCGCTCTTCCCTCCCTTTGCATACGGGACGTTTTTATTTCGCCACCACGGACTTGACAACCTTGACCTCGCGGCCGTTGTAAGTACCGCACTCCTGGCACATTCTGTGAGGCAGGTGCAGCGCACCGCATTTCGGGCATTTGACGAGGCCGGGAGCCGCCAGCTTCCAGTGGGAGCTGCGGCGCTTGTCGCGTCTAGCTTTGGATACTTTTCCCTTAGGTACTGCCATTGTGACACCTCCTTGATCTTTCAAGGGCAGCGGAGTCGCCCCCGGCCCTGATTCATTCGTTCTCTCTGTTCTCTAAAAGCCTTGCCAGGACCGCCAGGCGGGGGTCCGCCTCTTTCCCGCAGGAGCAGGGACCGAGGTTCAGGTCGGCGCCGCACCGGGGGCACAGTCCTTTGCAGTCTTCCGAACACAATGTCTTGGTGTCCATTCCAAGGATGAACGCCGTGCGGGCCAGATCCCCCGCGTCCACTTCCCCATCCTCCAGCAGGACGATCTCGTCGTTGTCCTCGCTCTGGAGCTCCTCCGCCAGCAGGCAGCGGAAGGTGACCGTCTTGTCCTGGAGAAATTCCTTGCCGCACCGGTCGCAGACCGCGTCCAGCGTGGTCCGGGCCGTCAGCTCCAGCTCCAGCAGGTCCGCGGTGTTGGTCACCGCGCCCTCCACCTCCACGGGGCGGCTGATGGGGCGCCGTCCGGCAAACTCCACGTCGGACAGATCCAGGGAAAACTGAAAATCCAGCCGTTTGCCGGGGGTGTGCAGAATGGGTTTTACATCAATGCGCATAGGCTACCTCGTAATGACACGAATAGTATTATAAGGGATGGACACCCGGTTGTCAAACAATTTTTTCATGTTTTTGCCCATCTGAGGCAATTTTTTTTGGCCGGGTCCCATTGGCCCCGTCTCTCAGCGGTCCCGCTCCTCCCGGCGCCTCTCCCAGCCGGTGAGGTCGATGCCCAGGATCACGTTGCGGAAGCCCTCCTGCAGGCGGGTGTAGGTGGTGATCTGATAGGGGTCCTTGGGCCAGCGGGCGTTCCAGAGGTCCCGCAGGCGCTCCGCCAGCTCCTGGCACAGCGGCTCTTCCAGCCCCAGCAGCATGGGGGAGAGATACGTCACCAGCATCTGCTTCTCCCGGGCCTGGACCATCCCCCGGTTCCAGGGGCGCTGGCGCTTCCAGCCGGCGGCCAGCGCGTCCATGATCTGCTCCGCCAGGGCCTGGCGGCCGTCGGAGGCCTCCGCCGTCTCCCGGACGGCGTCCATGTACAGGGGGCCGAACCGCTCCGTGTACTCCCGGAAGGCGTCCCGGTACTCCCGCCGGGTGAAGCGCTGGCTGTAGTAGGGCGCCTCCTGGACGGCGGCGCAGAGCTCCTCGATCTTCATGTTCCGTCCCCTCCTCTGTCCGCATCCGCGTCCGCGTCGGTGTCCGTGTCCTCCGGCAGGGCGTCCTCCCGGGTCCAGGTGTCCGGGTCGTCCTTGTGGGCCTTGGCGTACTGGTAGGCCTTCCACTCCCGCCACAGCACCACCGCGCCCGCGGCGGCAAACAACACGCCGGCCACCGCGTTCAACGCCACCTGCTCCGCGGTGCCGTCCCAGATGCCCCGCATCAGCCGGTAGGCCAGATACAGCAGATAGCCCCCCGCCAGGACCCGGAAGTAATTCACCCAGCCCCGCTGCTTGTTTCCGTTTTGCTGCGCCATAGAATCAGTTTCTCCTTGCTGCTCCAAAAAATTCTTCCACCGCTTTACAACCGCCTGGCAAACGGGTATGATGGAGGTACCAAAATACGCGTTACCGGAGGAAGTCATGCGGGAACTCACCATTGGAAAAAACGACGCCGGGCAGCGGCTGGACCGCTTTGTGGCCAAGAGCCTGCCCCTGCTGCCCCCCGCCCTGCTGCAGAAGTACATCCGCCTGAAGCGGATCAAGGTCAACGGGAAGGGCGCCAAGCGGGACACGCGGCTGCTTGCCGGCGATATTCTACAATTATATATCAACGACGAGTTCTTTGACAAGCCCTCCGAGGAAAACATCTTCCTCACCCTGTTCCGCCCCCAGCTGGACATCGTGTACGAGGACGAGAATCTGCTGCTGCTGAACAAGCGGCCCGGCCTGGTGGTCCACGCCGACGAAACGGAGAAGGTCAACACCCTCATCAACCATATCCAGGCCTACCTCTATCAGAAGAAGGAGTGGAACCCCAAGTGGGAGAACGCCTTCGCCCCCGCCCTGTGCAACCGCATCGACCGGAACACCGGCGGCATCGTCATCGCCGCCAAGAACGCCGAGACGCTGCGGATCATGAACGAGAAGATCAAGGCCCACGAGGTGGAGAAGTCCTATCTCTGCATCACCGTGGGCCGGCCCAAGCCGGCGGAGGGGAAGATCGAGGGCTTTTTATTAAAGGATGAGGCCAAAAAGCAGGTGGCGTTCTACCACCGCCCCGTCCCCGGCGGCAAGACCGCCGTGACCCTCTACCGGACGCTGGAGACCCGTGGCCCCCTGTCCCTGGTGGAGTGCCGGCTCCTCACCGGCCGGACCCACCAGATCCGGGTGTCCATGGCGGAGATCGGCTGCCCTCTGCTGGGGGACGGCAAGTATGGTCGGGGCGACGTGAACCGCCGCTACGGCGAGACCCGCCAGGCCCTGTACTCCTACCAGCTCTCCTTCCCCTTCCCCACCGACGCGGGGGCGCTGAACTACCTGCGGGACAGGACGTTCACCGTGGCGGAGGTGCCCTTCCGGGACAAGTATTTCCCCGCGCCGGAGACCCGGGAAAAAAATCCTGTAAAATCGTGATGAAATCTTTGATTTTACTTGACATTTTCCACCTCTTCGGATATCATTTGTTATTGCTGAATTTCGACGAGAAAGGTTCCCCCTCAACAGAGAAAAGAGGCGTTTCATCAACATTTATTTTTATTTATGAAATGGGGGAGGATACATGTCCAAAGAGTTGATCCGTCTGCGGAACATCCGCATGGCGTTTGACGACGAAGTGGTTCTCAACGATCTCAATCTATATATCAACGACAAAGAATTCCTCACACTGCTTGGACCCAGCGGCTGCGGCAAGACCACGACGCTGCGTATCATCGGCGGCTTCACGACCCCTGTGTCGGGAGACGTCCTGTTCGACGGTGTGAGGATTAATGACGTTCCGCCCTACCGGCGGCAGATCAACACCGTGTTCCAGAAGTACGCCCTGTTCCCCCACCTGAGCGTGTTTGAAAACGTGGCCTTTGGCCTGCGGATGCCCAAGGTGGAGGAGCAGAAGGACGCAAACGGCAAGGTCATCAGCCGCCGGAAGGTCAAGCTGTCCGAAAAGGAGATCCAGGACCGGGTCATGGAGATGCTGGAGACCGTCAGCCTCAAGGGCTTTGAAAACCGCAAGCCCGACGCCCTCTCCGGCGGCCAGCAGCAGCGGGTGGCCATCGCCCGGGCCCTGGTGAACCGGCCCAAGGTGCTTCTGCTGGACGAGCCCCTGGGCGCCCTGGATCTGAAGCTGCGGAAGGATATGCAGCTGGAGCTGAAGAAGATCCAGCAGCAGGTGGGCATCACCTTTATCTATGTGACCCACGACCAGGAGGAGGCCCTGACCATGTCCGACACCATCGTGGTGATGGACAAGGGCTGCATCCAGCAGATCGGCACGCCGGAGGATATCTACAACGAGCCCAAGAACGCCTTCGTGGCGGACTTTATCGGCGAGTCCAACATCATCGACGGTGTCATGGTCCGGGACAAGCTGGTGAAAATGTACGGCAAGGAGTTCCCCTGCCTGGACGGCGGCTTTGCCGAGAACGAGCCGGTGGACGTGGTCATCCGGCCGGAGGACATCGACATCGTCCCCGTGGACCAGGGGCAGCTGGTGGGCACGGTCACCTCCGTCACCTTCAAGGGGATGCAGTACGACATTATCGTGGACTTCCGGGGCTTCAAGTGGCTGATCCAGACCACGGACCACTCCCCCGTGGGCGCCCGGATCGGCGTGAAGATCGACCCGGACGGGTTCCACATCATGAAGAAGAGCCAGTACTCCGGCATGTTCGGCGATTACAGCTCTTACAGCGACGAGTATGACGAGCTCTCCGACGCGGAGGCTCTGGACGAGGACGAGGGCGCTGAGGAGGAGCGCCGGGAGGAAGGCTATGCGGAATAAGTGGATCGCCGCCCCCTATGTGGGCTGGATGGCTCTGTTCGTGGTAGCCCCCCTCATCGTGGTGCTGGTATACGCCCTCACCCGGGAGAATGCGGCGGGCGACTGGTATCTCACCATGGAGAACTTCGCCGGCATGGCGGGGTACGCCGCCGTGTTCGGCCGGTCCTTCCTGCTGGCGGGCATCGCCACGGTGATCTGCATTCTGCTGGGCTATCCCATGGCCTATTTTCTCTCCCGGGAGCGGGGCCGCCTGCGGAGCATGGCCATGCTGCTGATCATGCTGCCCATGTGGATGAACTTCCTGCTGCGGACCTACTCCTGGGTGTTCCTGCTGGAGCGCAACGGCTTTTTCAACACGCTGCTCTCCTCCATCGGCCTGCCAAAGCTGGACATCATCAACACCTCCAGCGCGGTGGTTCTGGGCATGGTGTACAACTTTCTGCCCTTTATGGTGCTGCCCATCTTCTCCGTCATCGTGAAGATCGACCACCGGGTCATCGAGGCCGCCCAGGACCTGGGCGCCGACAGTGTGCAGGTATTCCGCCGGGTGATTTTTCCCCTGTCCCTGCCGGGCGTGCTCTCCGGCGTGACCATGGTGTTCATCCCGGCGGTGTCCACCTTCGTCATCTCCCGGCTGCTGGGCGGCGGCAAGAGCCTGCTGCTGGGCGACCTGATCGAGATGCAGTTCCTGGGCTCTGCCTACAACCCCCATCTGGGCTCCGCCATCTCCCTGGTGATGATGGTGATCGTGCTGGTGTGCATGGGGATCATGAACCGCTTCGGCGAAGGTGAAGGGGAGGCGGTGCTGCTGTGAAAAAGAACGGCATCCTCTCCCGCCTCTTCCTGGGGCTGGTGTTCCTCTTCCTGTACGCGCCGATCTTTGTTCTGATCGTCTTTTCCTTCAACGACTCCAAGTCCAATGCGGTGTGGGGCGGCTTTACCCTGGACTGGTATGTGCAGCTTCTGAGCAACCGTACCGTGCTGGGAGCGCTGCAGACCACCCTGCTGGTCTCCGTCCTGGCGACGCTTATCGCCACAGTGGTGGGCACAGCGGCGGCCATTGGCTTCTCCAGCATGAAGCGGCGGTCCCGAAACCTGTTCCTGACCGTCAACAACATCCCCCTGACCAATGCGGACATCATCACCGGTGTCTCCATGATGCTGCTGTTCGTGTTTGCCGGGCAGGTGCTGGCGGACTTCTCCGGCTGGCTCAACAGCCAGGAGTGGGCGGTGAACGCCAACCTCTGGTTCGATTTCAGCTTCAACCTGGGCTTTATCACGCTGCTGATCGCCCACATCACCTTCGACATCCCCTATGTCATCGTCTCCGTGCTGCCCAAGCTGCGGCAGCTGGATCCCAACCTGGCGGAGGCGGCCCTGGATCTGGGGGCCACCCGATGGACGGCCTTCCGGAAAGTGGTGCTGCCGGAGCTGATGCCCGGCATCGTCAACGGCCTGCTGATTGCCTTCACCATGAGCATTGATGATTTCGTCATCAGCTATTTCACCGCAGGCAGCCAGGTCTCCACCCTCTCCATGGTGGTGTACTCCATGGTCCGGCGGCGGGTAAGCCCGGAGATCAACGCCCTGTCCACCCTGATGTTCATGGCGGTTCTGATCCTGCTGGTGATCATCAATCTGCGTCAGGCCAGGCAGGACGCCCGCCGGAAGCGGCAGGGCCTGCGACCCTGATTCCCTTTTTTCACACGGGCGAAATGCCCTGGTGATAGATTTTCAAACCCGAAAGGAGAACGAGAAAGAAATTGAAAAAGACTCTGGCACTCATGTTGAGCCTGGCCATGGCGGCCAGCCTCCTGTCCGGCTGCGTCAGCTCCCGCGAGGACACCACTCTGATGAGCGGAGACGGCACCGGCGACACCTCCAGCGAGGTTCAGCAGACCTCCGGCGGCGAGGTGAATGTGTACAACTGGGGTGAGTATATCGACGAGTCCGTTCTGGAGGACTTCGAGGAGGCCACCGGCATCCATGTCAACTACCAGATGTACGACAGCAATGAGACCATGTACGGCAAGATCGCCCCGGGCGGTACGGATTACGATGTGGTGATCCCCTCCGACTACATGATTGCCCGGATGATCGAGGAGGACATGCTGGAGCCTCTGAATTTTGACAATATCCCCAACTTTGCCGATATTGACCCGGAGCTGAAGAACCCCGAGTACGACCCGGAGAACCTGTACTCCGTGCCCTATATGTGGGGCCTGATGGGCGTCATCTACAACAAGACCATGGTGGATGAGGCGGATCTGGGCAGCTGGGACCTGCTGTGGAACGAGAAGTATTCCGACGACATCGTGATGATTGACAACTCCCGGGACGCCATCGGTATCGCCCTCAAGCGGCTGGGCTACTCCTACAACACCACGGATACCGCCCAGATCACTGAGGCAGTGGATACCCTCATCGCTCAGAAGCCCATTCTCCAGGGCTATGTGATGGATGAGGTCTTCGGCAAGATGGAGGGCGCCAACGCCGCCATCGGCACCTACTACTACGGCGACTACCTGACCATGCTGGAGAACAACCCCGATCTGGGCTTCTACATCCCCGAGGAGGGCACCAACATCTATGTGGACGCCATGTGCATCCTGAAGTCCGCTCCCAATAAGGAAAACGCAGAGGCCTTTATCAACTATATGTGCTCCACCGAGGCAGGGCTGAAGAACTGCGAGGAGATCTGGTACTCCACGCCCCTGATGAGCGTGCGGGAGGAACTGGATCCAGAAGTCTCCTCCGATCCGCTGGCCTATCCCGACGAGGCCATCATGGCCCAGTGCGAGAGCTACGCCGGCCTGCCCCAGGAGATCCTGGACCTGTATGACAGCGAGTGGACCCGTCTGAAGTCCGCCAGCTGACGGAGCCGTGAGGCATTGACCCAAGGGGTCCGCCGGGACTTCCGGCGGACCCCTTTCATTTGAACAAGGAGGCAGCTATGATCGTCATTGGAACCAAATGCCAGCTGGTGGAGACCGTCACCGAGGAGCTGACCGCCGCCCATGTGGGCTCCGGCGCCCTGCCGGTGTTCGGCACGCCCTTCATGTCCGCCCTGATGGAAAACGCCGCCATGACGGTGCTCCAGAGCTTTCTGGAGGAGGGCCAGGGCAGCGTGGGCACTCACCTGGACATCTCCCACGACGCCCCCACCCCGGTGGGGATGAAGGTGTGGGCAGAGGCGGAGATCACCGGCGTGTCGGAGAACGGCAAGATGGTGGACTTCGCGGTGAAGGCCTGGGATGAGGCCGGGCCCATCGGCAGCGGCACCCACACGCGGGCCATCATCAAGAATGAAAAGTTTTTGGCCAAATGCAATGGCAAACTGGAGAAGAAGTGATCCTTTTCCAAGGAATCACATGAGGGAGGACCCGGAACGGGTCCTCCCTCTTCGTTTTTATGGCGGTGCCATGGGGAATATGCGGGCCGCCGGACGGCGGCCACGGAGGCGTCTGCTCCCGCAGGGGGCTTGTCCAGCGGGATGCACCCCCCATTGTCGTCGTCGCAAAGTCCGCTAAGCTCCGTTTCCGCCTGCGGCGAAAACTGCGCCCGCTCCCTTGCTCCTCCTCTCCCCACCGCGCGGGGCGCGGCGGGGGCCCCTTTCGGTCTTGGCCGAAAAGAAAACGGGCCGTACCCGCAAGGGGTATGCCGCATCCGTAAGCGGCAAAGCCGCCAACGGCTGCGCAATTGCACGGTCCAAAAGAAAAGGCCGCTTTAACGCGCTTCGGTGCAGTGGCCCTCCGCGCGACGGGGGTCGGCGTATCGGTGCAAGCGCCGATTTTGCCTGGCCTTCGGGCACGCTAGGGTCTTCTGCGAAGTCGGTACTACCGTCCCGTGGCGGATGGTGCGGAGGGCGTCGGGGTGGTCGTCGCATTGAGCTGCTTCTCTTTTCGCTGCCGCTGGCCGGTGGTTGATGGGAGCCGGTGCAACGGGCCGATGAGGGCATCGGCCCCTACGGGAAGGCGAAAGGCTTTCGGCCCTGTGTGGTACGAGCCGCCACGACCGCCCGGGCAGCGCGTAGCGAAGCGGAACGCGCGGAAAGAGAAGCTGGTCAAATGCGTTCTTGCACCCCGTTGACTTCCGCACCCGCGCCGCGGGAATCCGCGTACAAGTCTCTACGGCACCTCGCCGCGCCCGTCGGAAGGTCATCGCAAACCCGCAGGCACCATCTCACGTCGACCTCCGTATTTAAGCAAACTTGCACGCACGTGCAAGTTTGCGCTGAACATTTTTTCTTTTCCACCGGGCGCGGCGCATTTTCTTTTTGATGTCTCTATGCGGGGCCCCCGCCGCGCCCCGCGCGGTGGGGAGAGGATGAGCAAGGGAGCGGGCGCAGTTTTCGCCGCAGGCGGAAACGGAGCTTAGCGGACTTTGCGACGACGACAATGGGGGGCGCATCTGCCCAGCCATCAGCATGGCTGCATACACCGTCGCGGCGTTGCGATTCCCGTCCCCTGACGGGGCCGCCAATCGCGCCGCTTCCTCGAAACCGCCTCGCTTCATCCGCCGCTGGCGGCGCTTCGGCGATTTCCCCCGTCCAATGGGACGCACCCCAACGCTCCCCTGCGGGAATAGGGATCAAAACAGCGTCAGCTGGCTGGTCTCCGCCATCCCGGCAAAGGCCCCCAGGGCCTTCAGCTGCTCGATGTGGGTCTTGGACAGCTTGTTGCAGCACATGGCGAACTCCTCAATGGAGACGAACTGCTTCCCCTTCCGCTTCTCCACCGTGTCGATGGCCGCCGCCTCGCCCAGGCCGTGGACAGTGGTGAAGGGCGGCAGCAGGCCGTTCTCCGTTACCTTGAACTTGGTGGCGTCAGACTCGTAGATGTTGATGGTGTCGAAGTGGAAGCCCCGCAGGTAGAACTCGTAGCACACCTCCAGGGTGGTCAGCAGGTTCTGCTCCACCGCCGTGGCGTCCTTGTTGTTCTCGATCTCCCGAATCTTCCGCTTCACCGCCTCCTTGCCGGCGCAGCAGTACTCCGCGTCAAAGGCCTTGGCCCGGACGGAGAAGAACGTGGCGTAGAAGGCCAGGGGCTCGTGGACCTTGTACCAGGCGATGCGGAAGGCCATCATCACATAGGCCACCGCGTGGGCCTTGGGGAACAGGTAGCCGATCTTGGCCAGGGACTCGATGTACCACTCGGGCACGTCGTGGTCCCGCATGGCCTCCACCCAGCCCTCGTCAAAGCCGCCCTTTTTCACCTTGCCCTTTCGGACCTTCTCCATGATCTTGAAGCTCATCTTGGGGTCCAGGCCCTTGGAGATCAGGTACAGCATGATGTCGTCACGGCAGCCCACCGTCTCCAGAACGGAGGCGGTGCCGCTGACGATCAGGTCCCGGGCATTGCCCAGCCACACGTCCGTGCCGTGGGAGAAGCCGGAGAGCCGCACCAGGGTGTTGAAGTCCTTGGGCTGGGTGTCCACCAGCATCTGCCGGGTGAAGCGGGTGTTGAACTCCGGGATGGCCACGGCGCCGGTGGGGCCCAGGATCTCGTCGTTTTCATACCCCAGCACCTTGCTGGAGGTGAAGATGGACATGGTGTCTGGGTCGTCCAGGGGGATGTCGTGGGGGTCCACGCCGGTGAGATCCTGCATCATCCGGACCATGGTGGGGTCATCGTGTCCCAGCATGTCCAGTTTCAGGAGGTTGGCCTCCATGGAGTGATATTCAAAATGGGTGGTGACGGTATCGGAGTCATCGGCGTCCGCCGGATGCTGGACCGGGCAGAAGTCCTCCATGTCCATGTCGTCCGGGACCACCACCAGGCCGCCGGGGTGCTGGCCGGTGGTCCGGCGGGTGCCCACGCAGCCCAGGGTCAGGCGGTTCTCCTCCGCCCGGCCCACGGTCATGCCGTTCTCCTCCAGGTACTTCTTCACGAAGCCGTAGGCGGTCTTTTCCGCCAGGGTGCCGATGGTGCCGGCCCGGAACACCTGGGTCTCGCCGAACATCTCGATGGCGTGGCGGTGGGCGCGGGCCTGGTACTCGCCGGAGAAGTTCAGGTCGATGTCTGGCACCTTGCCGCCGCCGAAGCCCAGGAAGGTCTCAAAGGGGATGTCAAAGCCGTCCTTGATGTATTTCGTGCCGCACACCGGGCAGACCTTGTCCGGCATATCCGCGCCGCAGCCGTAGGAGCCGTCCTGGATGAACTCCGAGTGCTTGCAGCTGGGGCAGCGGTAGTGGGGCGGGAGGCTGTTCACCTCCGTGATGCCGGACATGTAGGCCACCAGGGACGAGCCCACGGAGCCCCGGGAGCCCACCAGATAGCCGTTCTCCAGAGACCGCTGGACCAGCTTCTGGGCGGACATGTACACCACGTCGTACTTGCCCAGGATGCCGCCCAGCTCCACGTTCAGCCGGTCCACGATCAGCTTCGGCGGGTCCTCGCCGTACAGGGCGTGGACCTTGTTCCACACCAGGGAGTTCAGCTCCTCCTCGGAGTTCTCCAGCCGGGGCGGGAACAGGTCCTCCGGCAGCAGGGGGAAGGTCTCCACCTGGTCGGCGATGGCCTGGGTGTTGGTGACCACCACCTCATAGGCCTTCTCCTTCCCCAGGTAGGCAAACTCCCGGAGCATCTCGTCGGTGGTCTTGAAGTAGATGGGCAGCGGCGCGTTGGCGTCCGGGAACTTCTTGCTGGCCAGCAGGATGTGGCGGTAGGTCTCGTCCTCCGGCTCCCGGAAGTGGACGTCGCCGGTGGCGCAGACGGGCTTGCCCAGCTCCTCCCCCAGCCGGACGATGGTGCGGTTGAACTCCCGCAGCTCCTCCTCCGACTGGACGTCGCCGTTGCGGAGCATGAAGGCGTTGTTGCACAGGGGCTGGATCTCCAGGTAGTCGTAGAAGGAGGCGATGCGCTTGAGCTCCTCCCAGTCCTTGTGGTCCGCCACGGCCCGGAACAGCTCCCCGGCCTCGCAGGCGGAGCCCACGATGATACCCTCCCGGTGCTCCATCAGCAGGCTCTTGGGGATGGTGGGCACCCGCTTGAAGTATTTCAGGTTGGAGGCGGAGATCATCTGGTACAGGTTTTTCAGTCCCACCTTGTTCCGGGCGATGAGGATGATGTGCTTGGGGAAGCGGTTGGTCTTGCTGCCCAGGGGCCGCAGCTTCTCCATCTCCTTGTTCACCGCCTGGAGGGTGTGGATGCCCCGCTCGTGGAGCATCTTCCAGAAGGGGATCAGCATATAGCCCACGGTGGCGGCGTCGTCGCTGGCCCGGTGGTGGTTGAAATTGGGCAGCTCCAGCCGGTCCGCCACGATGTCCAGCTTGTACTTCCCCAGGTCCGGCAGCAGGTTCTGGGCCAGGATCAGGGAGTCCACATAGGTTGGCGAGAACTCCAGCCCTACCTTCCGGCACCCCGCCCGGATGAAGCTGATGTCGAACTCCGCGTTGTGGGCCGCCAGGGGACGGCCATCCACGAACTTCAAAAATTCCGTCAGGGCCTCCTTCAGCTCCGGGGCGTCCTTCAGCATCTCGTCGGTGATGCCGGTGAGGCCGATGATCTCCGGCGTCAGGTGCCGGTTGGGGTTGACGAAGGTCTGGAACCGCTCGGTGATCTCGCCGTTTTTCAGCACCACGGCGCCGATCTCCGTGATGGCCTCCCGGTCCACCTTGAGGCCCGTGGTCTCGATGTCGAAGCACACGAACTCCCCGTCCAGGGGGCAGTCCTGATGGCCGTGGACCACCACCCGGTCATCGATGTTGTTGATGAAGTAGCCCTCCACGCCGTAGAGGATCTTGATCTTGTCCCCGGCGGCGTGCCAGGCGTCCGGGAAGGACTGGGCCACGCCGTGGTCCGTGATGGCGATGGCGGAGTGGCCCCACCGGATGGCCTGCTGGACCACCTCCTTCGTGTCCGTCAGAGCGTCCATGTTGCTCATCTTGGTGTGGAGATGCAGCTCCACCCGCTTCTCCGGCGCGGTGTCCTGCCGCTCCGCGTGCTCGGTGATCTGGATGTGATAGGGGTTCAGCTGGATGTCCTTGCCGTCCCAGGTGGGCTCCATCTTCCCCTGGACCAGCAGCCACATCCCCACTTTGATGGCGCTCTCCAGCCCCTGGGCCTCCTTCTCCGTCAGGTTCTTCTGGACGGTGACGGAGTTGGTGTAGTCCGTCATGTCGAAGCTCAGGCGCCACATGCCGGGGCGCCGGGTCTCCCGGCACTCGAAGGCGAACACCTTGCCCGCCACGGTGGCGTTGCCCATCTTCAGGTCCAGGATTTTCATGGGCACCGGCTGGACCCGGATGGGCTTGCCCATCAGGACCTTGCCGGGGGCGGCCTTCTCTCCCTTGCCGCCGGAGGGCGCCGCCGGCGCGGGCGCCGGACGGCCCCCCGCAGGCGCGGCGTGAGACGCCGGGGCCTTGCAGGTGACCTCCACCGCCACCCTCTGGAAGCCGTAGCCCCCCATCAGCAGCCGCTTCAGCTCCTCCAGCTCCGCTTCCTCCAGCTCCGCCCGGGTGGTGAGCCGCAGGGACAGGGCCATGCTGGCCTGGTCGATACAGGCGCCGTTCACCACCGCGCCAGCCAAACGAAGCCGCAGCTCCCCGGAGAGCTGCAGCTCGGTAAACATCTCAAAAAAGGGAATATCTCTTGACATAGACGCCACCTTGTTAAACAGGAATCAGGTACCAAAGAATTAGGAATTAGAAGTTCGGAATTAGGAATTATTGTGGTGTTCCGCCGCAGGCGGAACGATCTCAAATCGTCCGGCTTTGCCGGACACCGAAATTCCTAATTCCTCATTACAGTTTTTCGATCTCCTCCATCAGCTTGTCCACCAGCTGGTCCTGGGGGACCTTGTACAGGATCTCCCCCTTGCGGAAGAGAAGGCCCTCGCCCTTGCCGCCGGCGATGCCGATGTCCGCCGCGGCCGCCTCGCCGGGGCCGTTGACGGCGCAGCCCATGACGGCCACGGTGATGTTCTTCGTGCAGTTCATCAGCCGCCGCTCCACCTCCTCCGCCATGGGGATCAGATCGATGCGGGTGCGGCCGCAGGTGGGGCAGGCGATGAGATTCACGCCCTCTTTCCGCAGGCCGGCGGCTTTCAAAATCTTCTTGGCGGCGTAGATCTCCTCCACCGGGTCGGCGGTCAGCGTCACCCGGATGGTGTCGCCGATGCCCATGCACAACAGGCCGCCGATGCCCATGGCGGATTTGACCATGCCCATGGAGGGCGTCCCCGCCTCCGTCACCCCCAGGTGCAGAGGGTAGTCCGTCCGCTCACTGAGCAGCCGGTAGGCCGCCATGGTCAGCGGCACGTCGGAGCATTTGACGGAGATGCAGATATCGTCAAAGTCGAACTTGTTCAAAAGAGCCACATGGCCCATGGCGCTCTCCACCAGGGCCTCGGCGGTGACGCCGCCGTACTTGGCCCGGAGCTCCTTTTCCAACGACCCGCCGTTGACGCCGATGCGGATGGGGATGTTCTTTTGGCGGCAGATGTCCGCCACCGCCTGTACCTTCTCCTCCCCGCCGATGTTGCCGGGGTTGATGCGGATGGCGTCGATGCCCCGCTCCGCGCACTCCAGGGCGTACTTGTAGTTGAAGTGGATGTCCGCGATCAGGGGGATGGAGATCTGGGACTTGATCCGGTCCACCGCCTCCGCCGCCGCCTGGTCCGGAATGGCGATGCGGACGATCTCGCAGCCCGCCGCCTCCAGCGCGTGGATCTGGGCCACGGTGGCCGCCACGTCGTCGGTCTTGGTATTGCACATGGACTGGATGGACACCGGGGCGCCGCCACCCACAGGCACCGTTCCCACCATCAAACGCTTCGTCATGGCATTTCCTCCCTCAAAAGGGCATAGATGCAGGAGTCCAGCATCTCCCCGTTTTTGTACACGCTTTGCCGGAGGGTGCCCTCCAGCGTAAAGCCCGCCTTCTCCAGCACACGGCGGGAGGCGGCGTTCCGGGCAAAGGGCTCCGCGTGGATGCGGACGATGTCCAAGGTCCCAAACCCCTCCCGGCACATGGCCGTGACGGCGGCGGTCATGATCCCGCGGCCCCAAAAGGGTTTTCCCAGCCAATAGCCCAGCTCCGCGCTGCGGCGGTACACGTCGCTCCCCAGGGTCAGGCTGATGCTGCCGACGGCTTCGCCGTCCACCACGATGGCCCGGCACAGCTGGCCCCGGCCCTCGTTTTGGACGCAGCCGGCCACAAAGTCCACCGCGTCCTGACGGCTGTAGGGCCAGGGGAACACGTCCCGCAGATTGGCCGCGATCTTTGCATTGTCCGCGTACCGGGCGATGGAGTTCTCATCCCCCTCCCGCCAGGGCCGCAGGGTAACCTCCGTCATAGCCTTCTCCTATCCGAACAGCTTGAACACGTCGTTGAAGGTGACCACCAGCATGAAGCCCATCAGGGCCACGAAGCCCACGGTGTTCACAGCCATCTCGTACTTCTCCGGGATCTTCCTCCGGAACAGCTTCATGGCGATCTCGTCGATGATGAGGAAGAAGATCTTGCCGCCGTCCAGGGCCGGGATGGGCAGCAGGTTCATCACCGCCAGATTCACCGCCAGCATGGCGCCGAAGTAGAGGATGTTCTCCACCGCGGCGGCAAAGGTCTCCGACGCGGTGCCCACCTGGGTGATGGTGGAGACGATGCCCACCGGTCCGCTCAGGTCATCCATGCCCGCCTGGCCGGTCACCAGCATCTGCAGGCTCAGCCGCACGATGCGGACAAAGTCGATGGTGTTCAGCCAGCTGGTCCTGAGGATGGTCCAGAGGTTGGCCTCCTCCACCTGGTCACCGGCGATATAGATGCCGTAGCCCTGGTAGGTCTCCCCCTCCGTGCCGGTGTAGGTGCCCCAGGTGATATCGTTCAGGGTCACCTTCTCCCCGTCCCGCAGGACCACCAGGTCCATGGGCTGGCCCTGATTCAGGCTCATCAGCAGGGACACGTCACTGTACAGGTACACCCGCTCGCCGTTGATCTCGTAAAAGATGTCCCCGGCCTGAAGGGTCTGGCCGTTCTGCTGTTCAAACTCCGGCGCGGCCCCGGCCGCCGCCGGGATCAGGAACCCCGCCGCGCCGCTGTACACCGCCAGGATGATGAGGAACCCCGCCAGGAAGTTCATAAAGGACCCAGCGGCGAAGATCACCAGCTTCTTGAAAAAGCCCTGGCGGCCCAGCGACCGCTCGTCGCTGGAGTCCTCGTCCTCCCCCTCCATGGCGCAGAAGCCGCCGATGGGCAGCAATCGCCAGGAATACTGGGTCTCCTCCGTCTCCTTGTGCCAGATCAGAGGGCCCATGCCGATGGAGAACTCGTTGACCCGCACGCCGCAGAGCTTGGCCGCCGCGAAGTGGCCGAACTCGTGGACGGCGATCAGTACGCCGAAGATCAGAATGGCTGCCAGGATATACACAATGGTCATGGAAAAACTCCCGTCATGTTATGGAATGTCGCTTATGCCCGGGCCAGCACCGCCTGCCGGGCCGCCTGATCCGCCGCCAGGATGTCCTCCAGCGACGGGTCCTGCCGGACGGCCACCGCCGCCCGGGCCTCCGCCACCAGGCGGGGGATGTCGGAAAAGCCGATCTTCTCCGCCAGGAAGAGGCCCACCGCCTCCTCGTTGGCGCCGTTCAGGATGGCGCAGGCGGTGCCGCCCTCCTCTGCCGCCTCCTCCGCCAGGCGCAGGCAGGGAAAGGCCTCCCGGTCCGGCTGGGCGAAGGTCAGGGGCGGGCAGGAGAGCAGGTCCAGGGGCTCCGCCGGGCTCTCTGCACGCTCCGGGTAGGTCATGGCATAGCGGATGGGCAGCCGCATATCCGGCGTGCCCAGCTGGGCCAGCACGGCCCCGTCCCGGTACTCCACCAGGGAGTGGACGATGCTCTGCCGGTGGATCACCACCGACACCTGAGAGAGGGGCAGGCGATAGAGCCGCATGGCCTCGATGACCTCCAGGCCCTTGTTCATCAGCGTGGCGCAGTCCACGGTGATCTTGGGGCCCATGGTCCAGTTGGGGTGGCGGAGGGCGTCCGCTCTGGTCATTTTGCCCACTTCCTCCGCCGTCATGCCGTAAAAAGGCCCGCCGGAGCAGGTGAGGATCAATCGCTTGATCTCCCGCCGGTCGGCGCACCCCTGAAGGCACTGGAAGATGGCGGAGTGCTCCGAGTCCACCGGCACGATCTCCGCCCCATACGCATCCGCCGCGTCCATCACCAGCTGGCCGGCGCAGACCAGCGTCTCCTTATTGGCCAGGGCGATGCGCTTCTTCTCCCGGATGGCGGCCAGGGTGGGGCGCAGGCCCACCATGCCCACCACGGCGGTGACCACCGTGTCCGCCTCAGGGCAGACGGCGGCCTCCAGCAGGGCCTCCGGCCCGCCCAGGACGCGGGTGTCCGTGTCCGCCAGGCGGACCGCCAGGTCCTTTGCCGCTGCCTCGTCTGTCAGCACCGCCAGCCGGGGACGGAATTTTCTCGCCTGGGCCTCCAGCCGCTCCCCGTTGGAATTGGCCGTGAGGGCGGCCACCCGCAGCCCCAGCTGCTCCGCCACGTCCAGCGTCTGGCGGCCGATGGATCCGGTGGCCCCTAAAATCGAAATCGTCTTGCTCATAGCTCTATCCTATTCCCAATAGCTGAAAACAATCCTAAAATCAGAAGCAATACACCGTGAGCTGCAGCGTCAGCCACACGGCGGGGGCCGCGAAGGTGACGGAGTCGAACCGGTCCAGGATGCCGCCGTGGCCCGGCAGCAGATGGCCGTAATCCTTGACGCCGAACTCCCGCTTGATGACGGAGAAGCTCAGGTCGCCGATCTGGCTGATGGCGCTGCCGATGATGCCCAGCACAAAGACCGCCGCCCAGGAGAACTGCGGACCAGCCGCCATCTCGATTGGCGGATAGACGTCCACGGAAAGCACGATGCTGTCAGCAATCAGCTTGAAGAGCGTCATCCCGATAACACCGCCGATCAGGCCGCCGATGGCGCCCTCCACGGTCTTTTTGGGACTGACCTTGGGGGCCAGCTTGTGCTTGCCGCACAGCATCCCGGCGAAGAGGGCGAAGGTGTCGGATCCAAAGGAGATGGCCAGGGGCAGAAACACCAGGGCCGGTCCCAGGTTCCCCAGCAGCCGCAGACGCAGCAGGCAGGAGAGCATCAGGGGAAACACCAGCCCGGCGAAAACCGCGCAGGTGACGGCGGCAAAGGGGATGCCCTTCTCCTCGTCATACCGGTGGATGGCCAGGGCGAAGATCACAAAGACGAACACCGCCCCCAGCAGGGCGGTAAAGGGCAGCACCGGCAGAGCGGTCAGCGCCGCGTTGGCGATGGACTCTTCCAGATACACGCACACCGGCACCAGGGCTGCGGCGGCCACCGTCAGGGGGATAAGGGGCTTCCCCTTCTCCCCTGCCGCGGCGTGCATCAGCTCCCAGGCGCCGATGGCGCACATCCCCGCCGTCAGCACCATGGTGGCCCAGGACGGAGCCCAGCCCAGGATCAGGATCAGAAGCGGCAGGCCCACCACGGCCACCATTACGCGCTTGAACATCGTATCAACCCTTCTCTTGTTTTCTGTAAAGGCTTATTTCTTCACACCGCCGAACCGCCGGTCCCGGTGGTGATAGGCCGCGATGGCCCGGTCCAGCTCCGCCTCGTCGAAGTCCGGCCACAGCACATCGGTGAAGTAGAACTCACTGTAGGCGCACTGCCACAGGAGGAAGTTGGAGAGCCGCAGCTCCCCGCTGGGGCGGATGATGAGCTCCGGGTCCGGGATGCCGGCGGAGTCCAGGTAGGAGGAGAACAGGGCGTCGTCCAGCTCCTCCGGCTGTTTCTCCCCGGCGGCGCAGTCGGCGGCGAACCGCCGGGCGGCCCGCAGGATCTCGTCCCGACCGCCGTAGTTCAGGCACACGTTGGCCTGGAAGTCGTCGCGGGACAAATGCTCCGTGATCTCGTCGGTCTCCCGGGCCAGGGCCCGCAGGTCCGGGGCGATGGGCGTCATGTCCCCGAAGAAGTGGAGGCGGATGTGGTCCTTTTCCATGGTGTCCACCGCCTCCAGCAGGTACCGCTTCAGCAGGGCCATGATGGCCGCCACCTCGGTCTCCGACCGCTTCCAGTTCTCCGTGGAAAAGGCGTAGACCGTCAGGTACTTCACGCCGATGTTCTTGCAGTAGGTGGCGATGCGGCGGAAGGTCTCCGCGCCCGCCTTGTGGCCGGCGGTGCGGGGAAGGCCCCGCTGGGTGGCCCAGCGGCCGTTGCCGTCCATGATGATCGCAATGTGGCGGGGAGGCGTCAGGGCCTGGCCCGCCGGGGTGTTGATGGTCTCTTGCATGATGGATTCTCTCATTTCGTGAATTGGATTGTTGGGGGGCGTCCCCATTGGACGGGGGAAAGCGCTGAAGCGCCGCCAGCGGCGGATGAAGCGAGGCGGTTTCGAGGAAGCGGCGCGATTGGCGGCCCCGCCAGGGGACGGGAATCGCAACGCCGCGACGGTGTATGCAGCTATGTTGATAGCTGGGCAATGCACCCCCCATTTCTCTTTTGGTCTTGCCAAAAGAGAAACGGGCCGTGCACGGTCCAAAGAGAAAAAACGCTTTGGTCGCAACTTTGCACATGCGTGCAAAGTTGCTGTACGGGGGTCGGCGTGAGATGGTGCCTGCGGGTTCGCGATGGCTCCCAGACGGGCGCGGCGGGGTACGGTACAGGCTTGATGGCGGATTCCCGCGGCGCGGGTGCGGAGGTCAACGGGTTGCAAGAACGCATTTGACCAGCTTCTCTTTCCGCGCGTTCCGCTTTACCCGCAAGGGGTACGCCGCATCCGTAAGCGGCAGAGCCGCAACGGCTGCGCAGCTGCTATGCGCTGCCCGGGCAGGTAGTTGCGGCAAAAGTGCTGACAGGGACGCAGGTGTTTGATGGACAGTCAGAACTGCACGCAGAAATGGTCATTGCTTGGGTGTGGCCAGACGGGAAATCATCACCGCCACACAAATGGCACTGACCGCCCAGCAAAGGCCAAACAGGCCGACGTTCACCGAGTTGGAAATGGAGGCAATGCCAAGGGAGACCCCAAGCCAGTTGGCAAACAGACTGCGGATCAGGAAGAAAAAGCCCAGCAGCATGGTGACCACGTGCCCGGCAAACAGTCCCCGAACGTCCTTTCGCTTCCGCAGTCCCAGCCAGCCCATGAAAAATTCCACCGCGCTGACTGCGATCACGCCTCCGATGAACAGGGGAATCACTTCTGCTTCAAACGACATTTGCGCATCCTCCTTTTCCATATTTGGGGAAGTCCACCAGTCCTTCAGTTTGCTTTTTCCCACCAGCGGTCGGTCTTCCAGGCGAAGTGGAAGCCGCAGGCGCGGCAGTATTGGGTTTCCTCCATGGGAAACCAGGGCAGGATGAAGCGCCCGCAGTTGGGGCAGCGGAGATGGCGCAGTTCGATTCCCGAGAAGACGGCTGCCGCAGCAACGCCCAGGGCCAGGAACACCAGCCCCAGTCCGCCCCGCACGCCGCCCGCCAGACACAAGAGCAAAACCGTCGCAAACAGTATTCCTCTGGCTGCCGAATACCATTTCTGTTCCAGTTTCATAGAACCCTCTCCTTTCTTACGCGGGCGGCAGGGCCAGCAGGGCGTTCAGCTGTTCCAAAGCCGCCGCCAAGTCGCAGCCTTTCAGCTGATAGCAGGCGTAGCCCAAGCTCAGGTCCCCCAGGTACAGGGGCGTGTACAGCAAACCGTCGGAGCGCAGACTGAACGCGGCATCCAGCACGCCTTGGTCTCCCTCCGCGTGGTTGAGCCAGAGGTTGTAGACCTGCTGGTCCCCGGACCAGGAAATGTTCCGCTGGCGGCCGTAGAAATGGACGGTGTTCGTCTCCAGCTCCGCCAGCAGCGGCGCGATCTCCGCCCGGTCAGGACGGGCCTCCAATGTGCGGCGGAGGTCCCCCACAAAGGCGGTGACATAAAACTCTGTGGCCCGGTCCGAGTGGGCGAACTCCCGGAAAGGCACCGGCCGCAGCAAAACCGCCAGCGTCACCGCCAACAGGACCAGACACCCCAGTCCCCGGCTGTGTTTCTCGATCCAGCGTCCCACGCTGTTCGCTCCTTTCTACAAGCCTCCCAGTCTCCGCCCAGCCAGCGGCAGCGGAAATCGGAGCTGGTCAATGCGACGACCACCCCGACGAGGTCGGCACCATCCGCCACGGGACGGTAGTATCAGGAATCGCAGAAGAGCATAGCGTGCCCGAAGGCCAGCCCGAATCGGCGCTTGCACCGATACGCCGACCCCCGTACAGCGCGGAGGCACGAAGGTGCCGGAGCGCGCACAAGCGCTTTTTCTCTTCCACCGGGCGCGGCGCATTCTCTTTTTGGCGCAACCAAAAAGAGAATGGGGGGCGCATCCCCCGTGGAAACGGCCCCCTGCGGGAGCAGAAGCCCCCGAAAGGGTGCCATCCCCTTCAAAACGTGCAATGCCCCCGGCGGGCAGCCGTGCTCCCGCCGGAGGCCCCGGCGGTGCCGGTCACACCGCCATCAATTCCTTTTCCTTCTTGGCCAGCAGGTCGTCCAGCTTCTTGCAGCTGTCGTCTGTCAGCTTCTGCAGGTCCTTCTCCGCCTGCTTCAGATCATCCTCGGTGATCTCGGAGGACTTCTCCTTCTTCTTGAAGGCCTCCATGGCGTCCCGGCGGATGTTGCGGATGGCCACCTTGCCGTTCTCCGCGTACTTGCGGATCTGCTTCACCAGCTCCTTGCGGCGCTCCTCCGTCAGCTGGGGGAAGTTCAGCCGGATGCTGGAGCCGTCGTTCTGGGGGTTGATGCCCAGGTCGGAGTTCTGGATGGCCTTCTCGATGCTCTTCACCGCCGTCTTGTCCCATGGGGAGATCAGCAGGGTCCGGGCGTCGGGAGAGGAGATGGCCGCGATCTGCTGGATGGGGGTGGGGCTGCCGTAGTAGTCCACCATGATCCGGTCCAGCACGGAGGCGTTGGCCCGGCCCGCCCGGACGGAGGCGAAGTCCGCCGCCACGGAGTCGATGCTCTTCTTCATCTTGTCCTCGTATACCTTGTATTCTTCCTTCAACATAATCATGGTCCTTCCTTTCACAGTGGTGTATGGGGAGGCGCACAGGTGCGCAGACGTGCTCTTATTCCTTGACGATGGTGCCCACGTTCTCGCCGCACAGGGCCCGGATGATGTTCTTCGGGTCCTTCAGGGCGAACAGCAGCACCGGGATGTGGTTGTCCATGGACAGGGACGTGGCGGTGGAGTCCATCACCGCCAGGTGCTGGGCCAGCACGTCGTCATAGGTGATGGCGTCGTACTTCACGGCGTCGGGGTCCTTGGCCGGGTCGGCGCTGTACACGCCGTCCACGTTTTTGGCCAGCAGGATCACGTCGGCGTCGATCTCCGCCGCCCGCAGGACGGCCGCCGTGTCTGTGGAGAAGTAGGGATTGCCGGTGCCGGCGCCGAAGATGACCACTCTCCCCTTCTCCAGATGCCGGATGGCCCGGGAGCGGATGTAGGGCTCGGCGATGGCCCGCATCTCGATGGCGGTCTGGACCCGGACGGGGATGCCCTTCTGCTCGCACACGTCGGCCACGGCCAGGGCGTTCATCACCGTGGCCAGCATGCCCATGTGGTCGGCCCGGGTGCGCTCCATGGCGCCGCCGCTGTTCTTGGCGCCCCGCCAGAAGTTGCCGCCGCCCACCACCAGGCCCACCTGGACGCCCATGTCCAGGCACTCCTTGATGACGTCGCAGACACTGCCGATCATCTCAAAATCCAGGCCGGTGTGCTTGTCGCCGGCCAGGGCCTCGCCGCTGATCTTCAGCAGGACCCGCTTATAAACTGGCTTTGCCATGATGAAACCTCCGTCTGTTGCACGTAAAATGTCATTGTTATTTTAGCGTATTTTTCCGCTTTTGCATAGGGGGTAGACAAAGATTTTCCGAAAATTGGCCGGACCGCGGGACGAAAAAGAGAGGACCGAAGTCCTCTCTTTTCAGCTCATCCTCCGCAGGCCGCCGTCAGGTGCCGGATCAGCTCGTCCCTTCCGTCGCCCTTTTCCGCGGAAAAGGGGATCAGGAGGTCCCGCTCCGTCAGCTCCAGGGTCTCCCGGATCAGGGTCATGGCCGGCTCCACCTGGCTCTTTTTCAGCTTATCCAGCTTGTTGGCCACCACGATCTCCGGGCAGCCGGTCTGGCGGAACCAGTCGTGCATGGTCAGGTCGTTGGCCGTGGGCTTGTGGCGGATGTCCACGATCAGCACCCCGGCGGTGATCCGGTCCGCCTCCTGCTGGAAGTAGGTCTCCATCAGCTTCGCCCAGCGCTCCTTCTCCGCCTGGCTGACCTTGGCGTAGCCGTACCCCGGCAGGTCCACCAGATAGGCCCGGCGGTCGATGAGGAAGTAGTTCACCTGGGTGGTCTTGCCGGGGGACGCGCCCACGTAGGCCAGGTTCTTCCGCCCCACCAGCCGGTTGATGACGGAGCTCTTGCCCACGTTGGACCGGCCCGCAAAGGCGAACTGGGGCAGGCCGTCCCGGATGAAGTCCCGCTGGACTCCAGCGGAGCGGACGAACTCCGCCTTGTTGAAATTCAGCGCCATAACTGCTCTCCTTTACTGGCGGATGGCGTCCCGGCCGCTCTCCCGTCCGGCAGGGGCGAAGGCCGCCACGTGGTCCGCCACCTCTTCCCGGATGGGGTCCCGCTCCGGGCAGAGGGCGGCGGCGAACACCTGGTCCACCGTCTCCACCGGGATGAACCGCAGGGCCGCACGGACCGTCTGGTCGATCTCCTCCAGGTCCCGGACATTGTCCTTGGGGATCAGCACGGTGGTGATGCCGTTGCGGAGGGCGGCCATGGTCTTTTCCTTCAAGCCGCCGATGGGCAGCACCCGGCCCCGTAAAGTGACTTCACCTGTCATCGCTACGCCCGCCTTGATCTTCCGCTCTGTCAGAGCGGACAGCATGGCGGTGGTGACGGCGATGCCGGCGGAGGGTCCGTCCTTGGGCACGGCCCCCTCCGGGAAGTGGACGTGGATGTCCTTCGTCTTGTAGAAGTCCGCCTCGATGCCCAGCACCGCCGCCCGGCTCCGCAGACAAGAGAGGGCCGCCTGGGCGGACTCCTTCATCACGTCCCCCAGGTTGCCGGTGAGCTCCAGCTTGCCGGAACCCTCCATGACGTTGACCTCCACCTCCAGGATCTCGCCGCCGGCTTCCGTCCAGGCCAGGCCGTTCACCACGCCGATCTCCTCCCGCTCCGTGTGAAGGGACGGCGGGAAGGGCTGGCAGTCCAGGAACTTGGGCAGGTCCTCCTCTGTCACGGTGATCCGCTTGACAGCGCCCTCCAGCAGGCGCATATCCGCCTTGCGGCAGATGGCGGCCAGCCGCCGCTCCAGCTGGCGGACGCCGGACTCCCGGGTGTAGTCCCGGATGACGGCCCGGTACACGTCGTCGCTCATGCGGACGCTGCCCTTCTTCAGACCGTGCTCCGCCAGCTGCTTGGGGAACAGATGCCGCTTGGCGATCTGCAGCTTCTCCTCGTCGGTGTAGGAGTTCAGCTGGATGACCTCCATCCGGTCCAGCAGGGGCCGGGGGATGGTCTCCGTGGTGTTGGCGGTGGTGATGAACATGACCTTGCTGAGGTCCACGGGGATCTCCAGGAAGTGGTCCCGGAAGGCGCTGTTCTGCTCACTGTCCAGCACCTCCAGCAGGGCGGAGGCCGGGTCGCCCCGGTAGTCGTTGCCCAGCTTGTCGATCTCATCCAGCAGCAGCAGAGGGTTCATGGACCCGGAGCGGCTGATGGCCTCGATGATCCGGCCGGGCATGGAGCCGATGTACGTCTTGCGGTGGCCCCGGATGTCCGCCTCGTCCCGGACACCGCCCAGGGAGAGGCGGGCCAGCTTCCGGTTCAGGGCCTTGGCCACGCTGATGGCGATGGAGGTCTTGCCCACGCCCGGCGGCCCCACCAGACAGAGGATCTGCCCCTTGGCGTCCGGGTTCATCTGCCGGACGGCGATGGTCTCCAGGATCCGCTCCTTCACCTTCTCCAGGCCGAAGTGGTCGCGTTCCAGCACCTTCCGGGCCGCCTCCACGCTGACGCGTTCCTTCGTGGTGGTGTTCCAGGGCATCTCCAGGCACACGTCCAGGTAGTTGCGGATGACGGCCCCCTCAGCGGAGCCGAAGGGCTGCTTGGCCAGCTTGTTGACCTCTTTCAGCAGGTGCTTCTCCGTCTCCTCCGGCAGTCCCAGGGCCAGGATGTCCTGGCGGTAGGCGTCGATCTCGTCCTCGTCGCCCTCGTCGGTCTCCCCCAGCTCGTTCTGGAGGACCCGGATCTGGGTCCGGAGGATCTGGTCCCGTTGGGAGCGGACCAGCTGGTCCCGGACCTTGCTCTCCATCTCGTGCTCAAAGCCCAGCACATTGTTCTCCCGGGCCAGGAAGCCGTTCAGCTTCCGCAGCCGCACGAAGGGGGAGAACTCCTCCAGGATCTCCTGCTTGTCGGTGTACCGCAGGGCGATGTTCTGGGCGATGTAGTCCGCCAGGAAGCCGGGGTCCCGGCTGTCCATGACGGCGGTCACCACCTCCTCCGGCACGCCGCTGGCCTGCTGGGCGTACTCGCCGAACAGGGCGTAGGTCTGGCGCAGCAGCGCCTCCGTCCGGGGGCTCTTTCGCATGGCCTCGGAGGGGGGCTCCTCCGGCACGGCCTCCACGTTGGCCTGGAGGAAGGGCTCCGTCTGCCACAGACGACGCAGGTGGGCCCGCTGGCGGCCCTCCACCATGACCCGCACGGAGGACTGGCCCAGCCGCAGGATCTGGGAGATGTGGGCCACCGTGCCGATGGTGTACAGGTCCTTTTCCTCCGGCGCGTTGACGCCGATCTCCCGCTGGGTCACCAGGAAGATGTCCTGGTCGGTCTCCATGGCCCGCTCCAGGGCCGCGATGGAGATCCGCCGCTCCACGTCGAAGGTCAGACTCATATGGGGAAACACCGTCAGGCCCCGCAGGGCCAGGACGGGAAGGTTCCATGTGGTCAGTTCCATGTGCTCGTTGTTCCTTTCTGAGGGGTTCACATGCGTTTTGCGCAAACGCAGGAGGGAGAGGCGCGGCAGCGTCCCTCCCTCTTGTCAATTAAGACGCCGACGCGGGGGTGGAGGAGCCCCGTGGGGGCCTGCCCTCTCCCTTGCCGGTGTTCAATTTCACGGAATAGTTGATCTTCTTGGGGTCCCGGGTCAGCTCGGGGCCGGCCTTGCCCTCCACACAGTCCCGGGTGATGACGGCTTTCACCACCGTGGGGTCGGAGGGAATGTCGTACATCATGGGGGTCAGGATCCCCTCCATGACGGCCCGCAGGCCCCGGGCGCCGATGTTCCGCTCGATGGCCTTGTCGGCGATGGCCTCCAGGGCCTCCGGCTGGAACTCCAGGTCCACCTCGTCGTACTCCATCAGCTTCTTGTACTGCTTGACCAGGGCGTTCTTGGGCTCCGTCAGGATGCGCACCAGGTCCTCCCGCCGCAGGGCGTTCAGGGAGGCGATGATGGGCAGGCGGCCCACCAGCTCCGGGATGATGCCGAACTTCAGCAGATCGTGGGGCTGGACCTCGTGGAGGATCTTGCTGACGTCCTTGTCCTTCTTCCCCTGGACGTTGGCACCGAAGCCGATGGACTTCTGGTCCAGCCGCCGCTCGATGATCTTCTCCAGACCGTCGAAGGCGCCGCCGCAGATGAAGAGGATGTTCTTGGTATTCACCTGGATGAACTCCTGGTGGGGGTGCTTCCGGCCGCCCTGGGGAGGCACGTTGGCAACGGTCCCCTCCACGATCTTCAGCAGAGCCTGCTGGACCCCCTCGCCGGACACGTCCCGGGTGATGGAGGTGTTCTCGCTCTTCCGGGCGATCTTGTCGATCTCATCCACGTAGATGATGCCGTGCTCCGCCCGCTCCACGTCGAAGTCCGCGGCCTGCAGCAGCCGCAGCAGGATGTTCTCCACATCGTCGCCCACATAGCCGGCCTCCGTCAGGGTGGTGGCGTCGGCGATGGCAAAGGGCACCTTCAGGATTCGGGCCAGGGTCTGGGCGAACAGGGTCTTGCCGGAGCCGGTGGGGCCCAGCAGCAGGATGTTGCTCTTCTGCAGCTCCACATCCTCGTCCCCGCCGAAGTAGATGCGCTTGTAGTGGTTGTACACCGCCACGGACAGCGCCACCTTGGCCTCGTCCTGGCCGATGACGTACTGGTCCAGGACCTCCTTGATCTCCCGGGGGGTGGGCAGCTGGTCCGGCAGGTCCTCCAGCGCACTGGAGGAGACGTCGTCGAACCCGTCGTTCAGAATGCTCATGCACAGCTGGACGCACTCGTCGCAGATGCGCACGCCGGGCCCCTGAATCATCCGGTGGACCTGGCTTTCATGCTTGCCGCAGAAGGAACACCGCAGGCCCTTCTTGCTCTCGTCACTCATGGTAATACCTCGGTTTTGGAATTTTGCGCTTTGTTATTTCTTGCTGGTGATGATCTTGTCGATGAGGCCGAATTCCTGGGCCTCCTGGGCGGTCATCCAGTGGTCCCGCTCAGAGGCTGCCTTGATCTCCTCCGCCGTCTTGCCGGTGTTGTTCGCCAGGATCTCGTTCAGGTTCTTCTTGATCCGCAGGAAGTGTTCCACGTCGATCTCCATGTCCGTCACCTTTCCCTGGGTGCCGGCGGAGGGCTGATGGATCATGATCTCCGCATTGGGCAGGGCGATGCGCTTGCCCTTGGCGCCGGAGGACAGCAGGAACGCACCCATGCTGGCGGCCATGCCGACGCAGATGGTGGACACATCGCACTTCACATACTGCATGGTGTCATAGATGGCCATGCCGTCTGTGACAGAGCCGCCGGGGCTGTTGATATACAGCTGGATGTCCTTGTCGGGGTCCTGGGCCTCCAGATACAGCAGCTGGGCCACGACGAGGCTGGCGGTGGTGGCGTTGACCTCCTCCCCCAGAAAGACGATCCGGTCGTTCAGCAGGCGGGAGAAGATGTCATAGGACCGCTCTCCGCGATTGGTCTGTTCAACTACATAGGGGACTAAACTCATTGGTGATAAACCTCCTTGATTCCCGCGCCGCTGACCGGTGCGGATGACCGTTCTGTTCCTCCCAAACCCGATGCGCTTCCTCACCTGGGGCAGGTATGGCAAAAAGCGCACGGCCCGTCTGGAGGCCGCCGCGCCTTTGCCGGCCCGCGCGCCCGTATCATACCACGGGCGGTGCGGGGGAATCTGTCATTTGATGTAGAGAGCCCCTCCACCGGCGGGGACACACGGCCCGCCGGCTCTCCCGGTTCCTAGTATACCCGGAATTATTTGGTTTCAGCAGGGGCCTCTTCGTCTTTCTTTGCCTTCTTGGTGGTCTTCTTGGCGGGCTTCTTCTCCTCGCCCTCGGCGGTCTCCGCCGCCTTCTCCGCCTTCTTGCGGGTGGTCTTCTTGGCGGGCTTCTCCTCCGCGGCCTCCTCGCCCTCGGCGGTCTCCTCCGCCTTCTTGGAAGACTTCTTGGCGGTCTTCTTCTCGGGCTTGACGGCGGTGGCGCTGTCCACCACCACAGCGATGGCCTTCTGGCTCTTCAGCTGGTCCTTCACCTGATCGGCCTGGAGGTACTTCTTCACGGTCTCCAGGTCCATGCCGTACTGGTCGGCCATCTTCTGGAACTCGGCCTCCACCTCTTCATCGGTGGCGTCGATGTTCTCAGCCTTGATGATGGCCAGCATGGCCAGATCCATGCGGACCTGCTTCATGGCGGGCTCCTTGGCATCATCGATCAGCTTGGACTCATCCATGCCGGTGGCCTTCATGTACTCGTCGTACTGGATGCCCTGCTGGGCCAGCTGCATCTTGAAGTTGTCCAGGAACTGCCGGGCCTGGGCCTCCACCATGGCGTCTGGCACGTCGGCGGTGATGTTGTCCGCCACCTGCTCCATCAGAGCGTCCTCAAAGGCGCGCTTGGCGGTCTCCTCCCGCTCGGCGGCGATCTTCTTCTTCAGGTCGGCCTTCAGGTCCTTCAGGGTGTCGAACTCGCTGACGTCCTTGGCGAACTCGTCGTCCAGGGCGGGGATCTCCTTCTCCTTCACCTCGTGGACCTTCACCTTGAACACCACGGCCTTGCCGGCCAGGTCCTCATGGTAGTCCTCCGGGAAGGTGATATCCAGGTCCTTCTCGTCGCCGGCCTTTACGCCCACCAGCTGCTCTTCAAAACCGGGGACAAAGGTGTGGGAGCCCAGCTCCAGGCTGTAGTTCTCGCCCTTGCCGCCCTCAAAGGGCTTGCCGTCCAGGAAGCCCTCGAAGTCGATGACCACGGTGTCGCCGTCCTTGGACTCCCGGTCCACGCTCACCAGGCGGGTATTCCGGTCGGTGAGGGCCTTCAGGCGCTCGTCCACGTCGGCGGCGGAGACCTTGACCTCCTCCTTAGGGGCGGACAGGCCCTTGTACTGGCCCAGGGTGACCTCGGGATACACCGGGGCGGTGGCCTTGAAGGTGAAGCCGTCCTTCGTCACTTCGCCCTCCATCTCCACAGTGGGATAGCCCACCACCTGGAGCTCCTGCTCCTTCACAGCGGCCTCATAGGCCTCGGGGAACGCGATATTGATAGCCTCTTCGAAAAACACCTCTGCGCCGTACATCCCCTCGATGATCTTCCGGGGAGCCTTGCCGGGGCGGAAGCCCGGCACGTTGATCTTCTTGCGCATCTTCAGATATGCCTTTTCGATGGCAGCCTCAAACTCCGGTGCACCGACCTCGATGGTCAGGACGACCTGGCTCTTTTCGATCTTTTCGCAGCTTTTCACACTCATCTTGTTTATTCCTCCGTTCATCGCCGGTCATAAGCCGGTGCGAATAGGTATTTTACCATATAAAACGCGAAAAAGCTATAGGTTTTTCCGTTATTCGCAAATTTTTTTCGGGACAAAGCCCAGATAGTCCGCGGAGATCAGGGAAAACTCCGTTCCGTTCCGCTCTCCCTCCAGCCGTCGCTTGATGGCGTAGCCGTGGAGATGGCCGTAGCAGCACCGCTCCACCGGATAGGACGCCAGCAGCCGCAGGATCTCCGGGCACTCGTAGCCCTGATACAGGGGCGGATAGTGGAGAAAGCAGAGGATGGGCCGCCCCTCCGCCGCCTTCAGCGACGCTTCCAGCCGCCCCACCTCCCGGTTCAGGACCTTGGCGTTATGGGGCTTCTGATCCTCCTCCAAAAACCAGCCCCGGGTGCCGCACAGGGCGTAGTCCCCGTACAGGGCGCAGCTGTTGTGGAGCACGTCCAGGGTGGTGAAGCCCTTCTCCGCAAAGAAGTTCTTCATCTTGGTGGCCGTGGACCACCAGTAGTCGTGGTTGCCCTTCACCAGGTACTTTTTACAGGGGAACTGGTCCAGGAAGCGGAAGTCCGCCTCCGCCTCCTCCAGGGAGATGCCCCAGGAGGTGTCCCCCGCCAGGACCAGCACGTCGTCTGCGGTCAGCTGGCTCAGGGATCCCCCGATGCGTTCCGTGTAGTTCTCCCACGCGGGGCCGAACACCTCCATGGATTTGTTGGCGGTCAGGGAGAGGTGCAAATCCCCGATGGCGTAGAGGGCCATGCGGCACCCCTCCTTTCTTTTATTGGCATCCCAATGGGGGATTGGCTCCCGCCAAGGGTATGGGAGTGCGTCCCATTGGACGCGGGGAATCAGCTATGTTGATAGCTGGGCAATGCACCCCCCATTTCTCTTTTGGTCTTGCCAAAAGAGAAACGGGCCGTACCCGCAAGGGGTATGCCGCAGCCGTAAGCGGCAAAGCCGCCAACGGCTGCGCGATTGCACGGTCCAAAGAGAAAAAACGCTTTGGTCGCAACTTTGCACGTACGTGCAAAGTTGCTGTACGAGGGTCGGCGTGAGATGGTGCCTGCGTGTTTGCGGGGACTGGCCGACGGGCGCGGCGTGGTGCAGTACAGATTTGACGGCTGATTCCCGCGGCGCGGGTGCCGACGAGAATCGGGCTGCAAGAACGCATTTGACCAGCTCCTCTTTCCGCGCGTTCCGCTTCGCTACGCGCTACCCTGGCACTCGTGGCGGCCAGTTGCACCAGCTCCCGCGCGGGACAGCCAGCGGCAGCGAAAAGAGAAGCAACTCAATGCGATGACCACCCCGACGCCCTTCGCACCATCCGCCACGGGACGGCAGTATCGACCTCGCAGAAGACCCTAGCGTGCCCGAAGGCAAGCCCAAATCGGAGCAGGCACCGATCCGCCGACCCCCGTCGCGCGGAGGGCCACTGCACCGGAGCGCGCTTAGCGCCTTTTTCTCTTCCACCGGGCGCGGCGCATTCTCTTTTTGGGCAAGACCGAAAAGGGGCCCCCGCCGCGCTCCGCGCGGTGGGGAGAGGAGGAGCAAGGGAGCGGGCGCAGTTTTCGCCGCAGGCGGAAACGGAGCTTAGCGGACTTTGCGACGACGCAATGGGGGGCGCATCCCCGTGGAAACGGCCCTCTGCGGGAGCCAGTCTCCCCGGGCGGTTGATAACCGCCCCTACGCCCCCGCAGGGGGCCGGCGGCTCATCTCCGCTCCCTCAAGGGAATCCACGATTTACGTCCGGTAATCCCCATTGATCTTCACATACTCATAGGTCAGGTCACAGCCCCAGCAGGTGCAGCTGCCGTCTCCCTCCCCCATGGTGATGGCAATGGTCACATCGTGCTCCGTCAGGACCTTCTTGGCCAGCTCCTCGTCAAAGTCCAGTCCCCGGCCCTGGGCGCACACCTGGACGCTGCCGGCATCGCTGACGAAGGCCACATCCACCTGGTCCGGGTCGAAGTCCTCCCCGGAGTAGCCCATGGCGCACAGCACCCGACCCCAGTTGGCATCCGCGCCGAAGATCGCCGCTTTGGTCAGGGCGGAGCCGATGACGGACTTGGCGATGGTCTCGGCGCTCTCCTCGCTCTTGGCGCCGGTGACGGTGCAGGTGATGAGGTGGGAGGCCCCCTCGCCGTCAGAGGCCATCTTTTTGGCCAGCTCCACGCACAGGGCCTGTAAGGCCTCCACGAAGGTGTCGTAGTCCGGCCCCTTCTCGGTGATGGTGGGATTCCCCGCCAGGCCGTTGGCCAGGACGCAGCAGGTGTCGTTGGTGGAGGTATCCCCGTCCACGCTGATGCGGTTGAAGCTGACGTTCACCGTGTCCAGCAGGGCGGACTTGATCATCTCCGGGGAGATGGCGCAGTCGGTGGTGAGGAAGCACAGCATGGTGCCCATGTTGGGGTGGATCATGCCGGAGCCCTTGGCAATGCCGCCCATCCGGACGGTCCTGCCGCCGATAGTGGTCTCCACCGCCAGCTCCTTTTTCACGGTGTCCGTGGTCATGATGGCGTGGGCGGCCGCGTCGCTGCCCTCCGCAGAGTGGGTGACGGAAGCGTACAGCTCCGGCATCCCCTGCTCGATGGCCTCCACGTTCAGCGTCTGGCCGATGACGCCGGTGGACGCCGCCACCACGTCCTCAACCGGACAGCCCACAGCCTTGGCCGCCGCCGCGCAGACCCGCTCGGCGTTCTCCTCCCCGTTGGGGGCGCAGGCGTTGGCATTGCCGCTGTTGATGACGGCAGCCCGGGCCTTCCCGTCCGCCAGATGACGCTTGTCCACATGGATGTGAGCGGCCTTCACAGCGTTTTTCGTATAGACGGCGGCGCAGGCGCAGTCCACGTCGGACACGATCAGGGCCACATCCTTCTTCCAGGCGGCGTGGGTCTTGACGCCCACATGGATGCCGCCGGCCCGGAAGCCCTGGGCGGCGCACACGCCGCCGTCGATGAAGTTCAGCATTTCAAATCCCCCTAAGTCAGTTAGGAATTAGGAATGAGGAATTAGGAATTGATGTGTTCCGCCGCAGGCGGAACAATTTCAAACCGTCCGGCTTCGCCGGACACCAAAACTCCTAATTCCTAACTCCTAATTCCTCATTTGTCAGTCCACCAGTCCTGTGGTCTCCTCCAGGCCCAGCATGATGTTCATGTTCTGCACCGCCGCGCCGGAGGCGCCCTTTCCCAGGTTGTCGAACAGGGCGGTGATGGTGAAGGTCTCGTCATTGCCCATCACCACCAGGGTCAGGTCATTATCCCCGGCCTTTGCGCCGCCGTAGAGCTTGCCGCCCTGATCCCCGGCGCCTGACCGGGCCACATGGACCAGCTTTTCCCCGGCGTAGTGGTCCGCCAGGACCTGCCACACCTGATGGAGCGTGGTCACGCCCGTCAGCTGATCCATGTGCAGGGGCACGGTGGTGGCCATGCCCTTGTAGTAGTCGTCCACGATGGGGCTGAACACCGGCGCCTTCGTCAGGCCGCAGATGGTCTGCATCTCCGGCAGGTGCTTGTGGTCCTGCCCCAGGCCGTAGATACCGGGGCTGCTCAGGACCTCCGCCCGGTCCGCCCCCTCGTACTGGGCGATCATCTTCTTCCCGCCGCCGGAGTAGCCAGTGAGGGAGAAGCACGCCAGGTCCGCGTCCGCCGGTAGAATCCCCGCCTGCACCAGGGGCGCCGCGATGGAGATGAACCCGGTGGCGTGACAGCCGGGGTTGGCCACGTATTTGGCCTTAGCGATGGCCTCCCGCTGGCCGGGCCGCAGCTCCGGGAAGCCGTAGACCCAGCCCGGCGCCGTCCGGTGGGCGGTGGAGGCGTCGATGATGCGGGCGTTGGTGCCCTCCGCCAGGGCCACGGCCTCGATGGCCGCCGCGTCCGGCAGGCACAGGAACACGATGTCCGCCGCCGCCATCAGCTGCTTCCGCGCCGCCGGGTCCTTCCGCTTGTCCTCGTCGATCAGCAGCAGGTCGATGTCGTCCCGCGCCGCCAGCCGGTCGTAGATCTGCAGGCCGGTGGTGCCGTCTTTTCCGTCGATGTAGATTTTGGGTCTCATAGCACCCCTCCGCTCAAAAGTTAGGAGTTAGGAATTGTGGTGTGCGCCGCAGGCGCACGATTTTCAAATCGTCCGGCTCCGCCGGACTCATCCATTCCTCATTCCTAATTCCTCATTCCTAATTCCTCATTCCTAATTCCTCATTCCTCATTCCTAATTGTCAGCTCCGCTCCTTCACAAACGCCTCAATTTCCTCAATCTGCCTGGTGGTCTCGCTGACCGCCGGGCCGCCGTAGCTGGCCCGCAGGGCCATGCAGTTCTCCAGGTTCAGCGCGTCGTACACGTCCGCGTCAAAGAGGCCGGACACCGCTTGCAGCTCCTCCAGCGTCAGCTCTTCCAACGTCTTGCCCTGCTCCGTGCACTGGGCCACCAGATGGCCGGTGACGGTGTAGGCGTCCCGGAAGGGCATGCCCTTTTTCGTGAGATAGTCGGCGCAGTCCGTGGCGTTGATGAAGCCGTGGCCGGCGGCCTTGCGCATATTGTCCGTGCGGACGGTCATGGTGTCCAGCATGGCGGCGAACACCGGCAGGCACATCTCCACCGTGTCGATGGCGTCGAACACCGGCTCCTTGTCCTCCTGCATATCCTTGTTATACGCCAGGGGCAGGCCCTTCATGACGGTCAACAGGCTCATCAGGTCGCCATAGACCCGCCCCGTCTTGCCCCGGACCAGCTCCGCCACGTCCGGGTTCTTCTTCTGGGGCATGATGGAGGAGCCGGTGGCGTAGGCGTCATCCAGCTCGATGAACTTGAACTCCCAGCTGCACCAGAGGATGACCTCCTCGGCAAACCGAGACAGGTGCATCATGAGAATGGACAGGCCGCTCAGCAGCTCCAGGGCATAGTCCCGGTCGCTGACGCCGTCCAGGGAGTTGGACATGGGGGCGGCGAAGCCCAGAGCCTTGGCCGTCTCCCACCGGTCGATGGGGTAGGTGGTGCCCGCCAGGGCGCCGGAACCCAGGGGACACTCGTCCAGCCGGGCGGCACAGTCCTCCAGCCGGGTCACGTCCCGGCGGAACATGGAGGCGTAGGCCATCAGATGCTGGGCAAAGGAGATGGGCTGAGCCCGCTGGAGATGGGTATACCCCGGCATGACGGCGGTCTGGTACTGCTTCGCCTGGCGGCAGAGGACCGTCTCCAGCTCCAGCAGCTGATCTATGATGACGGGGATCTGCTCCCGGACGTACATCCGGAAGTCCAGGGCCACCTGGTCGTTGCGGCTGCGGGCGGTGTGGAGCCGCTTGCCCGCGTCGCCGATCCGGGCGGTCAGAAGGGCCTCCACATTCATGTGGATGTCCTCGTTGTCGGCGGTGAACTCCACCTTCCCCGCCTCGATGTCCGCCAGGATGCCCTGGAGCCCGCCGATGATGGCGGCGGCGTCCTCCCGGGAGATGATGCCGCAGTCCCCCAGCATCTTGGCGTGGGCCATGGAGCCGGTGATGTCCTCCCTGTACAGCCGCTGGTCAAAGCTGATGGAGGCGTTGAGCTCGTTCACCAGCTGGTCGGTCTCTTTTTGAAAGCGTCCGCCCCAAAGTTTCATAATATGTGGTTCCTTTCATGGCAGACGCGGGGCGAAGAAGTCTCTCCGCCCCGCTTCTGCGGTCTTGTGATTGTCTTGCCCCGCCGGGCCATATTGAAATCATTTTCGCCGCGGCGTGTACGTGGTGAAAATACTTCGACCCGTGCGCCGGGGGCACACACACCAGTGACCGACGTCACCGGTGCGGGGGGAGGTCGAGGGGGGACGTAGTCCCCCTTCGATTTTCCTTAAAGTTTCCCCTGCTCCCGCAGCGCCAGCACCGTGTCGGGCAGGCCCCACAGGTTGATGAAGCCGGTGGCGTTGGTCTGGTCGTAGCTGCTCTCGTTGAAGGTCACCAGCTCCTCGGAGTACAGGCTCTCCGGAGAGGTGATGGAGGAGGTGATGATGTTGCCCTTGTAGAGCTTCAGCTTCACGCTGCCGGTGACGTGCTCCTGGGTCTTGTCGGCAAAGGCGCTCAGGGCCTCCCGCAGGGGGGTGAACCACTTGCCGTTGTACACCAGGTCCGCGAAGTCCACCGCCAGCTTGCTCTTCATGTGGGCGGTGTCCTTGTCGATGGTGATCATCTCCAGCAGCTGGTGGGCCTTGTAGAGGATGGTGCCGCCGGGGGTCTCGTACACGCCCCGGTCCTTCATGCCCACCAGCCGGTTCTCCACGATGTCCAGCAGGCCGATGCCGTTGTCGCCGCCCAGCTTGTTCAGCTTGCGGATGATGTCGCTGGCCTTCATCTTCTCGCCGTCCACGGCCACGGGCACGCCCTTCTCAAAGTCGATGGTCACGTAGGTGGGCGCATCGGGGGCCTGGAGGGGGCTGACGCTCATCTCCAGGAAGCCGGGCTTCTCATACTGGGGCTCGTTGGCCGGGTCCTCCAGATCCAGACCCTCGTGGCTCAGGTGCCACAGGTTCTTGTCCTTGGAGTAGTTGGTCTCCCGGCTGATCTTCAGGGGCACGTTGTGAGCCTCGGCGTAGTCGATCTCCTCGTCCCGGCCCTTGATATCCCACTCCCGCCAGGGGGCGATGATGGTCATGTCCGGGGCGAACCGCTTGATGGCCAGCTCGAACCGTACCTGGTCGTTGCCCTTGCCGGTGCAGCCGTGGGCGATGGCGTCGGCGCCCTCCGCCTTGGCGATCTCCACCAGCTTCTTGGCGATGATGGGCCGGGCGAAGGCGGTGCCCAGCAGATACTGCTCATAGGTGGCGCCCATCTTCAGGGAGGGGATGATGACGTCATCCACCATCTCGTCGGTCAGGTCCGCGATGTACAGCTTGCTGGCGCCGGTCTTGATAGCCTTCTCCTCCAGGCCCTCCAGCTCGTCGTTCTGCCCCACGTCGCCGGACACGGCGATGATCTCGGGGTCGTTGTAGTTCTCCTTCAGCCAGGGGATGATGATGGACGTATCCAGTCCGCCGGAATAGGCCAGCACGATCTTCTTAATGTTTTTCTTTTCCATAATAAATACCCTCCCGTGGAGTCTCGTTTGATGATGGTTGGATTATACGCCTATGGTGCATATTTATTCAAGTATCATTTTGCACAACTTTTCCAGTTCATTCTGGACGATTTTGCATATCTTTTCGCTCCGCCTGGAGATGTGGTGTATATTCCCCGGAATATTCAAAAAATATGCGTATTCCAACAAGCCTCCGCACCTGGGATGCCGCCGGGGCATAGAATGGCCTGCGGGGGATCTCCCCCGCAGGGCGGACCTGCGCGTGCCGGATAGAACGGCTGGTCCCATGAGACGCGGCCTCCGCGATCTCCTGGCTCCGGGGCGGGGCTCTGGCCCTGGGCGGACGGATGTCCGCCCGGCCGCGCCTGCCCCGCCCCCGACCGCCGCGCCCGCCCCGTTTTTGTTTTTACGGCCGCCGCTGCCGCCGTCCCCGGCGGCCTGCCGGTCGGAAAGCCCCGGCGTGCACAGCACGCCGGGGCTCTTTTTCCGCGTTCTCTTCTGTTCAGGCCGTTACTTCCCCTTCACACCTCTGGCGATCCGGACCAGGGTGTCCTGGTCCACCGTGCCGTGGAGCCGGAAGTTGACGCCGGTGTCCGCATCCGTCCAGGCCAGGGTGGCCACGTCCGCCGCCCGGGCGCCGGAGATGGTGGTGGTCGTGATGGTCACGCCGCCCACCGTCTCGGGCGCGTCCTCATCCGCCTCGTGGGGCTCTCTGGCCTCCCAGAACCTGGCGGTCACATCGCCGAACTCCACAGTTTTTCCGGTGCCCTCCGGCAGCAGCAGGGGGCTGGTGGAATAGGTCAGGGTGATATTGCCGCCATGGCCGGTCCAGGTTTCCTCCACCGTGCCGGCGGAGGTGTTGGTCTCAAACCAGCTGTAACCGGACGGCAGCCAGTCAGCCTCGTAGGTGGGCGCGGTGTCCGCGGCCGGGGCCACGGTGGAGGCAAACGCCGCCAGGGTCTCCGGCTCCACATCCGACCCGGTTAACCAGAACAGCACCCCGTCCAGATTCTCCCACACCAGCAGGCAGCTGTCGCCGTATTCGCTGCTGTGCGTATACAGCTCCGCCTCATAGCCGTTCACCGTGACGGTGGTGCAGGGGATCTCCCCGCTGCCGGGGCTCCAGCCGTAGCCGCCGCCGTTTGGATAGCTGCACGAAAAGGAGATCCGGCCACCCTGGCTGTCCAGGTACTCCTGCCCGGACCTGCCGGTCATCTCCCGGACGGACTCCAGGGCCCAGCCCTCCGGCAGAACCGCCGGGGCGTAGCTGGGGGCCGTATCATAGCTGATGCCGGTGTCCTCGCTGGCATATTGAATGCCGCTCTCCGTCTCCTGCTTCTCCCAGAAACTTCCCCGCTCCAGCTTCACCGTCTTGGTGTCCGGGTCATACACCGCGTCCACTCCCGGCAGCTGGTCAATGGTCTCCAGCGGCAGGTAGTGGGTGACGTTTCCCGCCGCGTCGGTGAACTGGATGGAGCCGGGGGCCTGGCCCTCCGCCGTGGTGATGTCCCCGGCAGCCTGGGCCGCCCCGCCCACCGTCACAGTGGCGCCGTTGTAGCTGATCTTCCCCGACGCCGCCAGGGCGGTTGTGGCCATGGCCGCTACCAGCAGCGTGGTCAAAACGCCGGCCAAAAATGATGGGAACCGTTTTTTCATGGAAATCCTTCCTTTCCGCTTTCAGAGTAGTTTTCCAGAGGACGTGCCCCCGGACCGTTCTATCAGTTGAACGTGCTGAGGGCGCATTGTGTCCCGCAGGTTTTTCATTTTTGTCACAAGCTACGAAAAGGTAGCCTTCTATTTGTAGAAACCGACAGTCTCAGTCCCCGCTGCCGGCGGTGCCGGTGATCGCCTGGGCTCTCTTCGTGGGGGATGACAACTGGGGCTCCGTCTCCTCCATAAAGGTGACCATGTCCCGCAGGTCAAAGCGGTCCAGGGCCCCCTCCAGGAAGAAGGCTGTGTTGGTCTCCGGATCCGTCCAGATCAGGGTGCCGGTCTCCTCCGTGTCCGGGGAGCCGCCGGTGATGATGGTGACGTCGCCTACGGTGACGGAGGAGCCCTCCGCCTGAATCTCCTCCCCATTCACGGTGATGGTGGTGCCATCGCTCTCCTCCGGCTCCTCCTCCGCCGCCCAGTAGTAGCCGGTGACGCCCCGCAGGTCGATCTCCTCCGGCTCTCCCTCCGGGGTCTCAAAGGGGCAGATGGGGTCGGTGACGTACTGCCAGGTCAGTGTTGTCCCGTCCCTGACCCACACCTGCTGGACGGCTCCAGCGCCCTCATCCCGGTACATGGGTTCATAGCCCTCCGGCACCCAGCCCATCTCCCAGGCCACGCCAATGCCCTCGCAGGGTTCCACCCCCTCCGCCATGGACAGCAGGGCCTCGGTGTCGTCAAAATCCGTGGCCCGCAGCATAAAGAGGTACCCCGCCTCATTCTGCCAGGTCAGCAGCGTCGTCCCCTCCGACTGGAAGAGGTCCGCCTCATATCCCTGTACAGTGACGGTGGTGTGGCCCTCTCCCGCGTCCGAGGCGCCGTCCACATTGGTGGTCACCTCCCCGGCCTCCGGCGTGTAGACGGCGAACCACAGCCATGCGTTGGACGCCGGCTCATAGTACCTCCAATAGCCCGAGCTCTCCTTGGGACTCAGGTCCGTCAGCACAAAGCCCTCCGGGACCTCTGACAGCCGCCAGCCGCCGGGGGCGTCCTCCGCCGCGGTCCGCTCCGGGTTGATAAAGGTCACCAGGTCGTCCTGCACCTGATGGAGCCACCCCAGCACCGCCGCCCGGACCGTGGGGCTCACCGCCATCAGGCCCCCCAGGGTCACGAGACACGCCAAGGCCACGCAGGCCGCCGCCCGGGCCGCCCGCCGCCACACCGGCCGGGCCATCCGCTTGGCCCAGCCGAAGGGGTCCGCCAGCAGCCGCGTCCGGCTGCGGAGATACCGGGGCGACCAGTTCCAGTCCCGGTCCGTGCCCTCCAGCACCTCCCGGAACCGCTCCAGATTGGCCTCCATCAGGGCCAGCCGCAGCATCCGCTCATCCATGGACGTACCCCTCCTTCTCCAGTGCCTCCGTCAGCATGGCCCGGCCCCGCAGGATGCGGGTGGCCACGGTGGACTCCTTCAGCCCCAGCCGCCGGGCGATCTCCCGGTTGCTCTCCTCCTCCACGCACTTGAGC
>DWZJ01000088.1 GCA_019118245.1 Candidatus Oscillibacter excrementigallinarum
AATGACGATTTATATATGTGGAGTGGAGCGAATATATGGATTATTACAACTGTTTGCGGAACCAGCTCAACTGTGAGTATGCTTTTTGCAATCAAGGGATTTGTATCAAAAAAATGCAGGAAGGCTACGCACAAGTCGAAAAAACTGTTAAAAAAGAAGACTTGGATATCGACAGAACGCCTAATAACAGTCTCTATTTTCATTTGGCGAATGCAGCCTGTACTGCAGCAGCTGCTTCACATGGATACAATGCAGAGACTGTCAGCTTTAGCTTTACACTTTTGAATAATGCACACGTTGATGATCGACTAACCGCAAATGCGAGAGAGATGTTACAACTGCAGTCCATTCGTGTTTTTGACTTTAAAATTACCGACCAAAAAGGTACTTTGATCTGTAACGGCACTTTTACCATGAATCAAACTTGCGTGGCAATTTGATACATTTAAATTAGTTGGAGGGATTAATGGAATGAGAGATCTTTATGTTGTGAATTGCTGCAGAACCGCGATTGGTTCCTTCGGCGGCGCGCTGAAGAACACCCCTGCCGCCGATCTGGGTGCCATCGTCATCAAAGAGGCTCTGAACCGCGCCGGCGTGAAGCCCGAGCAGGTGGATGAGGTCATGTTCGGCTGCATCCTGACCGCCGCCCAGGGCCAGAACGTGGCCCGCCAGGCCTCCATCAAGGCCGGCATCCCCTATTCCGTCCCCGCTTACACCGTGGGCATGGTCTGCGGCTCCGGCATGAAGTCCATGATCGAGGGCGCCCGCTCCATCCTGGCCGGCGACGCCGACGTGGTCGTCTGCGGCGGCACCGAGAACATGAGCGCCGCTCCCTACGCCGTTCCCACCGGCCGCTACGGCGCCCGGATGGGCCACACCCAGATGATCGACACTATGATCAAGGACGGCCTGTGGGACGCCTACAACAACTATCACATGGGCACCACCGCTGAGAACATTGCGGACATCTGGGGCATCACCCGCAAGGAGATGGACGAGTTCGCCGCTTCCTCCCAGCAGAAGACCGAGGCCGCCCAGAAGGCCGGCAAGTTCGAGGCTGAGATCGTCCCCGTGCCCGTGAAGGTCAAGAAGGACATCGTGGAGTTCAAGGTGGACGAGTTCCCCCGTGCCGGCGTGACCGCCGAGGGCATCTCCAAGCTGAAGGGCGCCTTCCCCGTGGGTCCCGAGTCCCCCAATCCCCAGGTGGTCCACACCTTTGAGCCCACCGGCATCCAGGAGACCGACGACAAGGGGCAGCAGCGCGTGACCGCCGCCAACGCCTCCGGCATCAACGACGGCGCCGCCGCGCTGGTGCTGGCCTCCGGCGAGGCTGTGGAGAAGTACGGCCTGAAGCCCATGGCCAAGCTGATCGGCTGGGGCCAGGGCGGCGTGGATCCCAAGATCATGGGCGTCGGCCCCGTGCCCGCCTCCCGTCAGGCCATGGCCAAGGCCGGCGTGACCATCGACGACATCGACCTGGTGGAGGCCAACGAGGCATTCGCCGCCCAGTCCATCGCCGTGGCCCGTGAGCTGGGCTTCGACATGAGCAAGGTCAACGTCAACGGCGGCGCCATCTCCCTGGGCCACCCCGTCGGCGCGTCCGGCGCCCGGATCATCGTGACCCTGCTGCACGAGATGCAGAAGCGTTCCGGGGCCAAGAGGGGGCTTGCTACACTGTGTATCGGCGGCGGCATGGGAACCGCTGTCGTGCTAGAAAAATGCAGAATGTAATCACAAAAAAGGAGGACAAGAAGAATGTCTACCCCGCTGACGATCAACTCGGTTGAAACACTGGAACAGGCGCTCCCCATTATCCGTAAAGCACAAGAGCTCTACAGCACATTTAGCCAGGAACAGGTAGATGCCATCTGTGAAAAATCCGCCATGGCCGTGTCCAAAATGCGCATTCCTCTGGCCAAGATGGCTTGTGAGGAGACCGGTTACGGTATCATGGTGGATAAGGTTACTAAGAATCAGTACGCCTCCGAGCATGTATGGAATTATATGCGCAATAAGAAGACCTGCGGCGTGATCGAGGAAAACAAGGCCTTCGGCACCATGCGCATTGCTTCTCCAAAAGGCGTCATCGCCGCCATCACCCCCACCACCAACCCCACTTCCACCACCATTTATAAGATGTTGCTGGCACTGAAGACCCGCAACGCCATCATTCTCTCTCCGCACCCCCACGCTGTAAACTGCTCCATCGCTGCTGCAAAGATCATTCGCGATGCCGCTATTGAAGCAGGGCTTCCCGAACACGTCATCAGCTGGGTCTCAGCCCCCTCTCTGGAAATTTCCGATTACCTGATGAAGAACGTGGATCTCATCATGGCCACCGGTGGTTCCGGCATGGTGAAGGCCGCTTACTCTTCCGGTACCCCCGCTATCGGCGTCGGCCCCGGTAACTGTAACGTGGTCATTGATGAGTCGGCGGATCTGCGCATGGCCGTGGAATCCATCATCCACTCCAAAACCTTTGATAACGGTATGATCTGCGCTTCTGAGCAACACATCACTGTTTTGGCTAGTGTGTACGATGAGGTCAAACGGTTACTGAAGGAAGCCCGTTGCTACTTCCTGAAAGATGACGAGGCCGCCAAGGTTGCCGAAGTTTTCTTCAACTCCAAGACCCACGGCGTTAAGCCGGGCGCGGTTGGCCAGACTGCCAACCGTCTCGCAGAAATGGCTGGTATCGACGTTCCTTATGACACCAAGGTCCTGATCTATGAGACCGACGACACCTCTCACGACTGCGCATGGGCCAACGAGAAGCTGACTACCCTGCTGGGCATGTACAAGGCTGAGACGCTGGACGAGGCCTATGACATTTGCTACAAGCTGGTGCTGGAAGGCGGTGCCGGTCACTCTGCTGCCCTGTACATCGATCCCGCCGAGGAAGAGAAGATTACCAAGTTTGGTCTGCGTATGAAAGCTGGCCGCGTCATCATCAACCAGCCCACTTCCTTTGCCGGCATCGGTGACCTGTACAACTTCGACATTGCTCCCTCTCTGACTTTGGGACCTGGCGCCGTCGGTCACTCTGCTTACATGGGCAACACCAACTACGAACAACTGCTGGATATCAAGGTCCTGACCATGCGCAAAGAAAATATGCTCTGGCTTCAGTTACCCAAGAAGGTCTATTTCAAAACCGGCTGCACCCCCGTGGCTCTGAGGGAGATGAAGGAAGTTTATGACTTCAAACGCGCTTTCATTATCACCGACTCCACTCTGTATCAGCTGGGTGCCTGCGACGCCATTATTAACCAACTGCGTGACTCTGGCATTGAGACTGCCGAGTTCTTCGATATCCGTGTCGATCCCCAAATCCAGGACGCTATGAAGGGTTTGCCCAAGATGCATGAGTTCCAGCCCGATGTCATCATTGCCGTGGGCGGTGGCTCCGCCATCGACACTGCGAAGATCATGTGGATCATGTACGAGCATCCCGAAGAAGCCTTCCTGGACATGGCCACCATCTTCCTGGATATCCGTAAGAGAATCCGTTTCTTCCCGCAAATGGGCAAGAAAGCCAAGCTGGTCTGCATCCCCACCACCGCTGGTACCGGATCCGAATGTACACCCTTCACCATCATTTCCGATGCCAACACTGGAATGAAGTGGCCTCTGATTGGCTATGAGATGATGCCCGAAATGGCAATCATCGACGCTGATAATATGATGAAGTTGCCTCCCAGAGCCACTCAGGCCTCCGGCTATGACGTGTTGACCCACGCTGTGGAAGCGTATGTCTCCACCTTCGCTACCGAATACACCAACGGTATGTGCCGCGACGCCACGAAAATGGTCTTTGATTACCTGCCCCGTGCCTATCGCTCCGCATTTCACGATGCGAAGCCCGATCCTGTGGCTCGTGAGAAAATGGCCAATGCCTCTGCTATCGCCGGTATCGCGTTCGCCAATGCATTCCTGGGCATTAACCATTCTCTGTCCCACAAGTTGGGCGGCTGGTTCCACATCCCCCACGGCACCGCCAACGCTCTGCTGTTCCCCTTCGTCTGCCGCTTCAATGCACAGCGTCATCCCTATAAGATGGGCACTTTTTCGCAGTATAAGTATCCCCAGGCCTTTGAGCGCTATGTGGAGTTGGGCGAGTTAATCGGTGTCAAGGGTAAGACCGATGAGCAGACCTTTGAAAACTGGATCAAGGCCTGCGAGCAGCTGAAGAAGGATATCGACATCCCCGAGACCATCCTAGCTTGGTTGCTGGAAGCCCATCCCGAAAAGAGTGCCGAGGAGTGGGAAGCCGAGTTCCTAGCCGCTGTGGACCAGATGGCGGAGTGGGCATTCCACGATGCCTGCACCGGTTGCAACCCCGTATACCCCACCATTGGCGAGCTGAAAGGCTGCTACCTGAAGGCTTTCTATGGCGAGAAGAAGTACGCCGAGAAGTACGGTAATATCTGGGAAGTGGAAGTCAGCCTGCCCACTGAAACCCACGCCGCCTATCCCATGGGCCTCAGCGCCGATTTGGGCGTAGACAAAACTGGTGGCTTCAACTAACCGCTACCTGCTTAACACGCTTTGCACTTCTTTCACCATTCAGGGGGTCGGTGCTACGGCACCGGCCCCGCCCACAAATCTTGTGAGGCGTATATTCATTTCAGAGTGCCTGATATCCACGGAACGGGAGCTTTGATAGGAAAAATAAAGATGGATAATCCTTTGATGTTATCGCTGGATTTTCCTCCACTCTAAACCGAACGTGAATCCTTTCGATTCGTCCAGCTTGCCATCAAGGTATTAGATTGCGTCATACTTCAAACATCTCTCAACATTTGCAAGACTTCTGAGTTTATCAAGTTTTCTTATCTGTTGAGAATCAAGGTTTAGCTTTTTGAGATATTTCCTGATTACTTCGGGATTTTTTGCATGAATAATGTAGGAACTAGAGGTGAATTATGAAGCAAGCGCTGAACCTGCCGAAAAAGATCTATTTTAAAACTGGATCTGCTCCTGTGGCGTTGCGGGAGTTGAGCGATATCTATCATTGTAATCGTGCGCTGTTGATAACAGACCCCAAACTGTATCTGGCCGGAGTAGCAGCTCCGGTGGTAGACCAGCTGCGTCATCAGGGAATTCGGGTGGCAGAGTACTTCACCATTGGTGAGACGGTCTCTTATGAAGACCTCCGGGGTGCACTGCCTAAGTTGAACGAATTCCAGCCTGATGTCATTTTGGGTGTGGGCGGTGAAAATGCTCTGAGCGCAGCTAAGGCATTGTTGGCACTGTATGTCGACTCCGAATTGGATCTGACGGCCGCTGCCGACGATTCCCACCTGATTCCTGCTTGTGACAAAGCGAAGTTGGTTCTGATAGCCGCAGATTGTACGAGCGGTGCGCAGACCTCTCCCTTCGCCGTGCTAAAGGACGATGAGGGCGAGATTCGTGTGCTTAAAAGCATCTATTTGCTGCCTGAACTATCCATTACAGACGCTGATTTTACTCAGTGGTTGACAGCAGAAGGAATTAAGAACGGTGCCCTGAAGGTCCTCTCCTTCGCGGTCCGTACTTATCTGGACCCCAACTGCACAGAATTTACCAACGGTTTGCTGGTGGATGCCATTTCTCTGCTGCTGAAAGACACGAAAGCCGCCATGCACGGCAATCCCGCCGCCAGGGAACATCTACACAATGCGGCGGCACTGGTCGGCGCGGCCTGTGGCAGTGTGTTGGACACTGTGACAACGGATCTGCCCAATTTTCCCACCAATGAGGAACGGCCTACCGGTGATAACGATATCCGCTGCGCCAATCTTGCCGAGCAACTGGGCTTCCATGATTGCCGCGCTTTTTTGGCCAACTGTGACGCTTTGGCTATGTTGTGATTGTCAAGAGAAATCCTCTTTTTACTCCCAACAGGACGCCGGCTGCCGTAATGCGGCAGCCGGCGTTCCCAAATCCATAGAAAGAAGGCTTTCAAGATGAATCATCCCTATAAGACGCGAGAGCGCGGCGCTACGGTGACTGTCTTTGTCCCCTATGACTGCAAAAACCACTGTCCTTTCTGCATCAACAAAGAAGAGTATGCAGACATGACGGGCTTCTCACTAGAGAAAATCTGTGAGAGTATCGGTCGAATGGACAATATATCTCCTCGCTGTGATTTCGTTTTTACAGGGGGAGAGCCCTTTGCGAATTTGGAAGCATTTCAGATAATGATGGACGCGGTACCACCGACCCACAAAATATACATCAACACTACACTTCCGGTTTCCACAGATCAGCCGGAGGAGACAGTGTTGGACTTTATTGAACGGAACATGAGAAAAATTGCCTGCATCAATGTTTCTCGCCATCTTCAGCACTATGTAGTGGAGTCCAACGACTCCCTGCTGGCCAAGCTTCCGGTGCCCTTCCGGGTGAACTGCGTGCTCTATGAAAACTATCCGGTGGATCAGTTGGTGCCCTATCTGGAGCGGTTTCGGAAGATCCCCGGAGCCTCCATTCAGTTTCGCTTCGACTACACCGCCACCACTCAGGAGAACCTGTATGATGAGGAGAACGACAAGATCCTCCGCGATCTCAAGCGGGTGGCCAAGTACACGGGGCTTGACGGCTGCCGGATGCGTTGCGGCTTCCACTTCGACTATAAGGGCATGGAATTGATGTATCACAAGACACTACCCTACTCCACCATCGTGGAGACAGATCCCAAGGACGGTGTCACCTACGACATCCTCTATGACATCCTCATTAAGCAGACAGGTGACATCCACTCCGACTGGGACGGCACGCCCCTGGATGTGGATGCCTATGGAAAGGCCGTGTTTGAGCCCTATGATTTAAAGTGGCTGACGAGATCGACTTAGCAGTTGCAATCGAAAATTTTGCGGATTTTATCAACAGGAGTGATCTTGCATGAGCCGATTGGATATTAAAACCCCCAGCAAGGCCCAGATGGTGGTGGAACATCTGTACCGCAGCATGGAGCACCGGATCGAGGCCAGCCCGCCGGGCCTGTGCCCTATTGATATGGCGCTGAACTTTCTGAACCTCTGCCATGCCCAGACCTGCGGGAAATGCGTGCCCTGCCGGGTGGGCCTGGGACAGCTGTCGGACCTGCTCCACGAGGTCCTGGACGGACGGCCGTCCCTGGACATCCTCCAGCTGATCGAGGACACGGCGGAGGTAATCGTGGCCTCCGCGGACTGCGCCATCGGCGTCAACGCCGCCCAGCTGGTGCTGACGGGCCTCCACGGCTTCCGGGACGACTATGAGGAACACATCCTCCGCCACCGCTGCCTGGGCAGTTTGAAGAATCCCGTCCCCTGTGTGGCCCTGTGCCCCGCCGGGGTGGATATCCCCGGCTATATCTCCCTGGTGCGGGAGGGGCGCTATGCCGACGCAGTCCGCCTCATTCGGAAGGACAATCCCTTCCCCACAGCCTGCGCCTACATCTGCGAGCACCCCTGCGAGGCCCGTTGCCGCCGGCAGATGGTGGACGACGCCATCAACATCCGGGGCCTGAAGCGGTTCGCCGTGGACCACGCCGGGAAGGTGCCAAATCCGCCCAAGGCGAAACCCACCGGAAAGACGGTCACCGTCATCGGCGGCGGCCCCGGCGGCCTTTCCGCCGCCTACTACCTGGCCCTGATGGGCCACCAGGTCACCATCTATGAGCAGCGGAAGCAGCTGGGCGGGATGCTCCGCTACGGCATCCCCAGCTACCGCTTCCCCCGGGAGCTGCTGGACGCGGAGATCGCATCCATCCTCTCCCTGGGGATCAAGGTCCACACCGAGGTGGAGGTGGGGAATGATATCTCTTTCCAAGAGCTGAAGAAACAGTACGACTGTCTGTACATCTCCATCGGCGCCCACACGGACAAGCGGACGGGCATCCCCGGGGAGGACAGCCAGGGCGTCATCTCCGCCGTGGAGCTGCTGCGGCAGATCGGCGACGGGGACCTGCCGGACTTCCACGGAAAACAGGTGGTGGTCATCGGCGGCGGGAACGTGGCCATGGACGTGACCCGCAGCTCGATCCGCCTAGGTGCAGATAAGGTGACCTGCGTCTACCGCCGCCGGCAGGAGGACATGACCGCCTTGCCGGAGGAAGTGGAGGGCGCCGTGGCGGAGGGTGCGGAGCTGCTGACCCTCCAGGCTCCGGTGCGGATGGAGAGCGGGCCGGACGGCCATGTGACCGCCCTCTGGACTCAGCCCCAAATTATTGGGCAGGCGGACAAAAACGGCCGCCCCAGTCCCAACGGCGCGGATCAGCCAGAGCTCCGGGTCCCGGCGGATATCATCATCGTGGCCATCGGCCAGGGCATTGAGACCCACGGCTTCGAGCAGTCCGGTATTAAGATCCAGCGGGGCGGTACGATCCTGGCGGACAGCGGCACCCATCTGCCGGACATGGAGGGAGTGTTCGCGGGCGGTGACTGCGTCACCGGCCCCGCCACCGTCATCCGGGCCATTGCGGCAGGCAAGGTGGCTGCCGCCAACATCGACGAATATCTGGGCTACTGCCACACCATCGAGGCGGAAGTGGAGATCCCCGCGCCGCACCTGTCGGACTTTACGCCCCGGGGCCGAGTGAGCACCACAGAGCGGGAGGCCGGAGCGCGGAAGATGGACTTCCAGTGCATCGAGTGCGGCATGACCCTGGAGGAGGCCCAGCGGGAGTCCGCCCGCTGCCTGCGGTGCGACCACTTTGGCTACGGTGTGTTCAAAGGAGGACGTGAGGAGAAATGGTGACACTGACAATCAACGGACAGACGGTCCAGGTCCCGGCGGGGACCACGATCCTGGAGGCGGCGGAGAAAGCCGGGATCAAAATTCCGACCCTCTGCTATCTGAAAGACATCAACAAGATCGCCGCCTGCCGGATGTGCGTGGTGGAGGTGGAGGGCAGCGACCGGCTGGCCGCCGCCTGCGATACCCCGGTGGAGGAGGGGCTGGTGGTCCACACCAATACCCCCAAGGTCCGCAAGGCCCGGCGGGTCAATATGGAGCTGCTGCTGAGCCAGCACGCCAGCTATTGCTCCACCTGTATCCGCAGCGGCAACTGCCCGCTGCAGAAGCTGGCCAACGACCTGAATATCCACGAGATGCCCTACCATGTCCATGTGGCCAGGGGCTATACGGACACCTCCACGCCGCTGGTCCGGCAGGCCAGCAAGTGCATCAAGTGTATGCGCTGCGTCCAGATCTGCGAGAAGGTCCAGACCATGGGGATCTGGGACCTGGCGGGCACCGGCTCCCGGACCACGGTAGACGTCTCCGGCAACCGCACCCTGAAGACCTCGGACTGCACCTTCTGCGGCCAGTGCGTCACCCACTGTCCCACCGGCGCCCTGACGGCCCGGGACGACACGGTGAAGGTACTGGACGCCCTGGCGGACCCGGAAATCACCACGGTAGTGCAGATCGCGCCGGCGGTGCGGGTGGCCTGGGCGGAGTCCTTCGGCCTGACCGGAAAGAAAGCGGCCACGGGGAAGATGGTGGCGGCTTTGCGGCGGCTGGGCTTCGACTATGTCTTTGACACCAACTTCTCTGCGGACCTGACCATCATGGAGGAGGGCAGTGAGTTCCTGGAGCGGTTCACCCATCGGGACCGCTATCACTGGCCCATGTTCACTTCCTGCTGCCCCGGCTGGGTGCGTTTCATTAAATCCCAGTTCCCCCACTACGTGGACTGCCTGTCCACGGCGAAATCGCCCCAGCAGATGTTCGGCGCGGTGGCAAAGACGTACTTTGCGGAGAAGATCGGCGTCGATCCCCACCGGATGTTCGTGGTGTCCATCATGCCTTGCATGGCGAAGAAGAGCGAGTGCGCTCTGCCCACCATGCGCGACGCCTGCGGTGATCCGGACGTGGAGGCGGTGCTGACCACCCGGGAGATGGACCGGCTGTTCCGCAGCGACAACATCCAGCCGGGGGACCTGCCGGAAGAGGCGTTCGACAGCCCCCTGGGCACCGGCACCGGGGCGGCAGTGATCTTCGGCGCCACCGGCGGCGTCATGGACGCGGCCCTACGCTCGGCCTACTATCTCGTCACCGGGGAGAACCCAGATCCGGACGCGTTCACGGCTGTCCGGGGAAACAAACCGTGGAAAGAAGCTGTCTTTTCCATTCCAGGTGCCGGGGAGATCCGGGTGGCGGTGGTCTCAGGGCTGGGGAATACCCGGAAGTTGATGAAGGCATTGGAGAGCGGGCAGGGCCGCTACGACTTCGTGGAGGTGATGGCCTGCCCCGGCGGCTGCGCAGGAGGCGGCGGCCAGCCCATCCACGACGGAGAGGAGTTGGCCGGGAAGCGGGAAGATGCCCTGTGGAAGCTGGATCAGAAGGCCACCATCCGGTTTTCCCACGAGAATCCGGAGATTCAGTCTCTCTACCAAGAGTTCCTGGAGCGTCCGCTGGGAAAGAAGTCCCACCACCTGCTCCATACAGATCATACAACATGGGAGGTTGTGGAAAAAGGTATATGGTTGGACTCTAATTAGATAGTAATTTTGCATATAAAATTGAATTATAAATTGGATAAAACATAGAAAACCGACTGATTTCTCAAATATTTTTAAGACCCGGCAATTACCTTGCCGGGTCTTGCTTTATCCTCAGAACCACAGAGCGAGGTGAGGAGGTGAGGTAATTGGGGCCGTCTGAACGGAGACAGGCGATATGGGAATATCTGTGCAACGCACGGTTCAGCACAACGAGACAACTGGCGGACCGTTTTGGCGTTTGCGAACGTACGATCCGAAGCGATTTGATCGCGCTTGCATGTACATATCCCATCGAAACTTCATTTGGCCCTTATGGAGGCATTCGCGTTTCCAATTGGTACCATCCAGAACAAAAGCGTCTGTCAGCCAGGCAGACATCTCTATTGGTGCGAGTCCGATTGACCCTGGAAGGCGAGGACCTGAAGGTAATGAACTCCATCCTCATCCAATTCGCTCTGCCGGGAAGCTATTAGAAAGATGGACTTTCTGTGGCTTTCGTGTACCTCGAAAAGTGAATATCCGGCAGCGGATTCCCATCAGCTGGCAGTCCCCCGGAAGGGGAAAAGCGATGCGGCGGATGCGCGAAGACCACCTGTGCAGGCGGAAGTCTGCATCAACGACGGCAAGAAAGGTGCGGAGCGGGTCCATCTAGCCCAAAGCAGCTCTGGCAGGCTGTTTCGCCACGACCCTGTCAGCCTATAATGGTACACCTGCCCCGCGTATGCGGGGCCAGCTCGGAGAGATCCTCGGAGGGGTGAGAGTCCCGTGGGCGTTGCCAAACGCCGATCCGTATGTCGCCCATCAGCTCGGGAAGTAGTGTCGAATAGAGCTGAATAACAAGAAATAGATTTTATAAGTGTCCGCCTCAGAGTATGGTTTCACAAGAGAAGCAGAAAAATTCAGAGGTCGGGACACGATTTGCGGGCCGGAGATTGCAAATAATCTCCGGCCCGTGATATATCCCATCTATAAAGCAAAATCGCTTTACAGCAAGTTCCCAGCTTGATTTCAGAAGCTACAGAGATCACAGAAAGAGCTTTTAAAGCAGACGTGGTGGCTGTATTTGTGGAATCAAGACGGTAGCAAACTATAAAAGAGAGGAGCAGACAATATGGCGAACCAAATCTATAAGTCCTTTGAGGAACTGCCTGTAATGCTGACAATCCCACAAGTGGCAAGTGTACTCAGTATATCGCGGGCTGGAGCCTATGAACTGGCCCACAGGAAAAACTTCCCGGCCATGCTCGTCGGAAGCCGGATTGTTGTTCCAAAGGATCGGCTGCTGGCCTGGGTAGACCGGAAAGTGTCTGAACAGATTTAAAACAGGAGATGAAAAAATGTCCAATCGGAAAAACCGTGGAGATGGCAGCATTCGAAAGCGTTCAGACGGTCGCTGGGAAGGCCGTTATACGGCAGGCCGGAACGAGGAAACTGGGAAACTCATTTACAAAAGTGTTCTGGCAAGGACACAAGCCGAGTGTAAGCGGCAGCTTCGGGAAGCGGTCTGGAATCGGGAACATAAAGCAACGCCGCTGACCGGTTTGGCTCAGGAAACGCAAGGAACTTCTGCACCACAAATGAATTGTCAAGAGTACACAGTCGCGCAGTGGCTCCAGACCTGGTACGATCTCTATGCGAAACAAAATATTCGAGAAAGCACCCAAATACAATACAGCTACTTTATGAATCAACTGGTAATCCCGCAAATCGGTGAAGTTCCGTTAAGTCAACTGACCGGATTGCGTCTCCAGATTCTTTATCAAGATCTTCGCATCAATGGAAGGGTACATTCCCAGAAACGGGCGAGTTCCGGTCTGAGTCCTAAAACGGTCCGCAGTGTTCATATGTTTCTGCACGCCGCATTGGAACAGGCAGTTCGTGCCGGTATCATCGCTAAAAATCCGACGATGGAGTGCAAACCTCCAAAACTGGATCGGAAGGAAATGAAGGTCATCCAGCCGGAGCAGATCGGGGACTATCTACAGGCGGCAGCAGAGCGGAACGTGCTGCCATTGTTTTTTCTAGAGCTGACTACCGGCCTGCGTCGGGGCGAGCTACTGGCTCTGCTCTGGAGCGATCTGGACCCACAGAACAGAAGCGTCTCTGTGACGAAGTCTGTCAGCCGGCTGAATGGAAAACTGGTGGTGAGTCAGCCCAAGACCCAGCATTCCATCCGTACCCTGATCGTTCCCCAGCAGGCAGTGGATCTACTGATCCAGGAACACAGTCTGCATCCGAATAATCCATATCTGTTCCCTTCCCCAACAACTGGAACCATGTACAGCCCTGAGACCGTGGCACGAATCCACAAGAGAATCCTTCGGGACGCTGGACTGGAGGACTGCCGTTTTCATGATCTGCGGCATACTTTTGCCACCGTGGCCCTCCAGAACGGTGTCGACATTAAGACGCTCTCCGGGATGCTGGGCCACTACTCCTCCGGATTCACACTGGATACCTATACCCATGTGACGCGGAAAATGCAGGAGGAAGCGGCAGAGAAAATGGGGCAGTTCATGGAGATGAAGCTGTGATGAAAGCACCTGAAATCGTCCATTTTGTCCAGCTCCGTCTAATAGAAAATGGGGCAAAAAATGGGTCAGAAAATGGGTCAGCAAAAATGAAGTCCTCAAAAAAGTACAAAAAACCCGCTGATTTCTAGTGAAATCAGCGGATTTTTGGTCCGAGTGGCGGGATTTGAACCCACGGCCTCTTGGTCCCGAACCAAGCGCGCTACCAACTGCGCTACACCCGGATGCTGTGCTCAAGGGGACAGCTTAATTATTATACGGAATTTTCCGCCCCATGTCAAGGGTGGAAATGCCTTCCCGGGGATTTTTTACCGAAGGTCCCTCCGGAGGCCGGTCCGGGCAGCGCCGCTCACGGCGCCGTCCAGATCCGGTAGGGGGCACTCCCCCGCTCCCGCAGCTTTTCGTTCAGCCAGGTCCGCAGGGACGCCATGCCCTCCTCCGTCCAGGGGAAGGTCTCCGTCTCGATCTGCCGGGCCTTTTCAAAGCAGATGTTCTCATAGACCCAGGCCTGGACGGTGCCATCGTTCACCTTGCCGGTCCGCTGGAAGCGGTACCGGAAGGTGCCCAGGGAGCCGGGGTAGATCTCCGACCGCTTGAGAAAGTCCAGGGTCAAAAACGCAAACGGGTCTTCCATATGTTCGCTCCTCTCCAAGTCAGTCCGCCTCCGTCTCCCGACGGCAGACCTTGATCCCCGCGATGGTCAGCGCGAACACGAACCAGAAGATGCACATGACCCGGGGATAGTTCCACAGATAGTCCGCCAGGCCGCAGACCATCGCCCCGCACAGGGCCGCCGCGCCGGCGCAGGTGATGGTGCGGGCGGCGGAAGGCGCGCAATGGCGGACGGTGTGAGCCGCCTTCTTGATGTTCCACAGCATGGCGCCCACAAAACTCACCACGCCCAGAAGGCCCATCTCGATCCACACCTCCAGATAGAAGTTGTGGGCGTGGACGAAGGGTGCCTCCCCGTGGTGGAGGTTGAAGTCCCGGATGTAATCCTGCAGGGCGGCGGTGCCCAGGCCCGCGCCGGAGATGGGCGAGGTCCGGATGACCTCCAGCGCCGCGGCGTACAGGGGGAAGCGGCTGGAGGTGGTGGTGTCCGCCGGGCCGAAAATTGTGAGGATGCGGTTCCAGATGGTGTCCGGCAGGAAGGGGATCGCCGCCACGCACAGCACCGCGAAGGCGGGGAGCAGCTTGGGCTTCCACAAAAACACCAGCACCACCATGGCGCAGGCGCCGCCCACCCAGCTGGCCCGGGAGTAGGTCATGCCCAGGGCGATCAGCCCCACGGCAAAGGTGCCGCAGGCCGCCAGGCGGGAGATGGGCCGCTTGGAGCAGAGGATCAGCGCCAGCACCAGGGGCAGCAGGAGGATCAGCACCTCGGCGAAGGTGTTGGGGTTATCGAAGTAGGACTCCACCCGGCCGGGCATGCCGGCATTGGCATCCAGGTCCACATAGGAGACATTGACCTCCACACCCTGGATGCGCTGGTACACGCCGTACAGCGAGGACACCAGCACGCAGACCCCGCCGCCGGCGGCCAGCCGCTTCAGGTCCTCCGTGCCCCGGACGGCGCTGACCGTCACCAGCACGCAGAGGGCCGCGGCGATGTGGTACAGCAGGAACCGGAAGGAGGCGGAGGGCTCGTAGGAGAACAACACCGCCAGGAACATGGAGCCGAACAGCACCACCGGGTAAAACCCGATGTGCTTCACGTCCAGACGGAAGGTCTCGCGGGACATGGCCCCGGCGAAGAACAGCACCAGCAGGGCCGCAAAGCCCAGCATACTGTAGGCGTTGTTCCAGTGGGAGAACGGGATCACCCACAGCAGCATGATGAGCCAGGACTGGGCGATGGCGGTCTCATGGCCCATCTCGAAGGCCAGGCGGGAGAAGAAGCTGTCATCAAAGGTGGCCTTCCACGCCAGGTACAGCTTGTGGAGCAGCCAGGCGGGCAGGTTGATGAGCCCCGTCAGCAGCCGGCAGAGGAAGCTGGCCTCCCAGGCCCGGGCCACCGCGCCCTCCCGGCACAGGACCCGGAGGAGGCGGCTCTCGTCGATCTGGCGGTTGCACCAGGCTCCCAGGGCCGCCAGGCAGCGGTGGACGGCACTGTCGTAGTAGACGGTGCACAGTGCCGCCCAGAGATGATACAGATAGCTTTCGCGGAGAGTGGTCATGCAGGGAAACCTCGTTTCTTCAAATGCGGTTTTTCAGCCGGTACAGCTGGGTCAGCAGCCAGAAATGGCCGCCCCGCACCAGCTTGGCCGCCAGCTGCTTGTTGCGGCTCATGCCGGCGGGCGCCAGGGTCTGGATGGCGCGGGCCATGTCCGGCCGCGCGCACAGGGCCCGGATGGTCTCCTGCCGCTGCCGGAGGGTCTTGGGATTGCCGGGGGCGTACTCATTGCCGATGGCGATCAGCAGCCCCGCCCAGTTGGAGTTCTCCCGCCACTGGGGGCGGCCGGGCGTCAGGTCATACCGGGCGGCCAGGTCCTCCTTCCGCTCCATGAAGCGGCCGAAGACCTGCTGGAAGTCCTTCATGTACTTGTGGGTGGCGGAGGCCGGGTTCTGGAGGTAGCGGTACAGGGGCGTCTCCGTCACCGCCAGGCGCTGGGCGTTGCAGAAATACTCCATCAAAAACAGCTCGTCCTCCAGATAGGCGCCCTCGTAGCGGAGGTGGAGCTTGTCAAAGATCTCGGCGGAGAACAGGTACCGCCAGATGAAGCCGTTGAACACCGGCTGGGCCAGCCGGTCCCCCAGGAGGGGATAGACGAGCTTTTCCCGGATGGCGTCCGCGTCGTAGATCCCGGCGGGCAGCACCGGCTCCGGCGTCACGCTGCCGTCGGCCCACAGGTTCCAGTGGGCGCAGGCGGCAGTGTCCGCTCCGGACCGCTCCCGCAGGTCCCACAGCGTCTCCAGGCACCGGGGCTCGTAGCGGTCGTCGGCGTCCAGAAAGGCGATGGATCTGCCCCGGGCGTGGTCCAGGCCCAGATTCCGGGTCTCGCTGACGCCGCTGTTGCGCTCCTTGTGGAACACCCGGATGCGGCCGTCCGTCCGGGCCAGCTCGTCGCAGATGGCGGGAGAGCCGTCGGTGCAGCCGTCGTCCACCAGCAGCAGCTCCCAGTCGGAAAAGGTCTGCTGCCGCACGCTCTCCACACAGTCCCGCAGGAACTTTTCCGCCTGATAGACAGGCACGATGACGGAAATGCTGGGCATACGCTGACCTCCCCGCGCCCTGGGGCGCCGTTCTCTCTTGGGCCGCCGGATGTCCCGGCGGCGGACTCTGCCTTATTTTACCCGATTTTCCAGGGAAGGTCAACGGCTTTTCCCGAAAAGCTCCCTCTTGACAGATGGCGGCGGATGTGGTCCTATGGAGACAGCTGAGGAACGGGAGGTGTTCGGATGGAGATCCGCAGAGTCGAATCGGACAAATGGGCGTACCTGCCCCTCCTGCTGGTGGGAGACGAGCAGGAGAGCATGATCGCCCGGTATCTGGACCGGGGGACGCTGCTGGCCCTGGACGACGGGGGCCTCCGGGCGGTGTGCGTGGTGACGACGGAGGGCCCCGGCGTGTTCGAGATCAAAAACCTGGCGGTGGAGCCGGCCTTCCACCGCCGGGGCTATGGCCGGGCCATGGTGGAGCAGGTGGCGCGGGACTGCCGGGATGCCGGCGGGCGGCAGCTGCTGGTTGGCACCGGGGACAGCCCCCTGACCCTCCCCTTCTACCGGGCCTGCGGGTTCCGGGAGCACCACCGGGTCCCGGACTTCTTCCTCCAGCACTACGACCACCCCATCTACGAGGGCGGCCGCCGGCTGGTGGACATGGTCTATCTGTCCATGGACCTGTAGGGGCCGGCACAAAAGGGCGGCGCCGCTGGATACCAGCGGCGCCGCCTGGCGTCTGTATTGGGGTGAGGCTCAGGCCTCCACGGCGGCCTTCAGGGCCTCCACCCGGTCCGTCTTTTCCCAGGCCACGCCCAGGTCCTCCCGGCCCATGTGGCCGTAGGCCGCCAGTCTGCGGTAGATGGGCTTGCGCAGGTCCAGATCCCGGATGATGGCCGTGGGCCGCAGGTCAAAGACCTTGCGGACGGCGGCCTCCAGCTTGCTGTCGTCCACGGTGCCGGTGCCGAAGGTGTCCACCAGCACGCTCACGGGCTGGGCCACGCCGATGGCGTAGGCCAGCTGCACCTGGCAGCGGCGGGCAAGGCCCGCAGCCACGATGTTCTTGGCCACGTAACGGGCGGCGTAGGCCGCGGAGCGGTCCACCTTGGTGGGATCCTTGCCGGAGAAGCAGCCGCCGCCGTGGGGGGCGCTGCCGCCGTAGGTGTCCACGATGATCTTCCGGCCGGTGAGACCGGAGTCCGCCGCGGGACCGCCCTTGACGAAGCGGCCGGTTGGGTTGACATAATACTTTGTGTTCTTGTCCAGCATCTCCGCGGGGATGACCGCCCGGACCACCTGCTCGATCATGTCCTTCCGGATCTGCTCCAGGGAGACGTCCGGGTCGTGCTGGGTGGAGATGACCACCGTGTCCACCCGGACGGGGCGGTCGTTCTCATCGTACTCCACCGTCACCTGGCTCTTACCGTCGGGCCGCATATAGGCCAGCTGGCCGCTCTTGCGGACCTCCGCCATGCGCTTGCACAGCTTCTGGGACAGGGACAGGGCCAGGGGCATCAGCTCCGGCGTCTCGTCGCAGGCGTAGCCGAACATCATGCCCTGGTCGCCGGCGCCGTTGCTCAGCTCGCTGTCGGTGCCCTCCTTGTTCTCCAGGGACTCGTCCACGCCCATGGCGATGTCGGCGGACTGCTCGTCGATGGAGGTGATGACGGCGCAGGTGTCGCAGTCGAAGCCGTACTTGCCCCGGTCATAGCCGATATCCCGGACCACCTCCCGGGCGATGCGGGCGATGTCCACATAGCAGCTGGTGGTGATCTCCCCCATCACGTGGATGAGGCCGGTGCAGGCCGTGGTCTCGCAGGCCACGCGGCCCTGGGGGTCCTTTTCCAGGATGGCGTCCAGCACGGCGTCGGAGATCTGGTCGCAGACTTTGTCAGGATGTCCCTCCGTCACGGACTCGGAGGTAAAGAGATAGTGTCTTGCCATGGTATCGTTCCTTTCTGATCGAAGCACGGACCCTATCAAGGGGCGAAAAAAATGTGCGTTTCGACGGCGAAACGCACAAAAGGATCTGTTCAATGCTCCTCATCTGTCGATCACCGCCGGATTTGGCACCTTGTCAGACACAGGTTGCCGTGGGTTCATCGGGCCGTTCCCTCCGCCACTCTTGATAAGGCTTGATAAAATTGTCCCTATTATTCTATCAGGTTTCCCCTGTTTGTCAATACGGTTTCTCCACTTTTGCAAAGAAATCCGCTATCCGGGCAAAAAAATGCGCGGATTCCCGCCTGTTCAAAAATTATACATGACTTTTTCCGTTTCATCGGGTATAATGACATCCGGTTATCTGTCAATATCTGCCTGGGAGGTTTTGATCTTGAGAAAACTGAACGCCGCGGTGGACCGGTTCGCATACAGCCATCCCCGCTTCGGCATTCCGAATCTGATGAAGTTCCTGGTGGGGATCATGGCCGTGGTGTTCGTGCTGGACCTCTTCTCCAATGGCTACGCCAGCTATATGCTGTACTTCGACGCGGACCTCGTCCTGCAGGGGGAGCTGTGGCGGCTGGTCACCTGGATGTTCCTGCCCATCAGCGGCTCCCTGTTCTGGATCTTCATCAATCTTTCTTTCTATTACTTCATTGGCACCGCTCTTGAGGAGTACTGGGGCACCGCCAAATTCACCCTGTTCTATCTGGCCTGCGCGGTGTTGATGGTGGTGTTCGGCATGATCAGCACGCTGTGGAACCCGCTTCCCGTTGTCCACAGCGGGATGCTGAACCGAATCCTCTTCCTGGCCTTTGCCACCCTGTACCCCGACGCGCTGATCCGCGTCTATCTGATCCTGCCCGTCAAGGCCAAGTGGCTGGCGGTGCTGTATGTGGTGCTGACCATCTACGACCTGCTCCGCTCCGGGCTGTGGGGCGCGCTGTTCACCCTGCCCCAGCTGCTGGCCGTGTGGCTGGTGTATCTGGTGTTCTTCTGGGACAAAATCGCGGACCTGCTGGCGGAGTTCGGCTTTGCCGTCCGGCATCAGAACTCCCAGCAGACCATCCACTTCAAGGCCGCGGTGAAGCAGCAGCGGAAGAAGGCCCAGCAGCAGGGCTACCGCCACAAGTGCGAGGTCTGCGGCCGCACGGACGCGGACTTCCCGGACCTGCAGTTCCGGTACTGCTCCAAGTGCGCGGGCTACCACTGCTTCTGCGAGGACCACATCTTCAACCACACCCACTTCACGTCATAAATCCAGCGCCTTCGCCCGAAAACGGGCGGAGGCGCTTTTTTTCGCGGGGCCGGAGATTTCTCTTTCTTCCTGTCTCCAAATGCGGTATACTGGAACAAACGACGAAAGACCGGAAGGGAGACGGTACCATGGACCGACAGACGGGAGCGCCCCTGTACCTCCAGACAGCGGAGGCCTTTACGGAGCAGATCTTTCTCCAGCGGCTGAACATGCCCCGCGCCGACGCGGAGCGGCTCTTCGGCGGCGCGGACTGGCACCAGATCCTTCGGGATATCACGCCCATCCAGAGCCGGATCTCCTGCGCCGCCGCCCTGGCGGCCTTCCGCCCCCTGCTGGACCGGGTGGCCCCGGAGCCGGCGGAGGGGTGGCTGCCCTATGCCTATCAGGCGGCCCGCTCCCTGCTGTATCCGGCGGCGGACCCCGGCCACACCGCCGTCCAGCGGGACGGCGCCCTGTGTCTCCTCCAGTTCCTCCAGGTGCTCTTTGACGCGGAGCGGACCTGCCTGCCCTTCGATTTCTGGCTGGACTTTGACTTCTGCACCGAGGAGGAGCTGCGCCGCAGCGGCGTGGCGGAGGAGTACCGCCTCTTCCGCCGCCGGTTCCGGGCGGAGCACATCTACGAGATGCTGCGGCTGAGCCGGGAGGTGACCCCCTTCCGCACCCTGGACCACATCGCCGGCGTCCACTATGTGGCCATGCGGGTGGCCCGGGCCTTTCACGCCTCCGGCGGGCTCATCGACCTGGGGCTGATCTCCGGCGCCGCCCTGGGCCACGACCTGGGCAAATTCGGCTGCAAGCCCGGGGAGCGGGTGCCCTATCTCCACTACTACTACACCGACCAGTGGTTCACCCGCCGGGGGCTCACCGCCCTGGGCCACATCGCCGCCAACCACTCCGTCTGGGACCTGGAGATCGAGAACCTGTCCTCGGAGTCCCTGGCGCTGGTGTACGCGGACTTCCGGGTGAAGCAGACCTACGACGCCCAGCACCGGGAGATCCCCTGCCTCTACTCTTTGCAGGAGGCCTTTGACGTCATCCTCGGCAAGCTGGACAATGTGGACGACGCCAAGCGGCTGCGGTATCAGTACGTCTACGCCAAGCTGCGGGACTTTGAGGACTATCTCATCTCCTACGGCGTGGACACCACCCTCCGCACCGCCGGCGGGCCTCCGGTGCCCATGAAGAACGCCGCCCTGCTGAACGCGCAGGAGGTGGTGGCCGCCCTGCGGCGCACCGCCGTGGATCACAACATCCGCCTGATGCACCGGCTGGGCCACGAGCAGCTCTTCGGCAACACCCTGGAGGCCGCCCGGGGCGAGAAGGACCCCGCCCGGCTCCAGGCCTACGTCTCCATCTTTGAGGAGTATTTCACCTACTGGAACGCCTCCCAGAAGCAGCAGACGCTGGACTTTCTCTACGAGCTGCTGCTGATCCCCGACGGCGACATCCGCCGCCGGGCCGCCGCCCTCATCGGCCGCATCCTGGCGGCCTTTCGGCTGGGGTACCAGAAGGAACCCCCGGCGGACGCCCCGCCGGACCCGGAGGAGGACCTGCCCTTCCAGCTGTGGGCGGAGTACCTGGAGAAGCTCATCGACCCGGACCGGCGGCTGACGCCCCGGCAGATCAGCATGATCCGCTATCAGGCCAAGACCGCCGTGGACGCCCTGCTGATGAACTGCTCCGACGCCGACGCCCCCCGCTTTGCCCGGGAGCTGTTCCGCCACTACCGCCGGCCGGAGCTGGTGGACGCGGACGCCGCCTTCGCCCTGCTGGACACGGTGCTGAGCCTGCCGCTGGGCCGGGTGTCGCCGGAGGACCTGCACCTGCTGACCGGCTTTTCCGTCTGGTGGCTGGAGCGGGGCGGGCTGCCCCAGAAGGCCGCCGCCCTGCGGCTGTTCCGCCATCTGCTGACCATTCTGGACCCGGACGGGCGGGACGCCGGGGCCATCACCGCCGCCGTGGAAGCGGCGGACTGCCAGGACTGCACGCCGCTGCTGTTCCTCCAGGCCCGTCTGGGGGCCCAGCTGGGGCTGGATGTCTCCCGCCAGCGTGCCCGGCTGGATCAGCCGGAGGCGGTGAGCAACGTGTTCCTGGACAACCTGAAATCCGCCACCCCTTGGGTGCTGAAGGCCGTGGGCGTGGAGTACCTGCTGGACCAGGTGGAGCAGGGGGACCACGCCAACGTGCTCCACATCGCCACCCACTTCTCCAACCTGATGAAGGTCAGCGAGAACATCGTGGTCCGCCGGATGGCGGGCGCCTCCCTGCTGGCCGTGGCCCCGGTGCTGACGCCGGACCGCCGGAACGAGGTGGCGGTGGAGCTGTCCAAGGTCCTGGAGACGGGACAGACGGAGATCTCCCAGTACATCCCGGCATATCTGGGCCAGTTTGCCCTGTGGCTGACCCCCCGGGAGCTGGACGAGATCATCGACCAGATGCAGCTGCTCCTCTCCTTCTCCAACACAGTCATCGTGGCCGCCGCCCTGGCCACCGTGGGCTCCATGCTGGAGCACTACGCCGTCTACGCCGGGCGATTCGGGGAGTCCCAGGAGGTCCTGCACAGCCGCTGGAAGCGGCTGGCGGGCCTGCTGCTGAAGGGGCTGGCCTCCTACCGCCAGAGCGTCCGGCAGGAGGCGCTGCAGATCCTGGGGGAGCATATCTTCGGCTCCCAGGTCCTCTCCTACGAGGGCAAGGCCGCCCTCTTCACCCTGATGGCCAAAAAGATCCTCTTTCTGCTGGGGGAGCAGCCGGAGCAGGAGCTGAGCTTCTTCTACACCGCCGCGGCCCTCTCCCACATCTACCGCTTCATCGTCTCCTACCGGATCGAGAGCGGGGACTTCCCCTTCTACACCCCGGCCAGGGTGGCCTTCTTCCCCGGCACCTTCGACCCCTTCTCCCTGAGCCACAAGGGCATCGTCCAGGAGATCCGGGACCTGGGGCTGGAGGTGTACCTGGCCATCGACGAGTTCTCCTGGTCCAAGAAGGCCCAGCCCTCTCTGGTGCGGCGTCAAATCGTCAGCATGTCCGTGGCGGACGAGTTCGACGTGTACCTCTTCCCCCACGACATCCCGGTGAACCTGGCCACCCCCGCGGACCTGGACCGGCTGCGGGCCGTCTTTGCCGGACGGGAGCTGTATCTGGCGGTGGGGTCCGACGTGGTGGCCAACGCCTCCTCCTACCGGGCGGCGCCGTCGGAGGGGTCTGTCCACTCCCTGAACCACATCGTCTTCCGCCGCTCCAGCAACGCGGAGGGCCATGAGATCGACGCGGACCTGAGCTGCATCACCGGCCGCGTCATCCAGCTGCAGCTGCCCACCCATCTGGAGGACATCAGCTCCACCCGCATCCGGGAGAACATCGACCTGGGCCGGGACATCTCCAGCCTCATCGACCCGGTGGTGCAGGACTTCATCTACCGCAACAGCCTCTACCTCCGGGAGCCCCAGTACAAGCAGATCCTGCGGGCGGGGGACCTGGAGTTCTCCCTGATCTCCCAGCCGGACCGGCGCCTGTGGGAGGAGCTGACGGAGGTGCTCCTCCAGGACCAGGGGCAGCCGCCGGAGATCGACCCCCGGGACGGCGTCTGCATCCTGCGGGACACCGGCCCCCGGCCCCGGGTGCTGGGCTTTCTGACCATGCGGACGGTGAACTCCGGCGGGCTGTATGAGGCCCTGGGGGACGCCGCCCTGGCGGACTACATCCGCAAGCACACGGCAGGCAGGATCCAGCTGCTCACCGGATTGTACATGGTCCGCAGCCCCGGCGGGAACTATGATGTGGGGCAGCTGCTGATGACCGAGGCTCTCTCCCGCTCCATGGGGGATGACTGCGGCTATGCCGTGTGGCACGCCCCTGCGTCCGACGCCGTGCTGGATCTGCTGGAGCGGCAGGGCTTCGTCCGGGCGGAGCTGCCCAGCGCCAAACCGCTGCTGCTGGTGGATATGCGATCCCCCTCCGTGCTGCTGCAGAACATCCCCACCACGCTGAAGGAGCCCTTTTCCTCGGACCCGGGGGTGCTGGCGGCGGTGCGGACCGCCCACTGCCGGATGCAGCGGGCGCTCACCGGGATGTATCCCGGGTCCCTGATCCTGTCGCTGAACGCGGAGGTCATCTACCACCGGCTGGTGCGGAAGATCGTGGATCTCAACGGCGTCAGCCCGGAGCCCACGGTGCCCCGGGTGCTGGGGCCCAAAATGTGCGTGCCCTTCGGCAAGATCCTCCGGGGCAACGCCATCCCCAACACCGTCACCAAGACCATCCACACCGACAAGGTGTTCGCCCAGGATCTGCGGTCCTTCACCATTGAGAACTTCCCCGGCTACGCCCCGCTGGAGAGCCAGATCCGCACCGTCCACTCCTTCCGCCGGCCGGTGATCCTGGTGGACGACCTGCTCCACTCCGGCAACCGCATCAACGCCCTGGACCCCCTGTTCCGGCAGGAGGGCGTGGTGATCGACCGGGTGCTGGTGGGCCTGCTGTCCGGCCGGGGCCGGGACCTGATGGCCGCCAAGGGCCGCAGCGTGGACTGCGTCTACTTCGTCCCCAACCTGCGGTCCTGGTTCGTGGAGTCCACCATGTACCCCTTCATCGGCGGTGACACCGTGGGCCACGACGAGCCCTCCGTCCCGGGCCTGACGCCGGCGGTGAACCTGATCCTGCCCTACGCGTTCCCCCGTTTTTACAAGGACTGCGGCCGGGAGGCGGTGTTCCGCTTCTCCCGCGCCTGCCTGGAAAACGCCCGGGACATCCTGCTGGCCCTGGAGACCACCTTCCGGGAGCGGTACGCCCGCAACCTGACCCTCTCCCGCCTCAGCGAGGCGGTGATCCTGCCCCTCTCCCCGGACAAGGGCAGCTGTCTGCACTACGACCCCAGCCTGCCCGCGTCCGTGTTTCTGCAGAACGACCTGCGGATGCTGCTGCGGATGCGGAACGTGCTGGAATGACGGGAGGGCGCCCGGCGCCGCGCCCGGATGAAAGGAGCTCCCTCTGATGTATTACTACCGCTATGAGGAGACGGTGTTCGCCTCCCTGCTGCCGGACCTGCCCCTGGAGACGGCGGACCGCCCCGCGGCGGGGACCCCCGGCCTCTTCCTCATTGACCGGGATCCGGTCTCCGGCCGGTCGTCCTTCTGCGTCTCCGACGCCCGGCAGCTCACCGCCAGGACGGAGGACGTCTCCTGGCTGGACCCCTCCCGGATGGGCGTGCCCATCCCCGCCCTGCCCAAGCGCGTCCAGCACACCATCGACGCCCGCCTGCTGCGGGCCGTCAACATCCGCCATCCCCGCTGGCGGGACTTCGCCCGGCTGCCGGACAAGCAGCCGTCGGGCCGGCGGCGGGTCAACCTGCTGGCGGTGGGCGACGTGGGGGGCACCCTGCTGACGGCCCTGAAGCTGCTGGGAGGCGACTGCATCGAGCGCATCGGCATCTGCGACCTGAACCAGAAGGCCGTCTCCCGCTGGGCGGCGGAGATGGGGCAGGTGTCCTGGCCCTGGGACTATGACGCCCTGCCGGAGGTGGAGCCGGTGTCAGACGAGGACCTGTTCCGCTGCGACGTGTTCCTCTTTGCCGCCACCCGGGGCGTGCCGCCGGTGGGGGGCGGCGTCCGGGACGTGCGGATGGCCCAGTTCAGCGCCAACCGCCCCCTGGTGGAGCAGTATGCCCGCCAGGCCCGGCAGGCAGGATTCCGGGGGCTCTTCATCGTGCTGTCGGACCCGGTGGACCCCCTGTGCAAGGCGGCGTATCTGGCCTCCAACCAGGGGGAGGACGGCCAGTGGGACGGGCTGGGGCTTCGGGCGGAGCAGATCCAGGGCTTCGGCCTGGGGGTAATGAACGCCCGGGCGGCCTATTACGCCAAGCAGGACCCCCGGTTCCGCAGCTTCCTCACCGACGGCCGCAGCTACGGCCCCCACGGCCAGGGGCTGGTGATCGCCAACTCCCTCACCCACTATGACGACGGCCTGTCCCGGGAGCTGACGGACCTGGTGACCACCGCCAACCTGCGGATCCGGGAGCTGGGGTTCAAGCCCTATGTGGCCCCCGCCATCTCCTCCGGCGCCATGCAGCTGCTGCTGACGCTGCGGCGGAGCTGGCACTGCAGCTCCGTGGCCGTGGGAGACGTGTGGTTCGGCGTCCGCAACCGGCTGACCGCCGCCGGGCTGGAGATCGAGACCGCCTCCCTGCCCGCGCCGCTGTTCGACCGGCTGCGGGAGACCCAGACCCTGCTGCGGGAGATCATCTGATGAAGGAGAGGACCGCCATGGCTGAACGACTCACCGTGCTGCTCCCCGGCGGGGCGGCCTCGCCCCGGTGCGCCCAGGTGCTGGAGGCCGCCCTGGCGGGGCGGCGGGCGGAGGTCCTGCACCGGCTGGAAGGGCCCCTCCACGGGCGGCGGCTGCTGTTCGCCGTCTCCCTGGACGAGAGCGGCGTGGACCACGGCTTTTCCGACCTGCTGGCGTTTCTCCGGACCCATCCCGGGTGCCTGGACGGCTGCGTGGGGGGCGTGCTGGTGGACGCCCCCGGGGACCTGTACACCAAGGCGGCGGGCCGGGACCTGGTGCTGGCGGCGGACCTGGCCGGGTGCGCCTTTGTGGGCCGCCCCCTGGTGGAGGGCACTGGCGGCCTGCGGAACTTCACCGTCCAGGCCCGGAACGCCGGCTGTTCGCTGGAGGAAGCCTACCGCCTGGCGGCGGCGGACCTGGCGGCCCGGGTGGCCGCCTTCTCCCCGCCCCGGCTGGCGCGGCCGAAGCTGCTGGTGCTCCATGCCTCCAGCCGGGAGACCTCCAACACCCTGGCCCTGTGGGGGCTGGTGCGGGACCACCTGGGGGACCGGTGCGAGATCCGGGAGATCGGCCTGCGGAACGGCACCCTGGAGGACTGCGCCGGGTGCCCCTACACCGCCTGCCTCCACTACGGGGAGCGGGGCGGGTGCTTCTACGGCGGCGTCATGGTCCAGGAGGTGTACCCCGCCGTCCGGGAGGCGGACGCGGTGGTGCTGCTGTGCCCCAACTACAACGACGCCCTGGCCGCCAACCTGACGGCGGCCATCAACCGGCTGACGGCCCTGTACCGCACCACCTCCTTCGCGGACAAGGCGGTATTCGCCGTCGTGGTGTCCGGCTACTCCGGCGGGGACATCGTGGCCAGCCAGGTGGCGGGGGCCATGGGGATGAACAAGGGCTTCTGGCTGCCGGCCCGCTTCTGTATGCTGGAGACCGCCAACGACAAGGGCGAGGCCCTGGCCCTGCCGGGGATCAGGCAGCGGGCGGAACGGTTTGCGGAGAATATGTTATGTCAACTATCGTGACAGAAAGCGGCGCTGCCGGGAATTTCCGGCAGTGCCGCTTTTTCACTCCACCCAGTGTTCCATGCCGGTGACACAGCGGGTACCTAGGGACCGACCGTCCCTGTCGTAAGCCGTGACATAGCCGGTGATGGACCGGGCGGCCAGAATCGGCTCCATTGGACAGATGAAGTACGCTGTGCCGTCAGAGCCCATGATCCAGTCCTCCGCCGTCAAATGCACAATCTGGGCGGGCTGAGGTTCCAACAGGAATTCTGCCGGCTCGAACTCCACCACCAGCTCCTCCACCTCCGGCGATTCCAGGCAGCCGTAGACATAGACGAATTTCTCTCTCAGAGATGATCGGTATCGCTCCCAAAAGTATGGTGCCTTCTCTGACACAACCTCCCCCTCATCCAGCTGGCGTTCAAACCAGCTGCAGCCCGCCGTAAAGGGGCGGTCATTTTCCCGGGGCGTGAGAGACAGAAATCCCTGCCACCCTCCGGCCCGCCAGCGGAAATCATACTCACTGAAGCCAACCGCGCGCTCATTGGCGGCAAAGCGAACTATGGCGGGAACCTCCTGTTCCCAAGGGACATCTCCCTGCCAGAGGACCTCCATGGGCTCCAGCAGGCGGCGTTTTTCCTCCAGCCGCTGGGCCTGATCCGGTGTGAACCGGTAGACGTCGGTGATGTAGGCCGCCAGCAGAAGCAGACAGGGGACCAGCAGCCACAGCAGCGCCAACCGTCTGCGGGGCATGGGCAGCTTGGGCCGTTTTGTTTTCATGGTGATTCCTCCCAAGGCAGTTCCACCGTCAGCAGGGTCTCATATTGGTGATCCAGCTCATCATACCAGCAGACCTGGAGTGCATCGCCCCAGACGACAGGGACCGCATAGGCCGCTCCCCAACTGCCGCCCATGGAGTGGACGGGCTCTGCACCATCAGTCGCATTGTACACTTCGATGAACCCTACTGGCTCCGCCCAGGGTTCTTCATCCCAGCAGCTGAAAGCCACATACGCCGTACCGCCCTGCTCCGACACACGGTCCAATCCCACCTGCCAGACCCGGACGGTCATGGTGCCCAGCTCCGCCCGCTGGTCTGTCTCCCACACACGGTCCACCGCCTCCTGGCCCGACTGCCGGGCCAGCCACTCCACATTGGCGAAGGTGTCGGGCCACACCCGTGCCCGGGCGTAGCAGGCCAGGTTGCCAAAAACGTCCCACCAGCCGGAGAGCAGAAACAGTATCAGCAGCACTGCCGCCCCCTGGGCCACCCACTTCACCGCCAGCCACCGGAAGGGGTACTGCCGGTTCAGCTCCCGGCCCACCTCCGCCGGGTCCCCCATGGCGGCCAGGGCGCGCGCCTCTGCCTCCTCTTCCTCGTAGCCCAGCTCCCGCAGGGCCTCCATGTGGTCCTCCATGTGGCCGTCCAGCTCCGCGCGGATGGCCTCCCGCTCCCGCCGGGTCAGCCGCTTCAGAGAGGCGGACACCTCCTGGATGTATTCGCTTCGGGTCATGGGTATCCCCCCTTATGTACCGCCGGCCACCGCCGTCACGATGCGGCCGGCCTCGTCATAGGCAGCGGTCCGCCGGAGATCCAGCCTCCCCCGGTCGCCCTCGAACTCCTGGCGCACCAGGAAATAGGCAGATCCCCCGTTCGCCATCCACGCGCTCCGGGTGGACGTGAGGCAGGTGGTGTTCTCCCCGTCCTCCCCGCTGCGGATCTCAAATTCCAGGCGCTGGATGTCAGGGTCATCCACGCGGCCGAAGAGGTAGTATATTCTCTTCCGATTCTCGCCGTCTGCTCCCCCGCAGGTGAAAAAATCTTCCTCCACATACAGGGATTCCCCTGTATCGCATAAAAGGGTCCTCGTACTCTGCGAAGTCCATCCCGCGGCGAATGAAAGGTACGTTCCCTCCAGGACTGTTACATACTCATTCCCCGCCAGATAGACCAGGCAGGAGCCGTGGGTCTCCGCCACAGCCGGCTCCCAGCGGCTGTCGATCACCCGCAGGTGCCCGGCGCCCAGCGCTTCCTCTGTCTCCCGCAGGACCTGCCGGGGCAGCAGATAGCCCGTATGGAGGATTTGGTTGGTGAACAGCAGCATCACCAGGGCGGCCAGGATCCTGCCGCGGGCTGTCCTCCGCCGGGTGGGCAGCTTCGTTTTCCTGCTCATGGGGCCACCTCCGGCAGGGGGATCCGCAGGGAGAATTTCTGCCCGAATCGGTCCTGGGAGAGTGTGACATACGTGTCGCCCGGCTGGATCTCCACAGTCCCCTGAATGCGGAGGAGCCTCCCATCCTGCCCGGCCAGGTCGCCGCACCAAGCGGTATGGCCCCCGTCCTGGCTGGCCAGCGTCATTTCTCCCAGGACCCAGGAGGAGACCAGTCCAAAGGGGATCTGGTCATAGGCCACCGCCAGCACCTCCGCCGCCAGGAATATCCGCCCGGTATCCCAGTCCTCCGTCTCCCCCACGGAGACCCGGAACACCCGGAGCTCATCATTGCCCACTTGCAGGCGGATGTCCAGCGGCAGGACAGATTCCGCCCCATCCCAAAGCGGCGTCATGTCCGGGGCCGGTGCATCCGGTGAAAAGTCCGAGCGCGCCGCATATTCCAGAAACCGGGTGGTGCCGGAAAAGTCCGGATCGAGCCGGTTTTTGATATAATCAGCCGGCCCCATCCATCTATCGTGGAGAATGGGGCTGCACAGCAGCGGGACCACCAACAGCACCGCCGCCAGCTTGGCGATGCGGCCGGAGATCACCCAGCCCCAGCCGGTGTACTGCCGGTTCAGCTCCCGGCCCACCTCCGCCGGATCCCCCATGGCGGCCAGGGTGCGCTCCTCTGCCAGCTGCTCATCGAAGCCCAGCTCCCGCAGGGCCTCCATGTGGTCCTCCATATGGCCGTCCAGCTCCTGCCGGATGCTCTCCCGTTCGTCATAGGTCACGCGGCGCAGGGATGAGAGCACCTGCTCCGTGTACTGCCGCCTGTCCATATCACGCCAGCCCCAGCGCCGGACAGGCCCGCAGCACCGCGTTCACCGCGCCGGAGTAGGTCTGCCACGCCTGGGCCTCCTCCTTCAGGGCCGCCGCCCCCCGGCGGGTGAGATGGTAGTATTTCCGCACCCGGCCGGTGGGGGCCTCCTGCTGGTACGCCTCCACCAGACCCTCCCGCTCCAGGCCGTGGAGCACCGGGTACAGCGTCCCCTCCTTCATCTCAAAGGTATGGTCGGACCGGCGGGAGAGCTCCACGATCATCTGGTAGCCGTACATATCCTCCCCCGCCAGCAGGGACAGCACCAGCAGCTGGGCGTGGTCCATGGTCTGCTTCTTTGCCATAGGGCACCTCCTGAAACGCAAATATACCTAGAGTTGCTATGCTTCTAGTATACATAGCGTCTCTAGGTATGTCAAGCAAGCAAAACGCACGGGAAAGACCCGTGCGTTTTGTCTATTTTTCCCCAGCCGACAGGCCCAGCACCGTCAGTCCGTGGCCGCTGAGGTAGCCCGCGATCTGGTCGTAGTCCAGGTGATAGACCTGGGCGCCCGCGGCATAGCTGGCCAGCTCATAGGGTGAGAACCCCACGGTCATCCCCGTCTCGTCGAAGGAGACGGCATAGCTGCTCCAGCCGGACAGGATCTCCGCGTAGTTGGCCCAGAAGAACTCCTCCGGCGCCAGGTCGTAGGACGCCGCCGTCTCCCGGCTCTGCTCCAGGAGCACATCCAGCACCGCCTGGGAAAACGCCTGCCCGTCGGACGCCAGCAGCTCCGGCGCGAAGAACTGGCCTGTGGTCAGGTCGAAGTTCCAGGCCAGCAGCACCGTGTTGGGGTGGGCGCCGCCGGTGTTGCTGTAATACTCCGCCCGGACGCTGACCAGACGGTCCGTCTGGTACACCTCGCAGGTCAGCTCCAGGGAATAGGGGTGCCAGGCCAGACCGGACTCTACCCGGAAGACCCGCTCCTCCTCTGCCCAGGAGGTGATCTCGTCAAAATTGTCCGACGCGGCCCAAGACTCGAACTGGCTGTTGAAGGTCCCCGCCGCGGCCAGGGCCGTCTCCTCCTCCGGGGTGGCGGCCTCCGTCACGGCGGTGCCGTCCTCCCGCTCCACGGACATCCGGGGCAGCACATAGGTGCGGACGGCCAGCTCCGTGCCGTCCTCCGCCTTGGCGCTGTCCGCCAGGGTCTCCAGCTCCACGGCGTAGGACAGCTGCTCCGGCGCCGCCTGGGAGAAGGTTGCCGTGCCCTCGATGGACTCCGGCGCGGCGGCCTGCTCCTTGGGGGCAGTCTCCGCCGGGGGCGTCTCCGGCGGGTCCGCCGCCTCCGGGGCGCCGGAGGCGCAGGCCGTCAGCGTACACATCATCAGCAGCAGGGCGATCATCCGTTTCATCAGGGGTTGCTCCTTTCCTCAGCAGGGCGCAGGCCCTCCTAAGATCACGGGACCTTCCCGCCACTCGGCGCCGCCATCAGCGGCATCCAGGCGGGGATACGCCAGGGTATACAGGTCCGTGGCCCGGACCTCCAGTTCAAACAGACGCCGGGCCTCCGGGCCCAGCCGCCGGACCTGGGCCGGCTTCGTCAGCACCGGCACGGCGGACGTCTTTCGCATCTCAGCCAGCAGGCGGCAGCCGGTGTCATTGGCCGCCAGCACCCGCAGATAGGGCACCCGCTCCGGCACGTCCGCCGGCGTCAGGCCCAGATAGGCCCACAGCACCATCCGCCGCAGGCGGGCCATAGCGTGCCGCTTGGTCTTGGCGGCGGCCAGCAGCGACCGCAGATCGGCGGCGGTGCGGGCGGCGTCGTACAGCCGGTTCCACAGGCCCTCGTTCCCCCCGTCCAGGGCGGCGAAGTCCGCCGCCGTCATGGACCGCAGCCGGGCCAGGATGGCCCGCTCACAGTTGTCCCAGAACACCGGGGCCCGGCCGGCGGCCTCCTCGGCCTCATAGGCCCGGGCCATGGCCGGGGGCAGCAGGGCCAGGGCCTCCGCCCGCCTTCCCTGCCGCAGCAGCGCCCGGAGACCGGAGGCCGAGGGGTGGGTGTCCGGCGCCAGGGCGCCGTCGTGGGCGCTGCCCTCCCGCCGGATGGTCACCGGCCGGATGGGGGCCTTCTGCCCCAGCAGGGCTTTGCAGTACTCAATGCCCAGGATGTTGTTGGGGGACTCCAGCAGGGCGGCGTCCGCCGGGGAGACCAGGCCGGCCAGCGCCCGCTGGCGAGCGGCGGCGAAGCGCACCGCCCCCGGCAGCTCCCGCCGGAGGTGATCCCGGAAGGCCGGCTCCAGCAGCGCGGCGGCCACCCGCTCCAACGCGGCGGCGTCTCCGCACTCGCTGCCGAACAGCAGGTGGTCCACCTGCCCCGTGGCCGCCAGCACCTGGATGCCGCCGGCGGCGAAGCCCTCCGCAGAGGACACCGCCCAGGGCAGGGGCAGCTCCAGCACCAGATCCGCGCCGCTCTCCACGGCGGCCCGGGCCCGCGTGTGCTTGCGCAGCAGGGCGAAGTCCCCCCGCTGCACGAAGTTCCCGCTCATCACACAGACCATGGCCGTGTCCTGCCCCAGCAGGGCCCGGCCCGCCTCCAGCAGGCGCAGGTGTCCGCTGTGGAGGGGATTGTACTCTACGATTATACCGGCGGCTTGCACAGATTTCTCCCCTTCCCAGTGACAAAAAAGTTACAGACTGGTGTCAATCCTGTCAAAGCTCTGTCAATTTTTCCCATTCCGGGATGTTTGTTTTTGATTCTACCACATTTTCCGCTCAGCGTCCAGACGCCCCGGCAGATGACCGGAACGGGGCGGGACTTCCCCGGGATACCGGAACTCTGCCGTCAAAAAACCGCCGGTTCGTGGAAAATTGCGGTTGTAACCTGGAAAATCTCTGGTATAATGGTATCGTATTGGGTCCTGCCCTCCCGAGGGCCCGGGCCCGCTTCCGCCAGGCCGCTGCCTGGAACGCATACGATACAAGGGACGTCCCCGGGACGCCCCAAAAAAGAGGAGACGGTAAACATGAACATTCTGGTTATCAACGCTGGCAGCTCTTCCCTGAAGTATCAGCTGCTGAACCCCGAGACCGGCGCCCTGCTGGCCAAGGGCCTGTGCGAGCGCATCGGCATCGACGGCAAGTTCACCTACAAGCCCCAGGTGGAGGGCAAGCAGGTGCTGGACGCCGTCGACGTGGCCATGCCCACCCACTCCGAGGCCATCCAGGCCGTGCTGGACGCCCTGGTGGACAAGGACAACGGCGTCATCGGCTCCATGAAGGAGATCGACGCGGTGGGCCACCGTGTGGTGCATGGCGGCGAGGCCTTTGCCGGCTCCGTCCTCATCACCGACGAGGTCATGAAGGCCCTGGAGGACTGCATCCCCCTGGCCCCCCTCCACAACCCCGCCAACATCACCGGCATCAACGCCTGCACCGCCGTCATGGGCAAGGACGTGCCCCAGGTGGCCGTGTTCGACACCGCCTTCCATCAGACCATGCCCGCCAAGGCCTTCATGTACGCCCTGCCCTACGAGTACTATGAGAAGGACAAGGTCCGCCGCTACGGCTTCCACGGCACCTCTCACAAGTACGTCTCCGGCCGGGCCGCCATCATGCTGGGCAAGAAGCCCGAGGAGCTGAAGCTGATCTCCTGCCACCTGGGCAACGGCTCCTCCGTCACCGCCATCGACGGCGGTAAGAGCGTGGACACCTCCATGGGCTTCACCCCCCTGGCCGGTCTGCCCATGGGCACCCGCTCCGGCGACCTGGATGCCGGCATCCTGCAGTACCTGATGAACAAGTATGACATGAACATCGATGAGATGCTGAACATCCTGAACAAGAAGTCCGGCGTCCAGGGCGTGTCCGGCGTGTCCTCCGACTTCCGGGATCTGGAGAACGCCCACAAGGAGGGCAACGAGCGCGCCGGCCTGGCCGTGGATATGTTCAACTACGGCGTGAAGAAGCTCATCGGCGCCTATGCGGCCGCCATGGGCGGCGTGGACGCCATCATCTTCACCGCCGGCGTGGGCGAGAACTCCGCCTCCCAGCGGCTGGCCATCGCCTCCGGCCTGGAGTTCATGGGCGTGAAGATGGACGCCGAGGCCAACAATGTCCGCGGCAAGGAGGCCGTTATCTCCGCCGCTGACTCCAAGGTGAAGGTCCTGCTGATCCCCACCAACGAGGAGCTGATGATCGCCACCGACACCGCCGCCATCGTGTCCGGCAAGTAACGATCGCACCCATTGAATCGAACGGGCGCGCTGCGTTTGCAGCGCGCCCGTTTTTTATGTCGTCAGAGAAAGACCTCCCTCCGCCGGGCGGCGGGGTCATGCCTTCACGCCCCGGATGAAGCCGTCCATCAGGCCGGTCAGGTGGTCCTCCAGCACGGAGGTGGCCGTTTTCACGTCCCGGGCGCAGATGGCCTCCAGGAGCTGCTGGTGGCCGGACTGGAGCTGCCGCAGGCTCTCCGCGTCCGTCAGGGCGGAGAACCGGAACCAGTTGCGCATATTGCACTGCTCCCACAGCTTCCGCAGCACCTGATTTCCCGTGGCGTCGATGATGGCCCGGTGGAAGAGGGTGTCGCAGTCCGTGAACTGCCGCAGGTCCCCCCGGTTGGCGCAGTCGTCCATCTGGTGCAGGACGGCGCGCAGCTGCTCCACCAGATCCGCCAGCTGCTGCTCGTCCAGCTGGGTGATGGCGTCCCGGATGCTCTTGGACTCCAGGCAGATGCGCACGCTGTAGTTGTCCCGGACGTCCTTCTCCGTCAGCGTCCGGACCCGGGAGCCCTTGAAGGGCACCGTCTCCACCAGGCCCATGGCCTCCAGGTCCCGGATGGCCTCCCGCACGGGGCCCTGGGACACCCCCAGCTCCTTGGCCCAATAGGTCTCGATGATCCGGTCCCCCGGATTCAGCTCTCCGGAAAAAATCGCCTCCCGGATGGCGTTCCGGATCTCCTCCCGAAACACCTGCCGGTGGGAGACGGAATCTGCTCCCGCTCTCGGCACGTCCAATCCCTCCATCTGCCGGAAGATCCGCCAATCCTTGGCGGATCTCCGCATTATTTGATTTTCTATTATATGGAATCGGCCCTGGAAAGTCAATTCCTCCGCGGAAATTCGCATTGTGCACAAACAGCGGCCGAAGGTTTGTTGAAATCGATAGATTATAAATACTTGATTATCGATAATTTGAGTGTTAAACTGTAAACAAACGAGGGCCGCGCTTCCGGCGTACCCACGGCCCCTGATTCTGTTTTGGAGGTGCATCCTTTCATGATCGATCGTGAAACCGGACTTTGGATCTATAACAAGATGAACGAGATCCGGGACTTTGAGGAGACGGCGTGGACGCTGTTCACGGAGAACAAGCTGCGGGGCTCCGTCCACCTGTACACCGGCGAGGAGGCCGTGGCCGCCTCCGTCTGCGCCCAACTGACGGACGAGGACTATATCGCCTCCACCCACCGGGGCCACGGCCACTGCATCGCCAAGGGCGCGGAGCTGGACCGGGCGCTGGCGGAGCTGATGGGCAAGGCCACCGGCTACTGCAAGGGCCGCAGCGGCTCCATGCACATCGCGGACTTCTCCAAGGGCAACCTGGGCGCCAATGCCATCGTGGGCGGCGGCATCCCCATCGCCACCGGCGGCGGCCTGGCCATCAAGATGCAGAACAAGCCCAACGTCTCCGTGGCCTTCTTCGGCGACGGCGCCTCCAACCAGGGGACGTTCCACGAGTCCATCAACCTGGCGGCGGTTTGGAAGCTGCCGGTGATCTACGTGTGCGAGAACAACCAATTCGGCATGACCGTGCCCACCTGGCAGTCCACCTCCGTGGAGAACATCGCCGACCGGGCCGCCGGCTACGGCATCCCCGGCGAGGTGGTGGACGGCAACGACGTGTGCGCCGTGTACGAGGCCTTTGCCCGGGCCAAGGAGCGGGCTTTGAAGGGCGAGGGCCCCACCCTGCTGGAATGCAAGACCTACCGCTGGCGGGGCCACTGGACCGGCGACCCGGAGCCCTACCGCACCCGGGAGGAGGTCGAGGAGTGGAAGGAGAAGCGGGACCCCATCAAGCTGTTCCGCACCTACCTCACCCGGCACAAGCTGGCCACCCGGCAGGAGCTGGACGACATCGAGGCAGCCGCCGCCAAGAAGATGGAGGCCGCCGTGGACTTCGCCATGAACAGCCCGGAGCCCGATCCGGCCCATGTTCTGGACGACGTGTTCTATGAAGGTTAAGGGGGTACGAGACAATGGCTAGACTTTCTTATTCGCAGGCGATCCGGGAGACCATCGCCCAGGAGATGCGGCGGGACGAGCGGGTCTTCGTCATGGGCGAGGACGTGGAGAAGCTGGGCGGCGTGTACGGCTGCACCCGGGACCTCTACAAGGAATTCGGCACGGACCGGGTCCGCAACACCCCCATCTCCGAGTCCGCCATCATCGGCGCCGCCCTGGGCGCCGCCTCCGGCGGGATGCGGCCCATCGCGGAGCTGATGTACTGGGACTTCGCCTTCGTGGCGGCGGACCAGATCTTCAACCAGGTGGCCAAGACCCGCTATGTCTTCGGCGGCCACGCCAAGATCCCCCTGGTGATCCGGGGCCAGCAGGGCACGGGCCGCGGCAACGCCGCCACCCACTCCCAGTCCCTGGAGAGTCTGTTCATGCACATCCCGGGGCTGAAAGTCGTCTGCCCCTCCACCCCCGCCGACGCCGCGGGCCTGCTGCGCACCGCCATCCGGGACGACAACCCCGTCTGCTTCTTCGAGCACAAGGTGCTCTACGCAACCAAGGGCGAGGTGCCCGACGACCCGGACTTCTGCATCCCCTTCGGCAAGGCGGACATCAAGCGGGAGGGCACGGACGTGACCATCGTGGCCAACCTGCTGTATGTGAAGCGGGCCCTGGAGGCCGCCGACGAGCTGGCCAAGGAGGGCATCTCCGCCGAGGTCATCGACCCCCGGACCCTGGTGCCCTTTGACTACGACACCGTGGCGGAGAGCGTGAAAAAGACCGGCCGCCTGGTAGTGGTCCACGAGGCCCATCAGAACAACGGCTGGGGCGCCCAGGTGGTGTCCCAGGTGGGCCAGATGGTGTTCCCCTATCTGGACGCCGCGCCGGTCCACATTGGCGCCAAGGCCTGCCCCCTGCCCTTCAACCTGGGGCTGGAGCAGGCGGTGCTGCCCAGCGTGAAGGACATCGTGGATGCCTGCAAGGCGTCCCTGTACCGCTGAGAAAGGAGCAGACGACATGGCTTCTGTCATCATCATGCCCAAGCAGGGTCTCCTGATGGAGGAGGGCACCATCACCAAGTGGCTGGTGAAGGAGGGCGAGCAGACCACCGAGGGCACCCCCCTCTTTGAGATGGAGACCGACAAGCTGACCATCACCATGGACTCCACCGCCACCGGCACGGTGCTGAAGATCCTGCATCCCGAGGGGGACACGGTCCCCATCACCCAGCCCATCGCCATCGTGGGCCAGCCCGGCGAGGACATCTCCAGCCTTCTGGGCAGTGCCCCGGCGGCCGCGCCCCAGGCGGCGGAGGAAACTCCGGCCCCCGCTACGGCCGCGCCTGCCGCCGCCCCGGCGCCTGCCGTGGAGCGGGCCCCCGGCGAGCGGGTCTTCTCCTCTCCCCGGGCCCGGCTGCGGGCGGAGGAGAACGGCGTGGACATCGCCGCCGTCTCCGGCTCCGGGCCGGACGGCCTGGTGGTGGAGCGGGACGTGCAGAACTACATCGCCAACCAGCCCGCCGTGACGCCGCTGGCCGCCAACCAGGCCCGGGTCCAGGGCATCGACCTCTCCGGCGTCACCGGCACCGGGCCCAACGGCAAGATCACCACGGAGGACCTGCCCAGCTCCGGCGCCGCGGCAGAGGCCGCGCCCGCTCCCGCGGCGGAGGCCGTCCCCGGCCAGCTGACCCGGGGCACCCGCACGGAGAAGATGACCGGTATGCGGAAGGCCGTCATGAAGAATATGCTGGCCAGCAAGTCCACCAACGCCCAGACCAACCACCGGATGGTGGTGGACATGACCGCCGCCGTAGCCCTGCGGAACCAGTACAAGGCCCTGGGCATCAAGGTCTCCTACAACGACATCATCGTCCGGGCCTGCGCCAAGGCGCTGCAGGACTTCCCCATCGTCAACGCCAGCGTGGACGGCAACAACATCGTCTACCATGATTATGTCAACATCGGCACCGCCGTCTCCGTCCCCGGCGGGCTGATCGTGCCCGTGATCCGGGACGCCGACATCATCGGCCTCACCGGCATCGCGGAGAAGTCCGCGGAGCTCATCGAAAAGGCCAGGGAAGGCAGGCTGACGGACCAGGACTACCACGGCGGCACCTTCACCGTGTCCTCCCTGGGGATGTTCGACCTGGACGATTTCGTGGCCATCATCAACCCGCCGGAGTCCGCCATCCTGGCCGTGGGCAAGATCGCCAAGACCCCTGTGGTGGTCACCGACGACGAGGGCGAGGACCAGGTGGTCATCAAGTCCATGTGCGCCCTGTGCCTGAGCTATGACCACCGGATCATCGACGGGGCCGAGGCCGCCAAGTTCCTGCAGAAGCTGAAGAGCTACCTGCAGAATCCCATCCTGCTGATCTGAGGAGGCGCCTATGCAGAAATTTGATGCCATCGTCGTGGGCGGCGGCCCCGGCGGCTACGAGTGCGCCATCCGCCTGAGCCAGAACGGCCTGAACACCGCCCTGGTGGAGGAGGCGGAGCTGGGCGGCACCTGCCTGAACCGGGGCTGCATCCCCACCAAGACGCTGCTCCACTCCTCCGATGTGTACTATGAGGCGAAAAACGGCGCGCCCTTCGGCGTGAGCGCCGACAACGTCGCCTTCGACTACGCCAAAATCATCGAGCGGAAGAACGCCGTCTCCAAGCAGCTGAGCAATGGCGTGGCCTTCCTGGAAAAGAGCCACGGCGTCACGGTGTTCGCCGACCACGCCACCCTGACGGACCGGCGGACGGTCCATCTGGCCGGCGGCGAGGACCTGACCTGCGACCACCTGATCGTGGCCACCGGCTCCTCTCCCGCCTGCATCCCCATCCCCGGCGTGGACCTGCCGGGAGTTGTGGACTCCACCGGCCTGCTGAATCAGACCCGCTGCCCCAAGCACATCATCATCGTGGGCGGCGGCGTCATCGGCGTGGAATTCGCCACCTTCTTCTGCCGGCTGGGCGTGCCCGTCACCATCGTGGAGATGCTGGACCGGCTGCTGGGCCCCCTGGACAAGGACGTCACCAGCTTCGTGGAGGCGGAGCTGAAGTCCTGCGGCGTGGAACTGGTGCTGGGCGTGAAGGTGGAGTCCATCGAGGAGGGTCTGAAGGTCCACTACGCCTCCGTCAAGGACGGTGCCAAGGGCACCGTGGAGGGCGACGTGGTGCTGATGGCCGGCGGCCGGGCCCCCAATACCCAGGGCATCGGCCTGGACACCATCGGCGTGCGAATGGACCGGAAGGGCTTTGTGGAGGTGGACGGCCTCTGCCGCACCAACGTGCCCGGCGTGTACGCCATCGGCGACATCAACGGCAAGATGCAGCTGGCCCACGTGGCCTCCGCCCAGGGTCTGCTGGTGGCGGATCACATCGCCGGAAAGCCCTGCAGGCAGCTGAACTACAACCGCATTCCCTCCTGCGTCTACTGCAATCCGGAGACGGCCATGGTGGGCCTCACGGAGGAGCAGGCCCAGGCCACCGGCCGGGATGTGGGCGTGGGGACGTTCAGCCTCTCCGGCAACGGCAAGGCCCTGACCATGGGCGAGAACAAGGGCTTCGCCAAATTCGTCTACGACAAGGCCACGGACGAGATCCTGGGCTTCCATGTCATCGGCCCCCGGGCCACGGACCTGGCGGCGGAGGTGGCCGCGGTCATGGAGTGCGAGGGCACGGTGGCGGAGATCGGCCGCACCGTCCACCCCCACCCGACGGTCAGCGAGGCGGTGATGGAGGCGGCCCACGTGTGCCACGGCACCTGCGTCAACGCCCCCAAGCCCCGGAAATAAACGCATATCGTGCCCCGGTGGCTGCCGGGGCACGGCGCATATTCTACAATTTTGAAAAGGAGAGAAGAATCATGGATGCTTTTTCCGCTTCCCTGATGGCTGACAAGCGGGAGATCATTTTCGCTCCCACCGTGTACAAGTTCCAGACCTTCGCC
>DWZJ01000089.1 GCA_019118245.1 Candidatus Oscillibacter excrementigallinarum
ATATATAATGTATTTGCGGCGGCACGGCGACATTTTGGAGACCACCGGAGACTTGCGCAGGTTCTGCAAGGTTTTCCGCACATTCTCTGCTTTTCATTCGTTCGCTGGGCTGATATAATAGGTACCATCTATGAAAGGGGGCGCAGGTTTGAGATTTTGGAAGATGAACGGCGCCGGCAATGACTTTATCGTTCTGAACAATTTGGAGGAGCATCTCCCGGTGGAGCAGCTGCCGCAGATGGCCCGGACGCTGTGCGAGCGGCATCTGTCCATCGGGGCCGACGGCCTGATGGTGGTGGATGCGCCCACCCAGGGCGGAGATTACCGGATGCTGTTTTACAATTCGGACGGCAGCATCGGCGAGATGTGCGGCAACGGCGCCCGGTGCATCTGCCGGTATGGCTTTGAAAACGGCCTGGCCGGCGAGACCCAGACGGTGGAGACCACGGCAGGCATCGTGACGGGAAAGCGGATCGACCGGCGCCTGTATCGGATCCGCCTCAATGACCCCACCACCGTGCGGCTGGACTGCCCGGTGGCGGTGGACGGTGTCACCTACGCCTGCTCCTATGTGGAGCTGGGCGACCCGGGCATCCCCCACGCCGTGGTGCCCTATGCCAATCTGCGGCAGGCGGATGAAAACGAGCTGCGGGAGCTGGGCCGGGCCATCCGGTGGAACAAGGCCTTCCCCAAGGGCGCCAACGTGAACTTCTATGAGATCGTGGGAGAGGACCTTCTCTTCGAGCGGACCTTTGAGCGGGGCGTGGAGGATTTCACCTACGCCTGCGGCACCGGCACCGGCTCTGTGGTGACGGTCCTGACCCTGCAGGGCAAGGTCTCCGGCCAGGGGGTGCAGGTGGATATGACCGGCGGCCGCCTGGTGATCGACGCGGAGCGGGTCCACGCCCGCATCGCCAGCCTGTACCTCACCGGCCCCACCAACGTGGTCTGCAAGGGCGAGGTCACCGATGAGGACCTGATGATCCAAATGTAAGGCCATCCGGCCATACAGAGCGAACCCGATTTTATATTTAGGAGGAGAGAGAATGGCTACACAGCTAAACAAAAAGTCCGTGGCCCGGAACTACGCTTTCCTGGCCATCATGCTGGGCTCCATGATCCTGGGCTCCATCGTGGGCTGGATCTTCCCCCAGGAGCTGGACGCGGACGGCAACGTCATCAGCGCCGGCGCCACGGTGCTGGAGCCCCTGGGCACCCTGTTCCTGAACATGATGTTCTGCATCGTGGTGCCCATGGTGTTTTCGTCCATCGCCGGATCCGTGGCCACCATGAAGAGCCGCAAGCGGGCCGGCAAGATCATGGGCACCACCGTGCTGACCTTCGTGGTCACCGGCGCCATTGCCGCCGTCATCATGATCGTCATCATGCAGATCTTCCCCCCGGTGCTGGAGCCCTGGAGCAACCTGACCGAGGGCGTGGTGGAAGATCCCATCTCCATCCCGGACCTGATCGTGAACTTCTTCACCGTCGGGGACTTTTCCCAGCTGCTGAGCCGCAGCGCCATGCTGCCCCTGATTGTGTTCTCCATCCTCTTCGGCTTCGGTGTGAACCTGGGGCCGGGTCCTGACAGCCTGATCGCCAAGTTCCTCATCAGCCTGTCGGAGGCCATGATGAAGGTGGTGCAGCTGGTCACCTACTACGCCCCCATCGCCTTCTTCGGTTTCTTCGCCAACCTGGTGGCCACCTACGGCTCCCAGATCGCCCAGGACTATGCCCGGGCCCTGGTGGTCTACTACCCCCTGTGCTTCATCTACATCTTCACCGCCTTCCCCCTGTTCGCCTGGTTCGGCGGCGGCAGGGGCGCGGTGAAGGAGATGTTCCGGCACATCGCCCGGCCGGCCATCACCTCTCTGGGCACCTGCTCCTCCGTGGCCACCATCCCCACCAATATGGAGGAGGCGGAGGCCACCGGCATCTCCAAGGACGTCAGTGAGATCGTGGTCCCCCTGGGCGCCACCATGCACATGGACGGCTCCTGCTTCTCCTGCATCCTGAAGATCGCGTTCCTCTTCGGTGTGTTCGGCCGCTCCTATGACAGCATCGGCGAGATGGCGCTGATGGTGGTGGTGGCGGTGCTGTCCTCCGTGGGGATGTCCGGTGTCCCCGGCGGCGGCTATATCGGCGAGTTCATCATGTGCTCCGTGTTCTTCCCGGATCAGCTGGCCGTGGCGTATCCCATCGCCATCACCATCGGCAACCTGGTGGATCCCCCGGCCACCATGATCAACTCCTCCGGCGACTATGTGATCTCCTATGTGGTCTCCCGGTTCGTGGACGGCAAGGACTGGTTCCAGAAGGTGCTGGCCGGCCGGAAGTCCTGAATCGTCTCATTCAATTCAGAAGGACCTGCCCTGGGGGCAGGTCCTTCCTTTTGCTCTCAAATTTGCTCACAGGATCTCACCGATGTGGCGGCGCTCCTCCTGCTTGGCCTTCACGCTCTGGCCGAAGGGGGTGGCGGCCAGGCCGCCCAGGGCCGTCTCCCGCAGCTCCACCGGCAGGCGGCGGCCCACACTGCCCATGCAGTCGATGACCTGGTCCACCGGCACCCGGCTCTCGATGCCCGCCAGGGCCATGTCCGCCGCGCTGACGGCGTTCACCGCGCCGATGACGTTCCGCTTCACGCAGGGCACCTCCACCAGGCCAGCCACCGGGTCGCACACCAGGCCCAGCAGATTCTTCAGGGCCATGGCCACGGCGTGGCCGATCTGGTCCGGCCCGCCGCCCCGCAGGTCCACCAGGGCCCCCGCCGCCATGGCGGCCGCCGTGCCCACCTCCGCCTGGCAGCCGCCGGAGGCGCCGGAGATGGACGCCCGGTACCCGATCACCGCCCCGATGCCGGCGGCCACGTACAGCGCCCGGACGATATCGTCCTCATCCACGGTCCCCCGGCGGTACAGGGGCACCAGCACCGCCGGCAGCACCCCGCAGGCCCCCGCCGTGGGGGCCGCCACGATGCGGCTCATGCAGGCGTTGGACTCCGCCACGCACAGCGCCGTGGCGATGACCTCCTGGAGATAAGGGCCGGACAGGGTCTCCCGGGCGGCGGCGTAGTCCCACATCCTCTGGGCGTCGCCCCCCACCAGGCCGCTGACGCTGCGGCGGTCCGCCCGGTAGGCGTCCACCGACTCCACCATGGCCCGCCAGGTGCTCCGCATCTTCTCAAAGGAGGCCTCCGCCGTCACCTGCCGCTCCTCCACGTCGGTGTCCCGGACCACCTGCCAAAAGGGCTTGTCCCCCGCCTGGATCTTGTCAAAGATCTCCTGCATGGAATCCAGTGCCATCTCACTCCGCCTCCTTCTCGTAATAGGTGGCGCCCAGCACGCCGTATAGGAGCCGGATGCGCTCCAGGGCGTCCGGCGGGATCCGCTGGTCCGTCTCCACCACCGTCAATGCGTCGCCGCCCCGGCGGTCCCGGTTCAGGCTCATGTTGGCGATGTTCACGCCGCTGACGGACAGCTCGTTCAGGATCCGGGACAGCTCCCCGGCCACGTCCTGGTGGCGGACCACCAGGGTGTTGAAGATGCCGGTGAAGCTCACGTCCACCCCGTCCAGCTGGTCCACCCGGATGCGCCCGCCGCCGGTGGAGGCCGCCTGGAGGGTCAGCTTCCGCCCGTCGGCGCTCTCCACCGCCAGCACCGCCGTGTTGGGGTGGGCGTCCCGCAGGTGGACGGTGTGGAAGCGGAATTCCAGGCCCCGGCCCACGGCGATCTCAAAGCTCTCCGGGATGCCCAGGTCATCGGGCTTCATCCCCAGCAGCCCCGCCACCAGGGCCCGGTCCGTGCCGTGGCCCTGGCCGGTGTCCGCGAAGGAGCCGTGGAGGCCGATGTCCGCCCGCGCCACGTCCGCCCCCAGCAGCGTCCGGGCCATGCGGCCGATCCGCACCGCCCCCGCCGTGTGGGAACTGGAGGGCCCCACCATCACGGGGCCCAAAATGTCAAAGATGTCCAGCACAGCCGCATTCCTCCCGCTTCGTTTGATATCAGGTCCAGCGTATCATATCTTTCCCGTTTCCGCAAGGCGTTTTCCCGTTGACCTTTCCGCCGGTCTCCCTTATACTGGTGGGAGAAAGGAGCGTGACCCCCATGGCCTCTCTGCTGGTTCGTGACCTGCAAACCATCATCACCTGCGACGACGGCGACACCGTTCTGGAACACGTGGACCTCTACTGTGAGGACGGCGTCATCCGGGCCATCGGCCCAAATCTGCCCCAGACCGCCGACACGGTGATCGACGGGTCCCATCACTGGTGCTATCCCGGCCTCATCAACACCCACCATCACCTGTATCAGGTGTTCTCCCGGAACCTGCCCCAGGTGCAGAACCTGGAGCTGTTCGACTGGCTCACCGCCCTGTATGAGATCTGGAAGGGCCTGGACGAAAACGTGGTGCGCCTCTCCTCCCTCACCGGCATGGGGGAGCTGCTGAAGCACGGCTGCACCACCTGCTTTGACCACCACTATGTGTTCCCTGCCGGCTGCGGGGACCTGATCGGCACCCAGTTCGCCGCCGCGGAGGAGCTGGGCGCGCGGATGTTCGCCTCCCGGGGCAGCATGGACCTCTCCCGCAAGGACGGCGGCCTGCCGCCGGACAGCGTGGTCCAGACGGTGGATGAAATCATGAAGGATTCCGCCCGGGTCATCGAGGCGTACCACGATCCGTCCTTCGGGTCCATGCGTCAGGTGGCCCTGGCCCCCTGCTCCCCCTTCTCCGTCAGCGGGGAGCTGCTGCGGCAGAGCGCCATCCTGGCCCGGCAGTACGGCGTCCGGCTCCACACCCACCTGTGCGAGACGAAGGACGAGGAGCACTACACCCTGGAGCACTACGGCGTCCGGCCCCTGGAGTATATGGCGTCCCTGGGCTGGACAGGCCCGGACGTGTGGTACGCCCACGGCATCCACTTCAACGACGAGGAGCTGCGGGAGCTCTCCCGCACCGGCACCGGCGTGGCCCACTGCCCCATCAGCAACATGAAGCTCTCCTCCGGCGTGGCCCGGGTGCCGGAGATGCTGGAGCTGGGCGTCCCCGTGGGATTGGCGGTGGACGGCTCCGCCAGCAACGACGGGTCGTCCCTCATGGAGGAGCTGCGGGTGTGCTATCTGCTCCACCGGCTGACCTCCAGCGAGAAGGCGCCCTCCGGCTACCAGGTGCTGAAGATGGCCACCCGGGGCAGCGCCCGGCTGCTGGGCCGGGAGGACATCGGGCAGCTGGCCGTGGGCAAGTGCGCGGACTTCTTCCTGGTGGATTCCCGCCGGCTGGAGCTGGTGGGCGGGGAGTACAGCCCCGCCGACGTGCTGGGCACCGTGGGCCTGCGGGGTCCGGTGGACTATACCGTGGTCAACGGCAAAGTCGTGGTGAAGGAGGGGCATCTCGTCACCATCGACGAGGGCCGCGTGGCCGCCGACGCCCGAAAGGCCTGCGCCGACTATCTGGCGAGGGCATGACCCGCCGCGCAAAGCACAAATGCCGCCCGGACCTGATACGGTCCGGGCGGCGCTGTTTTTCACAGATGAAATCAGGTTGTCTCTTTCCACCGTCCCAGCGTGGGCAGCAGGTCCCGCAGATAGGTGCGGCAGGCCTCCGGGTCTGTCTGGCCCAGCGGCATGTGAGGCAGACAGTGCTCCACCATCTCCTCCAGCGTACAGTCCTGGGCAAAGCCCTCTCCGTCCCAGCACCACATGCAGTACCGTTCGTTGAGGCTGCCGTCCCGGTCCCGTGCCAGAATGTCATCCGTCAGGGGCATCCCACAGCTCTGGCAGATCAAGGTCCGGGGGCTGCCCAGCAGGGTGTTGATGGACACGCCGAACAGCCTCGAGAGCGCCTGAAGGGTCTCCACTTCCGGAAGGGTCTCTCCCCGCTCCCAGCGGCTGACAGCCTGCCGGGTAACAAACAGCCGCTCCGCCACCTCACTCTGGGACAGGCCCGCCTGCTGCCGCAGTCGGGTGAACACTTCATGAAATTCCAATTCCATCACCTCGAGGCCAGTCTACCACAGGGGGAACCGCTATGTAAAGCAACTTGCAGTTGCCTCTCATGCCGCGGCTGGCTCCGTCTCCGTGGGCAGGGCCGGCAGCTGGGTGCGGAAGTAGTCGTAGCCGTACACCCGGTCCGGCTCCACCTGGTCGGCGAAGCGGTACTGGATCAGCTCGCTGACCGTCACCAGCTGGTACCCCTGCTCCAGCAGCCAGGGCACCAGGGTCTCGGTGGCCTCCACCGTGCTGTCATAGATGCTGTGGAGCAGGATCACCTGGCCGTCCAGGCTCTTCTCCGCCTGGATCCGGGACACCACCGTATCCGCGTCCCGGCACCGCCAGTCCTCCGGGTCGATGGACCAGGTGACGATGCTGCGGCCGCTGGTGGTCTTTAAGGTCTTGTTCATGGACCCATAGGGGGGCCGCAGCAGGCTGGGCGTGGTGCCCAGGACTTCCTGGAACAGGGCGTCCGCCGCGGCCTGGTCCGCCTGCTGGGCGGCCTGGTCCATCTTGCCCAGGTTGGCGTGGCGGTAGGAGTGACTGCCGATCTCACAGCCCAGGTCCGCCGCCCGGCGGACGGCGTCCGGCGCCTTGTGGAGATTTGCCGCCACCTCGAAGAAGGTGGCCACCGCGCCGTGCTCCTCCAGGATATCCAGGATCTGGTCGGTGTAGACGGCGTGGGGGCCGTCGTCATAGGTCAGGGCCACCATGGGGCGGGTGGGATCCACCACCCGCTGGGGAACGGAAGCCGTCTCCTCCGCCGGCTCTGCCGGCGTCTCCTCCGTCTGGCCAGCCGCTGTCGGCTCCGCCTCCCGGGCAGGGCGCTCCGTCTCCTGGGAGACCGGCAGCTCCGGCATCCGGCCGGGGGCCGGCGGCTCCGGCTGGAGCCGCGGCAGCTGTGCCACCGTGGTCAGGTGCTCCGGCGGCTCTGTGGGCGCCGGGGCGGCCGCGCCGCAGGCGGAGAGCAGCAGGCAGCAGATCAGCAGCAAGGGGATCATTCGTCTCATAGCGGGTACCTTTCTTTCGTCTTTTTTCTCTATCATACGGAATGCCCCTGGAAAAGTCAGGTCAAAACGGATACAAAAAAGGGCAAAAAGAGTGACAAAAGAAACAAAGCGTGACAAATCCGGGGGCCGGCCCCAGGTCCGGTCCCGGCGCCGGTCACAGCCGCTGGTCCTTGTCCTCCGCGTACCAGAGGTTCCAGGTCTGACGGTACACCTCCGCCGCCCGTTCCGAGTGGCACACCATCCGCACCCGCTCCGGCATGGAATGGTCCGCCAGGAAGCCCATGATGGCCCGCAGGGCCACCGTGGCCGCCTGGGGCAGCGGGTAGCCGTAGACCCCGGTGGAGATGGAACAGAAGTCCAGGGTCCGGATGCCGTGGGCCTCTGCCAGAAGCAGGCAGCTGCGGTAGCAGGAGGCCAGCGCCTCCGCCTCCCCGTGCTCCCCGCCCCGCCAGATGGGCCCCGGCGTGTGGAGGACATACCTGGCCCGCAGGCGGTATCCCTGCGTCAGCTTGGCCTGCCCCGTCTCGCAGCCGCCCAGGGTGCGGCACTCCGCCAGCAGTTCCGGCCCCGCCGCGGCATGGATGGCCCCGTCCACGCCGGAGCCCCCCAGCAGCGTGGTGTTGGCGGCGTTGACGATGGCCTCCGCGTCGGACTGGGTGATGTCCCCCACCAGAATGGAAAACCGCTCCATGCTTCATCCTCCCCTTCCGCGGCCGCCATGACTGGAGGCCGCCTCTTTTCTTCCAGTATAGATCCTTCCGGCCAAAAAGCAAGATGGGATTTTTGGGTTGTCCGCCGGCGGATTTCGCGGTATAATTTTCCTGTGAACAACCACCTGTGTCCGGCAGCGCGCTGCCGGGAGAAAGGAGGCCCTATGGCAAAGCAGATCCCCACCTACACCGGGACGCTCCGCAACCACTCCCTGTCGATCCCCTCCTGTGTCAGCGAGTGCAGCGGCATCCGCGTGTTCGGCCGGCGCATCAAGTCCCTGGCCTTTTCCACCGACGTGGCCATCATCAAGAACATCAACGCCGACGCCATCATCGCCGTGTACCCCTTCACGCCCCAGCCGGTGATCTCCCAGGCCATCATCAGCGTGTCCGACGTGCCGGTGTTCGTGGGCGTGGGCGGCGGCATCACCACCGGGAAGCGCTCCGTCCGCCTGGCCATCCAGGCGGAGATCCAGGGCGCCTACGGCGTGGTGCTGAACGCCCCCACCTCCGACGAGGTGATCCGCCAGATCAAGGAGGTGGTGGACATCCCGGTGGTCATCACCGTGGTCTCCGCCCACACGGACATCCGCAGCCGGCTGGAGGCGGGCGCCGATTTTCTCAACATCTCCGGCGCCGCCGCCACGCCGGAGATCGTGGCGGAGATCCGCCGGGACTTCCCCGACGTCCCCATCATCGCCACCGGCGGCCCCACGGAGGATTCCATCCTCCGCACCATCCGGGCCGGGGCCAACGCCGTGACCTACACCCCGCCCACCAACGGGGCCCTGTTCGCCCAGATCATGGAGAAGCACCGGAAGACGCTGTGAGCCCGGTCGCAAAAAAATGCCCGAATGGGGGTTGACAAACGACGCCGTCTCTGGATATAATGACGGCGGATCGGTAGGTGAGGCTACCATGGGGATCCGGATCTATCCAAAGACTGCTGCCGCACAGTTGTGGAGACACAACCAGCTGGTCAACAGGCCGCGTCGACGACAAGGCGCCGCTTAATGCAGTTGCTACGCCCCATGATGCTAAAGCTTGGACGAAGACGCCATTGTGTGCAGCTGTCCCTGCCGGATCTCCGGCAGGGACATTTTTTATCGAAAGGAGGTGTGTGCGATGGAATCCGCCAGTCGATCACCCAACAAAATCTATCGAAAGCGAGGTAACGACTATGACCATGTTCAACAAGGATCTGATCCTGCAGCTTTTGGAGAACCGGGACGGCAAGGCCCTCCGTGCCCTTTGGCAGGGCCGCAACGCGGTGGACATCGCCGCCCTCCTGGAGTCCGTGGCGGACGGCGCCCGGCAGGCGGCGGTGTTCCGCACCCTGCCCAAGGACCTGGCGGCGGACGTGTTCTCCTATCTCCCCGGCCCCACCCAGGCCCGTCTGGCCCGCTCCTTCGCGGACGGCGAGCTGCAGCAGCTGTTTGACGCCCTGCACCTGGACGACGCGGCGGACTTCCTGGAGGAGCTGCCCGCCAACCTGGTGACCCGCATCCTCCAGGCCGCGACGCCCCAGCGCCGCATGGCGGTGAACGCCCTGCTGTCCTATCCGGACGGCAGCGCCGGCAGCGTCATGACGCCGGAGTTCGTCTCCCTCCGCCCGGCGGACACGGTCCGGCAGGCGCTGGACACCATCCGCCGCACCGGCATCCACAAGGAGACCATCTACACCTGCTATGTGCTGGACTGCCGGGCGCTGCTGGGCGTCGTGTCCGCCAAGGACCTGCTGACGGCGGCGGAAGATGCACCTGTAAAAGACCTGATGACGACGGATGTGGTGTCCGTGGGCACCCTGACGGACCGGGAGGAGGCCGCCCGCCTGCTGGCGAAATACGACCTGCTGGCCCTGCCGGTGCTGGACGGCGAGGCGCGGATGGTGGGCATCGTCACCGTGGACGACGCCATCGACGTGCTGACGGAGGAGACCACGGAGGACCTGTCCATCATGGCGGCGGTGACGCCGGACGAGAAGCCCTACTTCGCCGCCTCCGCCTGGGAGCACGCCCGCCACCGGGTCCTGTGGCTGCTGATCCTGATGCTGTCCGCCGCCATCACCGGCTCCATCATCACCCAGTACCAGGACGCCATCTCCGCCGTGCCCCTGCTGGTGGCCTTCCTGCCCATGCTGATGGACACCGGCGGCAACTGCGGCTCCCAGAGCGCCACGCTCATCATCCGGGGCCTGGCCCTGGACGAGATCCGGCCCCGGGACGTGGGCCGGGTGGTGCGCAAGGAGCTGGCGGTGTCCCTCATCGTCAGCGCTATCCTGGCCGCGGCCAACGGCCTGCGGGTCTTTCTCCAGTACCACGACGCCGCCATCGCCCTGGTGATCTCCCTGTCCCTGGTGGCCACGGTGATCCTGTCCAAGCTGGTGGGCTGCGTGCTGCCCATCGCCGCCAAGCAGCTCCACATGGACCCGGCCATCATGGCCTCCCCCCTCATCACCACCATCGTGGACGCCGGGGCCGTGCTGATCTACTTCCGGGCCGCCACCGCGTTCCTGCCGCTGTCGGTGTGAGCTGCGGCCCGACGAAATGCCAACAGGCGCCTGCCGGAACTCCGGCAGGCGCCTGTTTTCTCTTCTTTCCTTCACCGCAGGAAGATCCGCTTCCCGCCCCGGTACTCCCGGACGGTGCCGATCCGCTGGGCGCTGGGGACGCAGCCCTTCAGCTCCCCGTACAGCGCGTCCGCGTCCGCCGGGTCCACGGCCATCAGCAGGCCGCCGGCGGTCTGGGGGTCATAGAGCAAGTCTTGTTTACATAATTCAACAGTTCCCGCGTCCACGCCGGGCTCGGCGAAGGTGCGGTTCCGGTACATCCCCGCCGGCAGAAGGCCCATGTTGGCGAACGCCAGCGCCTCCGGGATCAGGTCGATATCGTCCACGTTCAGCTCCAGCTCCACGTCGCTGCCCTGGGCCATCTCAAAGCTGTGGCCCAGCAGGCCGAAGCCGGTCACGTCGGTGCAGGCGTGGACGCGGTAGCGCACCATGGCGTCCCGGGCGGACTTGTTCAGGGTGGTCATCAGCCGCTCCGCCAGGGCCTGCCCCTCCGGGGACAGCATCTCCGCCTTCTGGGCAGTGGTCAGGACGCCGAGGCCGATGGGCTTTGTCAGCAGCAGCACGTCCCCGGGCTTGGCGCCGGAATTGGTCAGTACCCGGTCCGGGTGGACGAAGCCGGTGACCGCCAGGCCGTACTTGGGCTCGTCGTCCAGGATGCTGTGGCCGCCGGTGATGAGGGCCCCGGCCTCGTAGACCTTGTCGTAGCCCCCCCGGAGCAGCTGGTGCACCGCGTCCTTGGGCATGGACTCCGGGATCGCCATGATGTTCAGGCACAGCTTGGGCTCGCCGCCCATGGCGTACACGTCGGACAGGGCGTTGGTGGCCGCGATCTGGCCGAAGAGGTACGGATCGTCAGCGATGGGCGGGAAAAAGTCCACCGTCTGCACCAGGGCCAGGTCGTCGCTGACCTTGTAGACGGAGGCGTCGTCGCTCTTGTCGAACCCCACCAGCAGGTTGGGGTCCTGGTGGACCTTGATGCCGTCCAGCAGCTGGGCCAGGACGCCGGCCCCCACCTTGGCGCCGCACCCGGCGCACTTGGCCAGCTTCGTCAGTTTTACTTCATTTTCCATTTGGTCTCTCCGCCTTTCTCTCTGCCGGGGCCTCCAGTGCTCCGGTCAGGTGCAGAATCGCCTCCAGCACGCCGCCGCCCACCGCCAGGGCCTTGTCGCTGGCGGTGTAGCAGTGCTCCACCTTGCACCGGGGGTCGATGTCCCCGGCCTTCATGCCCCGGTGGACCGGCGTGCCCTCCGGCAGGATGCCCCGGAGGACGCCGTCCAACGTGCAGGTCATGGGGACGCCGCCCACCGTGGCGGCCACGTCCCCCATCTTCACCTGGGCGCCGATGTCCAGGAGCTGGTGGAACGTCCCGTCCACCGGGGCCCGCAGCACCCGCTCCCCGGCAAAGCCGCCGATGAGGCCGGGGATGCCGGTATTGGGCAGGGCGCTGCCCTGGTAGTACACCCGGCCCAGGGTGTGGCCCCGCATGGTCTCCACCACCGCGTGGCAGTCCACCCCGGCGGTGAAGCCCGGGCCCACGCCGATGACCGCCGGGGCGTCCGTGATTTTGGTCCCGAGATTTTTCTTGGCCAGGATGGCATCCACCACCGCGTCCGGCTGGAGGGCCGGGATGCAGGCCCCCTCCGGGTCCGGCAGCACCGGGACGATGTCTTCTCGGAGCAGGGCCAGAGCCTGCTCCGGCGTGTCCGCCCGGCGGGCGGTGATGTCCTCCACCTTCGTCTCCCCCAGCACGACGGCCTGGGAGAAGGCTACTGTCCGCCGGATGGCGGTGGGGGCCGGCATCTCGGTCATCACCACCGACAGATGCGCCCGTTTCAGCCGCAGGGCGATGCCGGTGGCGATGTCCCCGGCGCCCCGAATGATCACCAGCATGGGAAATACTCCTTCCTCTGTAAGCTGCCCGCCAGCACCGGGCAGTCCAGCAGCGCCGCCAGGGTACGGGCTGATGCCAGCTCCCACAGCGTCTCCACTTGGTTGACATAAATTTTATCGTGCAGCCCCTCGGCCCGCAGGACCGCGGCCTCGGTCTCCGGGGCGGCCTCCGCCGTCTCCGGAACACCGGCGAGGCGGGCGTACCGCTCCGGCCGGTGGGCGGCCTCCGAAATGGGCTGGCCGAAGCCGGAGGCCCCCACCACGCAGATGGTCTGATTTGCCTCCGGGGGGATCACCGGCTCGTGGGGGGCGTGGGCCTTCAGGGGGCGGCGGGCGGCGCCGTCCGCCTCCACCAGCACATAGTCGAACCGCTCCGCCAGAAGCGCCATGGGCGTCTCCGGAGCCGCCAGCTTGCCGGTGCCGGGCACGTCCGTCCCGGCGCACAGCAGCCGGTGGGACCGGCGCAGCTGGTCCAGCTTTGCCGCCGTCCGGGCGCAGGGCAGGTCCGGGAACGGGAGGATCTTGGTGGTGGTGCACAGCAGCACCGTGTGGTGCCCGGCCAGCTCCTCCCCCAGGGTCCGCAGGAGGGTGGTCTTGCCGCCGCCGCCGATGACGGCGGTGACGCCGGGCCGGATGTCCATCAGTTGGGAAAGGGTCATGGGGTCCCCTCCTTCGTTCTTCTTTCCATAGAATAGCACCTCCCCCGCCCTCCGTCAAGCGAGGCCAGCGGGCAGGGCGATTTTTCCCGGTTTTCCAGGGGTGCAACCGGCAGTTGCTAATTTTTCAAGCCCCCTTGGTGGACTTTTGGGCGGTACGCCGCTATACTGGGACTACAAAGGAGGGCGCCGTATGAGCCTTGGAACCAACATCAGCCGCCTGCGGGCGGAACATCACCTGTCCCAGGGGGACCTGGCGGAGGCGCTGGCGGTGAGCCGCCAGTCCGTCAGCAAGTGGGAGACGGATTCCAGCGTGCCGGACCTGGACAAGCTGGTGAAGCTGAGCCAGCTCTTCGGCGTGACGCTGGACGAACTAGTGACGGGAGAAGCCGGATCGGCGGCGGAGGAAGCCCCGCTGGAAACGCCCGCCACTCCGGCGGCACAGGCGGTGGTCTCTGGCCGGATGCCGGGCCGGAAGATCGCCGGGATCATCCTCTTCTGCATGGCCTTTCTGGCGTTTCTGATCCCCACGGTGCTGGGCGGGATCCTCACCGGCGTGATTTTGGCCGTCCCGTTTCTGGTGTGTGGGATCATCTGCTTTCTCGCCCAAAAGCGGCCGGGACTGTGGTGCGCCTGGGCGCTTTACCTGATTGCGGACATCTTCTTTCACTATGCCACCGGCCTCAACTGGACTTACATTTTTGCCACGTTTTCCTGGGAGCAAATGGGGCTGACGTCCGTCTATGTGGTCACCGCCTGGATCCAGGTACTGGTGACCCTGGCGCTGCTGATTGCCACCGTCCGCTCCTTCCGAAAGTCCCCCTTCCCCCTCACCCGGCGGAACAGTGTGATCCTGGCTCTGGTGTGGGCCGGTTTTCTGGTGAGCCGCCTGCCCTTCGCCTATCTGGTCCTGCCGCTGGGCGCCTATGTGCTCTCCATCGGGGCATTGATGGCGCTGGTCTCCACCGTCCAGGGCATCGTCTCCCTGATCCTGCTGGCCATCGCCCTGACCCTGTCGGTGCGGATGTTCGCCGCCTGGAGGGCCTCCCGCCGCTAGGATCTTTCAGGTTCTGTACAACGACGCCCCGGCATCGGCCGGGGCGTTTTTCTTGACTTTTCCCGTGGTCCGCCTATAATATAGTATATCGTTTATCTCACTTGAGTATCACGGTTGGAGGGTGCTATGCAGGACAGCTGCGGACGAACGATCGATTATCTGCGCCTGTCAGTGACGGACCAGTGCAACTACCGGTGCCAATACTGTATGCCGGAGGCGGGGGTAGAAAAGCGGGCCCACGGGGACATCCTCACCCTGGAGGAACTGGCGGAGATCGCCGAAGCGGCGGTGGCGTGCGGGGTGAAGAAGATCCGCCTCACCGGCGGAGAGCCGCTGGTGAGGCTGGGCCTGGTGGACCTGTGCCGGATGCTGCGGGCCATCCCCGGTGTGGAGGAGCTGTGCCTTACCACCAACGGTTCTCTGCTGCCCCAGCTGGCAAAGCCCCTCCGGGAAGCTGGACTGGACCGGCTGAACATCAGTCTGGACACCTTGCGGCCGGACCGGTTCGCCGCCATGACCCGGCTGGGGACCCTCCAGGACGTGCTGGACGGCATCCGGGCCGCAGAGGCGGCGGGATTCCACGACCTGAAATTCGACACCGTCCTCATCGGCGGGTTCAACGACGATGAGATCGGGGATTTTGTAAACCTGAGCCGGGAGCATCCCTGGGAGATGCGGTTCATCGAGCTCATGCCCATGGGGCCCTGCGCCTCCTGGGACAAGAGCTGCTTCCTGCCGGGAGCTACAGTCCTGGAGCGGGTGCCGGAGCTGGCGCCCATCGAGGCCCAGGGGGTGGCCCGGCGGTACCAGCTGCCCGGAGCAAAGGGCACCGTGGGGCTCATCTCGCCGGTGAGCCACGACTTCTGCGGAGACTGCCGCCGCATCCGGGTGACGGCGGACGGAAAATTAAAGGGCTGCCTCCACAGCCGGGAGGAGATCCCCCTCCGGGGCCTCCACGGGGAGGCGCTGGTGGACGCCGTCCGGCGGGGCATCCTGCAAAAGCCCCAGCGGCACCACCTGGCGGAGCGGCGGAGCGACACGCCCCGGAACATGAACCAGATCGGAGGATGACCCATGGGAGAGCTGACCCATTTCAACGAACAGGGCCGGGCGAAGATGGTGGACGTGACGGACAAGGCCGTCACCCACCGCCGGGCGGTGGCCGCTGGGGAGATCCACATGGCCCCGGAGACCCTTCAAAAAATCAAGGACGGCACCATGAAAAAGGGCGACGTGCTGGCGGTGGCCCAGGTGGCGGGCATCCAGGCGGCCAAGCACAACTGGGAGCTCATCCCCATGTGCCACCCCCTGCCCCTGACGGGCATCGACATCACCTTCGCATTGTCCGACGACCCCTGCATGGTGGAGATCCAAGCCGCCGTCACCTGCACCGGCGTGACCGGGGTGGAGATGGAGGCCCTGACCGCCGTGTCCGTGGCGGCCCTGACCATCTACGATATGTGCAAGGCCGTCCAGAAGGACATGCGCATCACCAACATCCGCCTGCTGGCCAAGTCCGGCGGAAAGAGCGGAGAGTACCAAATCAAGGAGTGAGACCATTGGCAAACGTGGTTTCGGTGAATATCAGCGAGCGGAAAGGGGAACAGAAGCACCCCGTTTCAGAAATTCAATTAAAACTCCGCCACGGCATCGTGGGGGATGCCCACGCCGGGGACTGGCACCGGCAGATCTCCCTGCTGGCGGAGGAGAGCGTGGACACCATGCGCTCGGGCTGCCCCATCCCGCTGGACGCGGGGGTGTTCGCGGAGAATATCAACACCCAGGGCATCGACCTGAAGCACCTGCCCGTTGGCACCCATCTGCGGATCGGGGAGACCGAGGTGGAAGTGACCCAGATCGGCAAGGAGTGCCACAGTGACTGCGCCATCAAGAAGGCGGTGGGCAGATGCGTCATGCCCACGGAGGGCATCTTCGCCGTGGTGGTGAAGGAGGGAACCGTCCGGGCCGGAGACGAGATCGAGATTCTGGAGGCGGAGCAATGAAGCTGATACGGACGGAGGACGCGGTGGGCCATGTGCTCTGCCACGACATGACCCAGATCATTAAGGACCAGTACAAGGACGCCCGGTTCCGGAAGGGGCATGTGGTGACGGCGGAGGACATCCCGGTGCTGCTGTCCATGGGAAAGGAGCATCTGTACGTGTGGGAGATGACGCCGGGGATGCTCCACGAGAACGAGGCGGCGGAGCGGCTGTATGCCCTGTGCGCCAACGCGAATATGGAGCGGAGCGGCGTCAAGGAGGGCAAGATCGAGCTGAAGGCGGCCTGTGACGGGCTGTTCCGGGTCCGGTCCGAGGCCCTGCGGGCGGTAAACGCCATCGACCAGCTGATGATCGCCACCCGGAAAGGCGGCACTGCCGTCAAGAAGGGCGACAAGCTGGCGGGGATGCGGGTCATCCCCCTCATCATCGCGGAGGAGAAGCTGGACGATGCCAAGGCGGCCGCCGGAGACGAACCCCTGCTGGAGCTGCGGCCCTGGGTGCGGCGGACCGCCGCCATCGTGGCCACCGGCAGCGAGGTGAAGAAGGGATTGATCCAGGACACCTTCACCCCGGTGGTGCGGGACAAGCTGGCGGCCTACGGCATCGAGACCCTCTCCGTCACCTATCCCGGCGACGGGGTGGAGAACGTGGCGAATGCCGTCACCGAAGCACGCCAGACCGGGGCGGAGGTCATCCTCTGCACCGGGGGCATGAGTGTGGACCCGGACGACAACACCCCCGGCGGCATCAAGCAGAGCGGGGCGAAGATCGTCACCTACGGCGCCCCGGTGCTGCCCGGCGCCATGTTCCTGCTGGGCTACTTTGACGACGGCACCCCGGTGATGGGCCTGCCCGGCTGCGTCATGTACGCCGGGGCCACCATCTTCGACCTGGTGCTGCCCTGGGTGGCGGCGGACGTGCCCGTCACCAGGGACTGGATCGTCTCCCTGGGCGAGGGCGGATTGTGCCTGGGCTGCAAGCCCTGCCACTGGCCCGCCTGCCCGTTTGGGAAATAGCGCCGCAGAGCGGGGGCGCGGTCCGCGCCCCCTGCTTCGGGGCTCCGTTCTCCTCAAGCGCATATCACGGTATCCGCTCCGGGGACTCTTCCCGGAGAGAAGATATAAAACCATGAAACGCGGAAAGGAAATTGAACCATGAAACTCAGCGCAAGAAATCAATTCAAGGGCACCATCGTCTCCATCGAGGAGGGCGCGGTGAACGGCATCGTGCGGATCGACATCGGCGGCGGGAACATCGTCACCTCCACCATCTCCATGGGCTCCATCCGGGAGCTGGGGCTGAAGGTGGGCGGCACCGCCTACGCCGTCATCAAGGCCACCTCCGTCATGGTGGGCGTGGACGAGTAAGTCCCGGTGCAAAAGGGGCCGCCCTTTTGCGGCCACCGTTATCCTCGCTTGAATATCACGTTGGTTTGACGCCGGACTTGCAAAGCCGGTTTCAACAGATTATCATGAAGAAAGGAAGATCTCCCATGAAAAAGTTTTTCTCCCTGCTCCTGGCCCTCTCGCTGGCCCTGTCCCTGACCGCCTGCGGCGGCAGCACGGACACCGGCGATACCGCCGCGGACGACACCGCTGACGACGCCACCACGGAGACTGCCGCCGAGCCGGTGGAGCTGTACGTCTTTGCCGCCGCCTCCATGCAGGAGTCCCTGGACCAGGTCATCGAGGCCTACAAGGCCGTGGCTCCGGAGGTCACCGTGGTGGCCACTTACGACTCCTCCGGTACGCTGAAGACCCAGATCCAGGAGGGGGCCGACTGCGACGTGTTCATCTCCGCCGCGCCCAAGCAGATGAATCAGCTGGACGCTGAGGGCGGCGAGGAGAACACCGAGGGGCTGGACCTGGTGGACAGCTCCACCCGCCTGGACCTGCTGGAGAACAAGGTGACCCTGGCGGTGCCGGAGGGCAATCCCAAGGGCATCGAGTCCTTTGACCAGCTGGCAGAGCTGCTGGCGGCCGGCGACGTATTCCTGGCCATGGGCAACAGCGACGTGCCGGTGGGCCAGTACACCCAGAAGATCTTTACTTACTACGGCCTGGACGAGGCGTCCCTGGCCAGCGCCGGTGTGCTGACCTACGGCTCCAACGTGAAGGAGGTCACCACCCAGGTCTCCGAGGGGACCGTGGACTGCGGCGTCATCTACGCCACCGACGCCTTCTCCGCCGGCCTGACGGTGGTGGACGAGGCCACCGCCGAGATGTGCGGCCAGGTCATCTACCCCGCCGCCGTCATGAAGAACAGCGCCAACCCTGAAGCCGCCAAGGCCTTCCTGGACTTCCTGTCCACCGACGAGGCCACGGCCTGCTTTGAGGCCGTTGGCTTCAGTCCCATGGCGTAAAACAGATAGGAGTTCGGAGATAAAAGATAGGAGTTTTGGTGTCCGGCAAAGCCGGACCGGATCCAAATGGCCGCCGTCGGCGGCACCAAAGCTCTTATCTTCACTCTCCACTCTCAACTCTCCACTCTCAACTCTCCACTCTCAACTCTCCACTCTCTGCTGGAATCAGGTGCTTGTATGGACTGGTATCCTCTTTACAACTCATTGAGAATTGCCGCCATCTCGACGGTGGCGGTGTTCTTCCTGGGCATCCTGGCGGCCTATTACATCGCAAAGCTGCCCCGGCTGGTGAAGGGCGTGCTGGATGTGGTGCTGACGCTGCCTCTGGTGCTGCCGCCCACCGTGGTAGGCTGGCTGCTGCTGGTGCTGCTGGGGCCCAACCGCCCCATCGGCGCCTGGGTGCAGGACCACTTCGGCCTCCGGCTGGTGATGACCTGGTGGTCCGCCATCTTCGCCACCGTGGTGGTTGCCTTTCCCCTGATGTACCGCACCGCCCGGGGCGCATTTGAGAGCTTCGACCACACCCTGGCGGAGGCCGCCCAGACCCTGGGCCGGTCCAACACCTGGATCTTCTGGCGGGTGCGGATGCCCGTGTGCCGCCAGGGCATCCTGGCGGGGACCGTGCTGGCCTTTGCCCGGGCCCTGGGCGAGTACGGTGCCACCTCCATGATCGCCGGCTACACGCCGGGGCGGACGGCCACCATCTCCACCACGGTGTATCAGCTCTGGCGGACCGACAACGACGCGGAGGCCCTCCGCTGGGTGCTGGTGAACATCGCCATCTCCGCCGTGTTCCTGCTGGCGGTGAACCTGCTGGAGGCCCGGCAGAGGCGGGCCGGGAAAGGGGGCGGACGGTAATGGCGCTCTCCGTGGACATTCAAAAGCAGCTGGGGGACTTCCGGCTGGAGGTCCGGTTCGAGGCCGGGGACGAGACGCTGGCCCTGCTGGGAGCCTCGGGGTGCGGCAAGTCCGTGACCCTCAAGTGCATCGCCGGCATCCTGACGCCGGACGAGGGGCACATCGAGCTGGACGGCGTCACCCTGTACGACAGCGCCGCCAGAATCGACCTGCCGCCCCAGAGGCGGCGGGTGGGGTACCTGTTCCAGCAGTACGCCCTGTTCCCCAACATGACGGTGCGGCAGAACATCGCCGCGGCCGTGCGGGACAAGAGCCGCCGCCAGACAGAGGTGGCGGAGAAGCTGCGGCAGTTCCAGCTGGAGGCCGTGGCGGACCAGAAGCCGGGGCAGCTCTCCGGCGGGCAGCAGCAGCGGTGCGCCCTGGCCCGGATTTTGGCGTCGGAGCCCAAAGCCATCCTGCTGGACGAGCCCTTCTCCGCCCTGGACAGCTATCTGGAATACCAGCTGGAGCTGGAGCTGGCGGACACGCTGGGAGGATTCCCCGGCACAGTGCTGTGGGTCTCCCATGACCGGGGGGAGGTGTTCCGGAACTGCCGCCGGGTGTGCGTCATGGACCGGGGCCGGTCCCAGCCGGTGACCACCCTGGAGGAGCTGTTCCGCAGCCCCGGCACGGAGGCCGCCGCCCGGCTCTCCGGCTGCAAGAACTACGCCGACGCCCGGCCGACGGGGGACGCCGTGTCCCTGCCGGACTGGGGGCTGACGCTCTCCTGCGGCCGTCCGGTGCCGGAGGGCGTCCGCCGGATCGGCATCCGGGCCCACCATGTCCGGCCTGCCGCCCCGGACGGGGAGAACTGCTTCGCCTGTACGGTGGAGCGGGTGGTGGAGGACGTGTTCTCCACCATCGTGCTGCTGCGGCCGGAGGGCGCGGCGCCGGAGGCGCCCCTGCTGCGGATGGAGCTGGACAAGGACGTCTGGCAGGCGGTGCCGGACAAGGCACGCCTCACCGTCTCCGTTCCGCCGGAGGCCATTTTGCTGCTGGGATCGTGAAGGAGGAGAGGACCATGTTCAAAGCGGCTGTTCTGACGGTCAGTGACCGGAGCTTCCGGGGAGAGCGCCCCGATGAAGGCGGGCCCCTGGTCGTTGAAATTCTGAAAAACGCCGGGTATGCGGTGACCGAGACCGCCATCGTCCCGGACGAGAAGGGCCGGATCGAGGCCGCCCTGCGGCAGTGGTGCGACCGGGAGCCGGTGGACCTGATCGTCACCACCGGGGGCACCGGCTTCGCCCCCCGGGACGTGACGCCGGAGGCCACCATCGCCGTCTGTGACCGGCTGACCCCCGGCATCCCGGAGGCCATGCGGTACGCCTCCATGCAGGTGACAAACCGGGCCATGCTGTCCCGGGCGGCCGCCGGCATCCGGAAGGGGACCCTCATCGTGAACCTCCCCGGCTCTCCCAAGGCGGCCAGGGAGAACCTGGAGGCCGTCCTCCCCGCCCTGGCCCACGGGCTGGAGATGCTCTCCGGCCGCCCCGCCGACTGCGCCAGGCTGACGGACGGAACGCGATAAACGGCAGAACGCCGGTCTCGTTTCGAGACCGGCGTTCTGTGTTTTCATGTTCCAGACGATACGGGAGCCTCTCCGCTCTTGGCAAGCTCCTCCCGCACCAGGTCCGCCAGGGTGAAGCGGTCCACATACGCGTTCACCGCGGCGTACAGCCCCGTCCAGAAATCCAGGGTCGGGCAGACGCCGCACCGCTCGCAGGTGTTCTCCTCCGCCTCCAGGCAGGCCACCGGCGCCAGGTTGCCCTCCGTCAGCCGCAGGATGCTGCCCAGGGTGTAGCTCTCCGGCGTCCGGGCCAGGCGGTACCCGCCCAGGGCGCCCCGCCCGCTGCGGAGGAACCCCGCCTTGCACAGCAGCCCCGCGATCTGTTCCAGGTATTTCATGGAGATACCCTGCCGGGCCGCCACATCCTTCAAAGATACGAACTCTTCTCCGCCATGGACCGCCACGTCGGTCATCAGGCGCAGGGCATACCGCCCCTTTGTGGAAATCTTCACGAAATCACCTCCTCTTTCGGCCTACTATTTTGCCATAGGAATTCCGGGAATGCAAGAGCGGGGACGAAAAAATATTTTCTCAGCCCCGCGGGCCCCGGCGCCGCTGCTGGAAATTGACAACCGCCCCCTTTTCCCGTACAATAGTGCTATCTTTCAAACTTGATGGAGAGGAGAACTGACGATGGATTACGCAAAGGAATCCCTGCGGCTGCACTACGAGTGGAGGGGCAAGCTGGAGATGACGCCCCGGGTGGCGGTGGACAGCAAGGAGGCCCTGTCCCTGGCCTACACCCCCGGCGTGGCCCAGCCCTGCCTGGAGATCCAGAAGGACATCAACAAGAGCTATGAGCTGACCCGCCGGTGGAACACCGTGGCGGTGGTCACCGACGGCTCCGCCGTCCTGGGCTTGGGGGACATCGGCCCGGAGGCCGGGATGCCCGTCATGGAGGGCAAGTGCGTCCTCTTCAAGGCCTTCGGCGACGTGGACGCCATCCCCCTGTGCGTCCGCTCCAAGGACGTGGACGACATCGTCAACACCGTGGCCCTGCTGGCAGGATCCTTCGGCGGCGTGAATCTGGAGGACATCGCCGCCCCCCGGTGCTTTGAGATCGAGCGGAAGCTGAAGGAGCGGTGCGACATCCCCATCTTCCACGACGACCAGCATGGCACCGCCGTCATCACCCTGGCGGGGCTCACCAATGCGCTGAAGGTCGTGAACAAGAAGCTGGAGGAGGTCCGCATCGTCATCAACGGCGCCGGGGCCGCCGCCGTTTCCATCACGAAGCTGCTGCTCTCCGCCGGGGCGAAGGATGTGACGCTGTGCGACCGGAAGGGTGCCATCTACGCCGGCCGGGACGGCCTGAACTGGATCAAGGAGGAGATGGCCCAGGTGACGAACCCGGCCAAGCGGACCGGCTCCCTGGCGGACGTGCTGGCGGGGGCCGACGTGTTCATCGGCGTGTCCGCCCCCGGCGCGGTGACCACGGAGATGGTGAAGGCCATGGCGAAGGACGCTGTTATCTTCGCCTGCGCCAACCCCACGCCGGAGATCTTCCCCGACGACGCCAGGGCCGGCGGGGCCGCCGTGGTGGCCACCGGCCGCAGCGACTATCCCAACCAGATCAACAATGTCCTGGCCTTCCCCGGCATCTTCCGGGGCGCTTTGGACGCCCGGGCCAGCGACATCAACGACGCCATGAAGATCGCCGCCGCGAAGGCCCTGGCGGGCCTGGTGGGGGACGATCTCTCCGCCGACTATATCATCCCCGCCGCCTTCGACCCCCGGGTGAAGGACGCGGTGGCCGCCGCCGTGGAGCAGGCTGCCCGGGATTCCGGCGTGGCCCGGATCTGAGCCTGTTCCGTTCCATTCAAAACACCCCGGCTGTCCATGGGACAGCCGGGGTGTTTTGTTTTTTCAGAACTCCACCCGGGGGACCGACTTCACCTCTCCGGTGTGGTCTCCCTCCCGGAACCACTGGACGATCTCGTCCAGGGCCTCCTCCCGGACAAAGTCGCCGCCGTGCTGGAACACCTCCGCCATCTGCCGCTCCTGGTCCGTGGCGGCGTCGCCCCGGGCCTGCACCTGGCGGACCACGGAGCGGGTCATGGGCTTCATCATCAGCCGGTGGAAAAAGCCCAGCTTCTCCGGCGCGTAGCCCCCCTGGAGGTAGAACAGCCGCCCGCCGCTGTCGCTGCAGCCGCCGTTAATCCGGGCCTCCGTCCACAGGTCGCCGTTGCCCTGGGGCGAGATGCCCACGATGGCCGCGCCCCGGATGGTATAGCGGTCCATGGCGCTCTGGATGCCCTGCACGGTGCCCGCCAGCAGCCAGCCCATGTAGAAGATCTCCGCCTTGGGCCGCAGCTTCCCGCGGGCCTCCTTGGCGCTGTATGCCGGCACGCCGGTCCTCTCCGCCAGCAGTTGGGCGTACCGCTGGGTGTATCCGGTCTTAGATGTGTATACGATAGCCTGGATCATCGGCTCCCCCTCCTTCGCGGGCGGCAGAGGTGCCGCCTCTCGTCTGGTCTCCATTATACCGCGTTTCCGCCCCATCATCAAGAGTCTGTTCCGCCGCCGAAGATCTTCAGGTCTATCCGGGCCGCGGCCCTCATAGAGTGTAGCATCACGACCGAGAGGTGGACAACATGACGATCAAGACCCGCAACGAGGTGCTGTTGGAGGGGACCGCTCCGGAGGCGCCTGCGTTCTCCCACGAAAACCACGGCGTCCGGTTCTTCCGGCTCTCCCTCCGGGTGCCCCGGCTCTCCGGCACGCCGGACATCCTGCCGGTGCTGCTGCCGGAGCCCCTGCTGCCGGCGGCGGAGGGCGGCGGCCCTCTCCATGTCCGGGGGCAGCTCCGGTCCTTCAACAACCGCTCCGGCGTGGGGAATCGGCTGGTTCTGACGGTCTACGCCCAGGAGATCACGCCGGGGACCGGGGAGCCCTGCAACCACATCCTGCTCTCCGGCGCCCTGTGCAAGCCCCCCATCTTCCGCCGGACGCCCCTGGGCCGCAGCATCTGCGACCTGATGCTGGCGGTGAGCCGCCGGTACGGCCGGGCGGACTATCTGCCGGTGATCGCCTGGGGACAGCTGGCCGTCCAGGCCTCCCATCTCCAGGTAGGAGACGCCCTCGGCCTGGAGGGCCGGGTCCAGAGCCGCTCCTACCGCAAGGTGCTGGAGGACGGCACGGTCCAGGAGCGGGTGGCCTACGAGGTCTCCGCCATGCACCTGCTGGAGCCGGAGGCGGCGGAGTGAGCCGTTCGGCGGGCCGCCAGTGCGATGGCGCCGGCACCGCAGGCCGCCGCCAGCAGCAACCAGCCTTCCCGGCCGGCCAAACACTCCAGCAGCACCCCGTAAAGGACCTGCCCCGCCGGCTGGGCACAGAGGGAGACCGTCAGCAGCAGGGACACCACTTTTCCCACCAGGTCCGCGGGCGTTTGGGCCTGGATGTTGGCCAGCATGGTGACGGTGAACAGCGCCGCGCAGGCCATCAGAAGGAACCCTGCGGCGGTCAGCACGGCAAAGGCCGCTGCTGCCGCCAGTCCCCCCAGCAGACAGAGGCCCATGGGGATCAGGCAGGCGCCGCAGGCCAGCAGCATCACCCAGGACCGGCGGACCGTCAGCCGGGCGCCCAGCAGGCCTGCCGCCAGCCCGCCGGCCAGGCTCCCCGCCGCCATGGCGGTCTGGTTGACGCCGTACCAGGTGTCCCCCAGTCCCAGGGTCTGCTTGATGAGCACCGGCATACTGACCACCAGCAGGGCGCTCAGCAGCAGATTGAAGGCGCAGACCAGGGCGATGTACTTCAGGATCACGGGCCGCTCCCGCCGGAGAAACCGCCCGCTCTCCGCCAGGTCGGCCCGGGCGGTCCGCCAGATGCCGGCGTCTGTGTGCCGCGGCGTGTGAGGGATGCGGATGAACAGCTCCATCACCGCCGAGGCGAAGAAGCAGGCGGAACCGCCCACCAGCACCGCCGTCACGCCGAAGGCGTCGTAGACGAGGCTCCCCAGCAGCGGTCCCAGCAGGCCGGACAGGGCGCTGACCTGGTTGATGACGGCATTGCCGTCCACCAGCCGGTCCGGCGGGCACAGCAGGGGGATGCTGGCCTGCACCGCCGGCTGATACGCCCCCGAGATACCGTACAGCAGCATCATGGCTGCCACCAGCACCGGCACCAATGGCAGACGGCCCAGCGCCAGCGCCGTCAGGGCCACCAAGGCGCAGGTGAAGAAGTCCAGTGCCACCATGATCCGCTGCTTGTGGAGCCGGTCCGCCACCACGCCTCCCAGAGGCGTCAGCACCACCATGGGCACGAATGCCGCGGCGGAGCACAGGCCGAACAGGCTCCGGGAGCCGGTGACGTCCAGCAGGTACAAGGGCAGCACGAACCGCAGCACGGCGTTGCCCAGCAGGGAGATGATCTGCCCGATCACCACCAGGGTGAAGTCCCGACGAAACAGCTTACCGCGCATCGTGTTCTCCCCTCCCTTCTCTTTCGGTCAGCAGGGCCCAGCCCAGCAGCCACAGGCAGACAGCCAGGTCCTGGGGCAGGATCGCATCCGTTTTTCTCATATGGTTCCTCCTTTTCATACATTTAGTTGGTATGTATTTATGGAAAAAGAAGCTGCCCTGCGGGCAGTTTCTTCTATTGTCTACAGCCGCTCCTGAGACAGGCGGCAGAAGTGTTCCCACTGGTCCAGCAACTCCTGGTCCAGAAGGTCCAGGCCCATGCTCCGCAGCATCTGGTCATAGAGCTCCATCCGGCGGCGGGTCTTCTCCGGCGTGGCGGGATAGATCATGGGGTTCAGCCACACATTGGACAACAGCAAGAGCAGTTCCCCCAGCTCCTCCGGATAGTCGGTCCGGATAGATCCGTCCGCCACCGCTTCCCGCAGAACGGGCTCCATGTAACGGGGCAGCACCTCCTCGATCATGCTGGTCAACAGGATCGCCATCAGCTTTGGGTTCTTCAGCATATTGGGGGCTAGGACGAACAGGTCCGTCTGATCCGAATTCCCAAGAGAGGCCCGGAACATCCGCCGCAGCTTTTCTGCGCCGGTCAGGCCGGGATCGTCCCGGATGGCCTGCATCCAGGTCTCCGTCTGCTCTCCCATTCGGTCCGCGATGGCAAGGAGGATCTCCTCCTTGCCTTTGAAGTGGTGGTAGATGGCCCCCTTGGTGAGCCCCCCCAGGTGGTCGATGATGTCCTGGAGGGTGGTGTGCTCATACCCCTTCTCCATGAACAGCTTTGCAGAGACCGTGAGGATCTTCTCCACGGTCTCCTCCGGGTGCTTGTTGCGGGCCATCGCGCTCCCTCCCCAAAACATACTTTTAGTATGTTTTGGTTATATCACATCTCCCGGTGCCTGTCAAGGACGGTTTTCGCTCCGCCGGTTCACTTGGTGGAAAATCCAAAGGTCCCCCGCATATCGAACAGGAACGTCAGGAAGCTCTTGGGGTAGTCGATGAACGCCCCCTGGTCCACCATGTCCAGGATCTCCGGCAGGTCCGCCCAGCGGACCTGGGCCACCTCCTCCTTTTGGAGCACCGCCGCGGACAGGTCCACGTCCCGCTCCACCAGGAAGAAGTCGTCGAATCCGCCGTCGAAGTTCACGGTGCAGGAGGGCCGCAGGGTCCCCAGGTCCAGGGGGATGCCCAGCTCCTCCCGGAACTCCCGCTCCGCCGCCTGGCGGCTGGTCTCTCCGGCATCCACGCCGCCGGCGGCGGACACGTCCCACGCCTCCGGCCAGACGGCCTTCTCCCGGGACCGCTGCTGGATCAGCAGCCGGCCCCGGCTGTCGAACACGCACACATGGACCACGGTCCGGTACTCTCCCTCCCCCTTGGGGGCGTGGCGCTCCGCCGTCCGCCCCAGGGGGAGCCGGTTCTCATCGTACAGATCCACCATTTCCATTGCAAACTGCCTCCCTGCCGCCCTGGGCGGCCCTGTTTTTCCCTTTTATCTTGACCGTTCCGGCCGCCGCTGTCAAGGGGGATCTCTCCGATTTTGCCGGGAGCTGTGGCAAAATCCTCTTTACAGCGGCGGGAAAACCCGGTATCATGACGCCATGACTTCATGAATACAGGAGGATGTCCCATGGGCTTTTCCATCGAGACCAGCGTATCCGCCGTCACTGTCTTTTTACAGGGCGCGCTGAGCTTCTTCTCCCCCTGCGTGCTGCCCCTGGTGCCGCTGTACGTCAGCTACTTGGCCGGCGGCGCCGCCGTGGTGGATGAGAACGGCGTCCGCCGCTATCCCCGGGGCAGGATCTTTTTCAACACTCTCTTCTTTGTGGCGGGCATCAGCTTCGCGTTCTTCCTGCTGGGGCTGGGCCTCTCCGCCCTGGGAACCTTCTTCCACGACTACCAGGTGTGGTTCGCCCGGGCCAGCGGCGTCATCATCCTGCTGTTCGGCCTGTACCAGCTGGGACTGGGCAGGCGGACCATGCTGCTGGAGCAGGAGCACCGTCTCCCCTTCCGGCTGGACAAGCTGGCCATGAACCCGGCGGTGGCCCTGGTGATGGGCTTCACCTTCAGCTTCGCCTGGACGCCCTGCGTGGGCCCCACCCTCAGCAGCGTCCTGCTGATGGCCTCCTCCGGGTCCTCCGCCGCCGCGGGATTCCTGCTGATCGGCGTGTACACCCTGGGCTTTGTGCTGCCCTTCCTGGCGGTGGGGCTCTTCACCGGCACGGTGCTGGACTTCTTCAAGGCCCACCAGAACGTGGTGCGCTACACGGTGAAGCTCGGCGCGGTGCTGCTGATCGTCATGGGCATTCTGACCCTCACCGGCGCCACCGGCACCATCTCGGCGGACCTGGCCGCCGTCTCCGGCACCACGGCCCAGGAGGAGCCCGCCGCAGAGCAGGAGGACGCCACCGGCGCCCAGGAGGAGAGCGGGGAGATCCCGGTGGTCCCCGCGCCGGACTTCACCCTGACGGACCAGTACGGCGAGACCCACACCCTGTCGGACTACCAGGGGCAGACGGTGTTTCTGAACTTCTGGGCCACCTGGTGCGGCCCCTGCAAGATGGAGATGCCGGACATCCAGGCCCTGTACGAGGCGTGGGACGAGAACGCCGGCGACCTGGTGGTGCTGGGCGCGGCCGGGCCCGGCATCGGCCAGGAGGGCAGCGCGGAGGACATCGCCGCCTTCCTGGAGGAAAACGGCTACACCTATCCCGTGGTGATGGACGACACCGGGGCGCTGTTCTACCAGTACGGCATCAGCGCCTATCCCACCACCTTCATGATCGACACGGAGGGCAACGTCTTCGGCTACGTCCAGGGCGCCCTCACCCGGGAGGTCATGGACGACATCATCCAGCAGACCATGACCGGGCAGCGACGATAGAGTCGTCTCCCAGCACAAAGCAGAACGCCCCGCCTGGCAGAGGACTGCCGTGCGGGGCGCTCCGGCGTCTGGGAGCATCTGGAAGGCCGTCTTGGTATTTCGTCAATTTTTCCAATATTTAATCGTTTGTTTATCATTTTTCACTTAATTACGAGAAGAATCTTGACAGAAACTGCCGTCAGCGCTATCATCGGAGCATAGCCCGTCCGGCCGGACGGGTCCCTTTCGGAACGGTCACAGGAAAAGGAGGACTCTCCATGGAAAACCAGATCCAACGGATCGGTGTGCTGACCAGCGGCGGCGACGCCCCCGGCATGAACGCCGCCGTCCGGGCCGTGGTGCGGACGGCACTGGACTGCCGGGTGGAGTGCGTGGGCATCCGCCGGGGCTGGAACGGCCTGATCAACAGCGACTTCGTCCAGCTGGACACCACCAGCGTCAGCCATATCATCGACAAGGGCGGCACCATCCTCTATACCGCCCGCAGTGAGGAATTCATGACCGAGGCGGGCCGGGACAAGGCCCTGGCCACCTGCCGCCTGCTGGGGCTGGACGGCATCGTGGCCATCGGCGGGGACGGCACCTTCCGGGGCGCCCTGGCCCTGTCCCGCCAGGCGGCGGACCGGGGATACCGGCTGCAGGTGGTGGGCATCCCCGCCACCATCGACAACGACATCGGCTGCTCCCACTACACCATCGGATTCGACACCGCCTGCAACACCGCCGTGGAGTGCATCGATAAGCTGCGGGACACCATGCAGTCCCACGAGCGGTGCTCCGTGGTGGAGGTGATGGGCCGCCACGCCGGCCATCTGGCCCTGTACGTGGGCCTGGGCGTGGGCGCCACCGCCGTGCTGATCCCCGAGCGGGAGGTGGACTTTGACCGGGACATCCTCGAGAAGATCCGCCAGGCCCGCCTGGCCGGCACCACCCACTACATGGTGGTGGTGGCGGAGGGCGCCGGCAGCGCCGCCGACATCGGCCGGCGCATCCACGAGGAGCTGGGGCTGGACCCCCGGGTGACGGTGCTGGGCCACATCCAGCGAGGCGGCTCCCCCACCGCCCGGGACCGGGAGACCGCCAGCCGCATGGGCTACGAGGCGGTGATGGCCCTGGTCTCCGGCAAGGGCAACTGCGTCATCGGCACCCAGGACGGCCGCATCGTGGACCTGGACATGGAGGAGGCCCTGCAGATGAAGAAGCCCTTCCCCATGGAGCGGTACCAGGTCCTGGAGGCCCTGACCCTCAGCGGCAGCCGCCGGCTGTGAGGACAAACCCGAACGAATGAAACAGGCAGCCCCCGGCTTGTGCCGGGGGCTGTCTGCTTTTCTATTCTTTTTTAGACCGTGGGATACTCGCCGTCCCACAGCACCTTGCGGAACTTCATGGGGTCCGTGTTGCCCTCCGTGGAGAACAGCAGCACCTGGCTGAACCGGTCCAGGCCGATGGCCTCCCGCAGGTCCTGATACTCGTCCGTCTCCATCAGGGCGGCGATGAGGCCCATGCCCACCGCTCCGGACTCGCCGGAGATCACCGTGGGGTCGCCCTTCACCGGCACGCCCAGCATCCGCATGCCCCGGGCGCTGACCCAGTCCGGGCAGGAGACGAAGGCGGAGACGTGGTTGCGCAGGATGTCCCAGGAGAGGATGTTGGGCTCTCCGCAGGCCAGGCCCGCCATGATGGTCTTGAGATCCCCCTCCACGATCCGGGGCTGACCGTCCCCCGCCAGGGCGCCCTGGTACAGGCAGTCCGCCGCCCGGGCCTCCATCACCACGAAGGTGGGGGGATCGTTGGGGAACAGGTTGGTGAAATAGCCGATCACCGCGCCGGCCAAACTACCCACGCCGGCCTGGACGAACACGTGGGTGGGACGGTTCACGCCCACCTGCCGCAGCTGCTCCGCCGCCTCGTTGGCCATGGTGCCGTAGCCCTGCATGATCCAGGAGGGGATCTCCTCATAGCCCTCCCAGGCGGTGTCCTGCACCACCACGCCGTGCTTGGTCTCGGCGGCCTCCGCCGCGGCCATGCGGACGCAGTCGTCGTAGTTCACATCCTCGATGGTGACCTGGGCGCCCTCCTTTTTGATGTTCTCATACCGGGCCTGGCTGGAGCCCTTGGGCATGTGGACCACCGCTTTCTGGCCCAGCTTGTGGGCCGCCCAGGCCACGCCCCGGCCGTGGTTGCCGTCGGTGGCGGTGAAGAAGGTGGCGTGGCCGAACTCCCGCCGGAATTCCTCGCTGGTCAGATAGTCATAGGTCATCTCGCTGACGTCCCTGCCCATCTCCTTGGCGATGTACCGGGCCATGGCGAAGGAGCCGCCCAGCACCTTGAAGGCGTTGAGGCCGAAGCGGAAGGACTCGTCCTTCACGAACAGGCCGCCCAGGCCCAGGTACTTGGCCATGCCGTCCAGCCGGGCCAGGGGCGTGATGGAATACTGGGGAAAGCTGCTGTGGAAGAACCGGGCCTTGGCCACGTTCCCCAGAGACATGATGGAAAGCTGCCGGTCGTCGCTCTTCGGCATCCGATTGGCGACCCATTTGATCGAATCTCTCATAATCCTCACCATGCAAAAATTTTTAGATAGTCAAATTTTTTGTTTGATTTCACCTCCATCATACCATAGTTCCCCCGGTTGTCAAGGGGTTTTCCGGATTCCGGGCACTTTTTTGCACGCGGGAGAAGTTCCCTCTTGACAAATACCCCCTAGGGGTATATATTGGGTCTCAGGAAAAATACCCCCGGAGGGTATCTCCCTCCGGCAGATGGGAGGCTATCATGCGGGAAGAAAAATATGACATCTCCGGGATGCACTGCGCCGCGTGCAGCGCGTCCGTGGAGCGGGTCACCCGGAAGCTGCCCGGCGTGGAGCGCAGCGAGGTGAACCTGACGACAGGCATCATGACCATTGCATACGATGAAAGTCAATGCACCCAGGAGCAGATTGTGGCCAAGGTGGAGAAGGCGGGCTTCGGCGCCGCCCTGCACCTGGACCATCCGGCCCCGGCTACGGTCCAGGACGCCGAGGACGCGGAGGCCGCTGCCCTGAAGCGGCGAAAATACGAGCTGATCGCGGCGGCGGTGTTCTCCGCGGTGCTGCTGTATGTGTCCATGGGGCAGATGCTGCCCTTCGGGCTGCCGCCCCTGCCCCTGCCGGACATTTTCTCCATGCACACCCACCCCATGAACTTCGCGGTGCTGCAGCTGATCCTGGCCGTGCCGGTGCTGTACTGCGGCCGCAACTTCTTCCACGGGGGCTTCAAGTCCCTGTTCCACGGCAACCCCAACATGGACTCCCTGGTGGCCATCGGCTCCGGCTGCTCCTTTGCCTACAGCCTGGTGATGACCTTCCTGATCTCCGACGATCCCAGCTATGTCCACAACCTCTATTATGAGTCCGCCGCCGTGGTGCTGACCCTGGTGTCTCTGGGCAAGTTCCTGGAGAGCCGGAACATGCAGAAGACCAAGGGCGCCATCACCGCCCTGATGCAGCTGTCCCCGGACACCGCCATCCTGGCGGACTCCGGCCGGGAGGTCCCCACCAGCCAACTGAAGGTGGGCGACGTGGTGCTGGTGAAGCCCGGCGCCCGGGTCCCGGCGGACGGCACCGTCACCCAGGGGGAGAGCAGCGTCAACGAGGCCATGCTCACCGGCGAGAGTTTGCCGGTGGAGAAGGCTGCGGGCAGCGAGGTCATCGGCGGCAGCGTCAACGAAAACGGCGTGCTGTACGTCCAGGTGACCCGCGTGGGCGACGACTCCACCCTCTCCCGGATCATCCGGTTCGTGGAGGACGCCCAGGGCCGGAAGGCCCCCATCTCCAAGACCGCCGACAAGGTGGCCGGCGTGTTCGTGCCGGTGGTCATGGGGATCGCCCTGGTGGCGGCCGTCCTCTGGGCCATCGCCGGGCAGCCCTTCTCCTTCGTGCTGCGGGTGTTCACGTCGGTGCTGGTCATCGCCTGCCCCTGCGCCCTGGGCCTGGCCACCCCCACCGCCATCATGGTGGGCACGGGCCTGGGCGCCAGGCACGGCATCCTGATCCGCTCCGGTGAGATCCTGGAGATCACCCACAGTGTGGACACGGTGGTGCTGGACAAGACCGGCACCGTCACCGAGGGCACCCCCGCCGTGACGGAGGTCCTGCCCTATCAGTGCGCGGCCGACGACCTGCTGTCCGCCGCCGCGGCGGTGGAGGCGGTGTCCGCCCATCCCCTGGCAAACGCCATCACCGCCTACGCCCAGGCCCACGGCCACGGCGATCCCGCCCGGCCGGAGCGGTTTGAGAACCTGTCCGGCCGGGGCCTGAAGGCGGAACTGGGCGGCGAGACCGTCCTGGCCGGCAACCGCCGCCTGCTGGAGGAGCAGGGCGTGGATGTGACGCCCCTGGCCGCCGACGCGGAGCGGCTCTCCGCCCAGGGCCAGACCCCCATGTACTTCGCCAGGGGCGGCGCCCTGCTGGGCCTGATCTCCGTGGCGGACCCGGTGAAGGAGACCAGCGCCGCCGCCATCCGGAAGATGAAGGAGCAGGGCATCCGCACCGTGCTGCTGACCGGCGACAACCGGGCGGCGGCGGAGCACATCGGCTCCCTGGTGGGCGTGGACGAGGTCATCGCCGAGGTGCTGCCGGAGGAGAAGGCCGGCGTGGTGGAGCGGCTCCAGTCCCAGGGCCGCAAGGTGATGATGGTGGGCGACGGCATCAACGACGCCCCGGCCCTCACCGCCGCCACCGTGGGCTGCGCCATCGGCAGCGGCAGCGACATCGCCATCGAGTCCGCGGACATCGTGCTGATGCGCTCGGACCTGCAGGACGTGCCCCGGGCCATCCGGCTCTCCCGGCTGACCCTGCGGGACATCAAGCAGAACCTGTTCTGGGCCTTCTGCTACAACACCATCGGCATCCCCATCGCGGCGGGCCTGCTGTATGCCTTCGGCGGCCCCCTGCTGTCCCCCATGTTCGCGGGGGCGGCCATGAGCCTCAGCTCCGTCTGCGTGGTGGGCAACGCCCTGCGGCTGGGCCGGGCGAAGCTGTGATTTGACGGGAAACGGGAAAAAGGAGTAAGATATGGAAGATCAGACTTTACAAGAGACTCCCGCCGCCGAGGCACCGGCGGAGGAGACAGCGGCAGGCTGTCCCTGCCGCCACAAGCACCGGGAGGCCCCGGAGTACGACGCCCTCATCCGCCGGCTGAACCGGATCGAGGGCCAGGTCCGGGGGGTCCGGGGCATGGTGGAGAAGGAGGCCTACTGCACCGACATCCTCACCCAGGTCTCCGCCATCCAGTCAGCGCTGAACGCGTTTTCCCGGGAGCTGCTCAGCAACCACATCCACACCTGCGTGGTGCAGGACATCCAAAACGGACATCTGGAGGTCGTGGACGACCTTCTGGTCACCATCCAAAAACTGATGAAATAAAAAGGAGCAAGTAGTATGACAACGATCTCTGTCCCCGATATGATGTGTGAGAACTGCGTCAAGCGCATCACCAACGCCCTGACCGCCGCGGAGCTGAAGTTCACCGTGTCCCTGGACACCAAGACCGTCACCATCGACGGATGCGACAACTGCGTCAAGACCGCCGTCAGCGAGCTGGAGGACCTGGGCTTCACCCCGGAGGTCCGCTGAATCCCCTGGGCGGCAAGCGCTTCCAAGCCGAGGGCCCGTGCCTGTCAAAGCAGGTACGGGCCCTTTTTTGCCGCCTATTTTTCTGTCACTATTTTGTTACTTTTTTTATTTTTTCCCCAGCTTTTTGCAGGGCTCGACCGAAGGATTTTTCCGCAAAGTGGGAGACATAACACCGCAACCGCCGCAAAAACTTGACAAAAGTGGGAAGTCGGTGTATACTAGGCCCAGTTTTCCAATCGGTAACAAAAGTTACAAGTTGTTTTCATTCAGGAAAACGCCGAGGTATAGACCTTCCAAAACCAGGGGAAACTGGTGCGGAAGACCTTTTCTGAGGAGGTATCTGATCTTGAACACACACGTTTTCGGGAAAAAGCTGCACACGCTCAAGGCCCGGTTCGGCATCCAGCTCTTCGTGCTGGCGGCCATGGTCTGCACCGGCTGGATCATCACCGACCACGCCGGCGCCGTGTATATCCTCACCGGCCCGGAGGACGCCGCCATCGTCCTGAACGAGGAGGCCCCGGCGGCGGAGGGGACCCTCTCCTCCCAGCTGGTGTATCTGTCCAGCGGGGCCAGCGGCTATGACATGACCCTGACCGCCGGGCAGGCCGTCACCGTCACCCACGACGGCAGCACCGTCACCGCCAAGGCCCGCAGCGAGACTGTGGCCGACCTGCTGGAGCGGCTCCACATCACCCCCAGCCCCCTGGAGATGGTGGCCGTGGATGTGTCCGGCGACAGCGCCGTGCTGACCATCGCCTCTGAGCTCACCTACTACGACCAGGTGGAGGAGCCCGCCGCCTATGAGACCGTGCGGGTGGCCAATTCCTCCCTGCCCGTTGGCACGGAGAAGGTGGTCCAGGAGGGCGCCGACGGCGTCCGAACCTCCATCTACGAGGTGGTCTGGTCCGGCGGGGAGGAGATCTCCCGCCAGTTCGTGGAGGAGCTGGAGAGCACCGCCGTCAACAAGGTGATCGAGTACGGCACCGGCGCCGTGGAGACCCGTGCAGGCATCGCCAGCGTCAGCAAAAACGCCGACGGCAGCGGCACCCTGACCCTGACGGACGGCTCCACCCTGAGCTTCTCCGGCGTGAAGTCCATGACCGCCACCGCCTACACCGCCGGTCACGGCGGCGCGGACTACACCACCGCCACCGGCACCCTGGTGGACGTGGGCACCGTGGCCGTGGACAAGAGCGTCATTCCCCTGGGCACCAAGCTGTATATCGTGGCCGCCGACGGCTCCGTGGTCTACGGCACCGCCGTGGCGGAGGACACCGGCGTCCGGGGCAACATCATCGACCTGTACTACGACACCTATCAGCAGTGCATCAACTTCGGGCGGCGGACCTGCAACGTCTATATCCTGAAGTGAGAAAGCGCCTGAGATCCTATGTTTGTCAAAGAGGTCCCCTGCCAGTGGCAGGGGACCTCTTTCTCGCCGTCTCTCACAGCCGCGCCAGCAGGGGCGGCAGCTCCGACAGGGCGTGGATGGTGTAGTCGGGGACGATGTCCGGCCGGGGCGGCAGGCGCTGGGGATCGTACCAGCAGGACCGGAGGCCGGCGTTCCGGGCGCCCCGGATGTCGGAGGTCAGGCTGTCCCCCACCATCAGGGCCTCCGCCGGGTCGAAGTCCGGGATGGCCCGGAAGCAGGCCTGGAAGAAGGCCGGGCTGGGCTTGTAGGCCCCCAGCTGTTCGGAGATGAAGATGTTTCGGAAATACCGGGCGATGCCCGCGCTCTGGATGCGGCTGTTCTGGACCTCGGGGGTGCCGTTGGTGGCCAGATACAGGTCGTACTGGGTGTGCAGGGCCTCCAGCAGCTCCAGGGCGCCGGGCACGAAGAAGTGGCCCCGGGCCAGCTGCTCCTCGTATCGCTGGCAGACCGCCTCCGGGTCGGCCCGCACCCCCAGCTCGTCGAACAGCAGCTGGAAGCGCCGGACCAGCACCTGGGGCCGGGTCAGCTTCCCCTCCTCCAGCAGCTCCCACTGCCGGCGGTTCAGCTCGTGGTACCGGTCCAGCACCGCCGGCGCGGGGGCCACGCGGAAGTGCTCCAGGGTCCGGGAGAGGGCCTGCCGCTCCGCCCGGCGGAAGTCCAGAATGGTGTCGTCCAGGTCCAGAAAGATCGATCGCATGGGCACGCCTCCTGTGGGATTTGAGATACCACCAGTTTACCGGGTCCGGCATCATTTTGCAAGACCGCCGGAACGGGGTTGGCAGGGGGCGGAAAATCTGATATACTGCATGGGAAAGGCGGGATCATCCATGAATCTCTGTGACTACAACACCATCCGGGACCTGCTGGCCCGGCATGGATTCCATTTTTCCAAGTCCATGGGGCAGAACTTCCTCATCGATCCGGAGGTGCCCCGGCGGATCGCGGAAGCCTCCGGCGCGGACGCGGGCTGCGGCGTGCTGGAGATCGGCCCCGGCATCGGCCCCCTGACGGCGGAGCTGGCCCAGCGGGCGGGCAAGGTGGTGGCCGTGGAGCTGGACCGGGCGCTGCTGCCGGTGCTGGCGGAGACCATGGCCCCCTATCCCAATGTGGAGATCGTGCCCGGTGACGTGCTGAAGCTGGATCTGAACGTCCTGGCGGCGGAGAGGTTCTCCGGCCTCACGCCCCTGGTCTGCGCCAATCTGCCCTACAACGTCACCTCTCCCATTCTGGAAAAGCTGGTGGAGACCCCCTGCTTCCCCGCCTTCACGGTGATGATCCAGCGGGAGGTGGCCCGGCGGCTGTGCGCCCCTCAGGGCTCCTCTGAAGGCGGCTCCTTCTCCCTGTTCCTCCAGTATTACATGGAGCCGGAGCTGCTGTTCGACGTGCCGCCGGAGAAGTTCCTCCCCGCCCCCAAGGTGACCTCCGCCGTCATCCGCTGCGTCCGGCGGGCGCGGCCCGCCGTAGAGGTGGAGGACGAGGCGTTCTTCTTCCGCTGTGTCCGCGGCGCCTTTCTGCTGCGGCGCAAGACCCTGGCCAACAGCCTCTCCGCCGCGCTGCCGGGTGTCTCCAAGGAGGCGATCCAGCGGGCCATCGCCGGTGTGGGCCTGCCTGCCGCCGTCCGGGGCGAGCAGCTGACGTTGGCGGACTTCGCGGCCCTGGCCGCCGCGCTGGGACGGGCGGCGGATGGAGATTGACTTTATCCCCCTCCCCGTGTATGATATTGAGCAGAAAAATACCCCTCCGCCGCGCGGGCCGCGCCTGCCGGCCGGAAGATCATTCAGAAAAGAGGTCATAGAATCATGGCAACCATTGATCTGCGCAAGTACGGCATCACCGGCACCACCGAGATCGTCCACAACCCCTCCTTCGAGCAGCTTTTTGAAGAGGAGACCCGCCCCGGCCTGACGGGCTTCGACAAGGGCCAGGTCACCGATCTGGGGGCTGTCAATGTGATGACCGGCATCTATACCGGCCGCTCCCCCAAGGACAAGTTCATCGTCATGGATGACACCTCCAGAGACACGGTGTGGTGGACCTCCGACGCGTTCAAAAACGACAACAAGCCCGCCTCTCAGGCGGCTTGGGACGCCTGCAAGAAGCTGGCGCTGGAGCAGCTGTCCAACAAGCGGCTGTTCGTGATGGACGTGTTCTGCGGTGCCAACCATGACTCCCGCATGGCCATCCGCTTCATCATGGAGGTGGCATGGCAGGCCCACTTTGTCAAGAATATGTTCATCCAGCCCACCGCCGAGGAGCTGGAGAACTTCGAGCCCGACTTCATCTCCTACAACGCCGCCAAGGCCAAGGTGGAGAACTATCAGGAGCTGGGCCTGAATTCCGAGACCGCCGCCATCTTCAATCTCACCTCCCGGGAGCAGGTCATCCTGAACACCTGGTACGGCGGCGAGATGAAGAAGGGCATGTTCTCCATGATGAACTACTACCTGCCCCTGAAGGGCATGGCCTCCATGCACTGCTCCGCCAACACCGACATGAACGGCGAGAACACCGCTCTGTTCTTCGGCCTGTCCGGCACCGGCAAGACCACCCTGTCCACCGACCCCAAGCGTCTGCTCATCGGCGATGACGAGCACGGCTGGGATGACAACGGCATCTTCAACTTTGAGGGCGGCTGCTACGCCAAGGTCATCAACCTGGACAAGGAGTCCGAGCCCGATATCTACAACGCCATCAAGCGCAACGCTCTGCTGGAGAACGTCACCGTCAAGGAGAACGGCGAGTGCGACTTCGCTGACGGCTCTGTCACCGAGAACACCCGTGTGTCCTATCCCATCGACCACATCGAGAAGATTGTGCGCCCCGTGTCCGCCGGCCCCGACGCCAAGAACGTCATCTTCCTGTCCGCCGACGCCTTTGGTGTTCTGCCCCCCGTGTCCATCCTGACCCCCGAGCAGACCCAGTACTACTTCCTGTCCGGCTTCACCTCCAAGCTGGCCGGCACCGAGCGCGGCATCACCGAGCCCACTCCCACCTTCTCCGCCTGCTTCGGCCAGGCTTTCCTGGAGCTGCATCCCACCAAGTACGGTGAGGAGCTGGTCAAGAAGATGCAGAAGAGCGGCGCCAAGGCTTATCTGGTCAACACCGGCTGGAACGGCACCGGCAAGCGTATCTCCATCAAGGACACCCGCGGCATCATCGACGCCATCCTGGACGGCTCCATCCTGAAGGCCGAGACCAAGACCATCCCCT